>DATATP010000162.1:0-4622 GCA_036268715.1 Rhizomicrobium sp. | reverse complement strand
GCTTCGCCAACTATACGGGCCTCGCCGCGACCCTCATTCTGATCGCGCTGCTGGCGACCTCGAACGACGTCTCATTGCGCCGCTTCGGCACGCCGGGCTGGAAGGGACTTCAGCGCTGGAACTATTTCTGCTTCGGGCTCACCGGCCTCCACACGCTGCTTTATCAGGAAGGGGTGGAAAGCCAAAAGTTGCCCTTCGTCATCCTCGCGGTGCTCTGTATCGCGCTGACCCTCACAATTCAGCTCGTCGGATTCCGTTGGCGGAAGGTGCGGGCGCGGATACAAACCCCAGCCATCGAGGTCTTTTCTCCATAGTTCGCTATGTGCGCCCATGACGCCATTGCTGTGAACTTGCCGCAGATGGCTCGATGTCGCTGGATTCAATCAGTCGCCGAACGCGCCATACAGACTGCCAACAAGTACGCAGACGCCCACGCATATCGCGATTATCGACACTGCAAGGAGCCATCGGCCGCTTTTTGACGGAGGCGGCGGCCTTTCGGGCGCCATGTTGATCGGTGTAGCCACCTGTCAACATTAGTCACCGACGCCGATCACGACCACCCCAATTGCCCTTAAATATCAGCAACACGGTTCCACAGAGACCATGGGAGCGGCCGGCTATGCCGAGCCATCAAAGACAGTCCTCGTTGCTTCCCGTCGCCACCACGCGCACCGCGCCATTGGCAGCCGGCCGCTGCAGGGCCAGAGCTTGCTCCACCGAACCTCTCAGCCATGTCTCCCGCGCGGCCTGGTCGAGCAGCAACACTGGCATCGCCTTGGGATGGATCGGCTTGACCTCGTCGTTGGGTTCGGTCGTCAGGAAGCTGAAAAGGATGTGATTGCCCTGCACGGAATTGGACTTGGGCCCTCTGTTCCCCTGCCATGTGCGCCATATTCCGGCGAAGAAGAATGGAGAGCGAGCCTCATCCAGGGCGAACCAATGGGGCACGGCGGGGCGATGTCCGAGATATTCGCAGAAGCTCGTCACCGGCACCAGACACCGCTGGGCGGGTTTGGCGAGCCAGGGCCGCCACCAATGGCTCGCAGAATTGCGGACGTTGGTTACCAGCGCCGGCCCGGCGCCCGCAGTCGGCGAAGGAAAGCCCCAGCGCATCATCACCAGTTCGTGCGCACCGTCCGACGTTGTGCGCACCACGGGAGCCATCTGGTCAGGGAATACGGCGGGCAATGGTTGGAGGTTGCCCGTGCTGTCGCGCCACTCGCCCAATGCTTTGGCCAGCGCGCGGATTGCCTCTTGGCTCGTCGTGACTGAATAGAGGTTGGACATGAATGGCCAGCCCTACGCCTTGCTCCATTTCCCGGCCTTGATGTCGAACTTCACTTTTCCCGCGGCGCGCATTCGCAACAGAACCTCTTGCAGGGCGTCGGTGCTTTTGCTGCTCGGATCGAGGCGCTGCTGAAGGGGGTAGATAGCGCGCGGTTTGTCCAGCGCCGCAAGAATATCCTCTTCATTAATCACCGATAACGATCCTTCATTGCGAACGGCCGCGGCCCTCAACCACTATCGCAATATCACGGATTCACCAACCTAAATTCCATCGCTGTGGACTTGCCGCACATGAGCGGCTTGGTATAGGGCCGTCGCCCACCAACAAAAACGGCGCCCGAAAGCGCCGCTTCCGGGTCCCAAAAGACCGAGCAACTAGACTTTTATCTTGCGGCGCCGCATCGCCATGGCGCCAGCGAGGCCGGCGCCAAAGAGCGACAGCGTCAACGGCTCAGGAACGCTGGTCGCAGCGAGCGGGCCGATCTGCAAGATGAAGTTGTCATCCGTTACGTCCCCAACCGGTGTCCAGGTCCATTCGTAGGTGCCGGGAGTGAGTCCCAAGCTGGCGAACGTGGCATTGTCGTACGTAGAAGTATCTGCCAGTGGGGTGTTTGACAAATAGCCTGCCGGAACGCCCAACTCGTCAAAAAATTCTTCGATGGCAACCTTGTCGCCGCTGCCGCTGTTGCTAGGGATTGTATCTCCCCCGCTGCCGAAGTTCGCGGGCCCGCTAAAACCATTGTAGACGTCCACAGGATCGCTATTCGGCGACCCGACCCCAATCACCGCCTCATCAGGAGAGATTCCGGAGATGAAGCTGTCAGTTCCTTGATAGGTCAGCCCGTCCAGGTCGAGAGTGCCACTGCCAGTGACGACCACATTGGACCCAACCTGTTCGATCGTGGCCGTGTAGGCTGCCTGAGCGGGAGCTAGCAGGCTGAAGGTCATCAAGAGTGATGCAGATGTGGTAAGCAAATAACGGCGCATTGGAATCCCCCTCTTTGGTAGGGTTAACTGGAGCAACTTCTGTGCCATTTAGTTAACCCATTGAGCATTCTCGCATGACCGATTACAGCGCCGTAATGGTGTAAACCTGGATTACACCGAATGTTGTAGCGGCGATCAGTCGTTCCGGCCGGGTCGTCGGGGTCTTCGCCTTTTTCATCCTCGGATCCGGCCCCCCTTGCCCGCCACGATGTCCGCCCGGGACGCCACGGCTGTGAACCTGCCGCAGACGGTCCGTTAATCGGGTTCCCAGGGCCAGGGCTTCCGGTAGCAGCCTTCATCTATTTCGCCAACCCAGCCACGACCCAAGGGGCAACGCTTCAAATCAGTGAGAGGGAGGTAGCCTTTGGCTTCCATGCACTCGAAGGTGAAGTCTCCTGCCTCCCCAAGCTCGGTGTCATTACCGGCCTGGTGGGGATAGACCTGCCTTGCCTCCATTTCGCATTCGGCCATATCGGCGCCTTTGCTCCGCTCTCCGCAGGCGACGAGACATAGAAGTGCGAAGTGCGAATACTAGGCCAAGCGACCAAATTCTATTGGTTGCGGCGCTGCGTTCAATCATGGCACTTAGTGATGAAGCCTGTCGCTGGCCTGGAGGCCGAACGATAATTTCGCCTGCAATTCATCCTACAGCTCACTCTCTCTCCTGGCCGAAATATATATTGGCACACCGCGATTGCAGCCGCGGCAATGGAAGCCGCCGACCGTCTTGTTGAGCGACACTGTTGCGGCGGTCGGTTTGCGCTGGCAGAGGTTATAGGCCCATTCCGCGCGCGATCGGCTGCACCGCTGGCAGGTGATCGTCAGAACCATCCGCGCCCTGGCCGCCTCTGCAATCGTCTCCACCAGCCTCGTTTCCGCGGTCCTCGGCAGTGGTGGCTCGCGCCGCTTCCCCTCGCAGGCTCTGTGGAAGGCGCTGGGCGGGTCGGCATGACCATCGCACACCGCGATAGCGGCCACATGCGAGCGGTCCGAGCCTTCGGCTGCACCAATCCCGGTGCAAAGGAGGAACCGCAATGCATTTTGACGTTATGAAATCCGGCAGCGATGCCGATGCAACTAGGTGGCAGCGCCGGCATCAACGGCAGAAAGCACGGAAATGAGAACGAATGTCGTGATGGTATCAAGGGAAACCGGCCGGTTCGCCTGGGGAGCCGATGCACCGTTCTACGCCCTGAACGGATCATGCGGTCAATCGAGGCGAATGACGATTTTTCACAGGCATGGCAGGCGCAATATCTGGATGGCGATGGCCGACCTCGGTCGATCCCCAGGGCCAGACGATGCAATTCATTAGCTGCGCAGCCGAGTACTGGATATCAAACGGCCCCGGATGTTTTCCGAGGCCGTTTGAGCACCAACTGACGGTAGGTTTACCGATGGCCGTGGAATCCACCGTGGAAACCACCGAACCCGCGGCCGTGGAATCCATCATGCCATCCACCGCCAAAGCCAAGCCCGATTACCGGGCCACCCACATAGGCGGGTCCATACCCGCAATAGTAGGGATTGTAGTAGGGCGTATATGGATCGCATGTCGGGACCGGAGCGCGCAGCGGCGCCACCAAAGGTGCGCCGATACCGAAAAAGACGCGAGCCGAAGCCGGGGCGGCAGAAACGGTGGCGACACCCGCAAGCGCCAGGGCACCGATAGCAATTTTCGAAAAGCGTGTCATGGTCGAGTCCTTTCGTTGACCGTTGGCCCGATGTTGGCACCGGGTAACTGAACTCGATCTGAAAGCTGTGTTTCGCTTGTGTTCAGCTACCCGGCCGAATTGTGGCCGACCTGCCCACACATGTGCGTGCAGAGTTGCGGCGCGAAACCGACATTTCTGCTTACCGGTTGCTTATCGGCAGTAGATACACGGGCCACCAAAAACCAATTGTTCCCGTAAGTGGTTGAAAGTCCTGGTACAGTCGGGTGGGGTCGAACCACCGACCTCCGGATCCACAATCCGGCGCTCTAACCAGCTGAGCTACGACTGCACATATGCTGATGGGACTTCCCGCGAAAGGCGGGAAACTATGGGCCACACCTTCCAAAAGCAAGACTTCGATGGCCTGAACCGCCCTCCTCGGATCGCAATTTGGCGCGGTATCGGGCGGATTCCCGGTTTAGAGTGGTGCAATGCGCAGAAAACTTCTGGTGGCAATCGCTATCGCCCTCCTTGCGGGGGCCGTCGCGTTTTACTGGTACACAAGGCCCCTTCCGATCCTTACGGTCACGACCTGGCCGGGGGACTATGGCCGGGCCCAGGCCGCGGCGCTGATGCGGCCTTATGCGTCGGCAAAACGGGTCGATGTGCATATCGCCCAATGGGACGGCG
>DATATP010000161.1:0-3961 GCA_036268715.1 Rhizomicrobium sp. | reverse complement strand
CCCGACACGAACATGTGATGGCCCCAGACGAAAAAGCCGATCACCGCAATCGCCACCAGCGCATAGACCATGAAGGAATAGCCGAACAACCGGCGGCGGGAAAAGCAGGTGATGATTTCAGAGACCACTCCCATGGCCGGTAATACCATGATGTACACAGCGGGATGGCTGTAGAACCAGAAGAGGTGTTGGAACAGCAGAGGGTCACCGCCGCGGCTGGGATCGAAGATCGGTATCCCGAGCCAGCGTTCGGCCATGACCAGTACCAGCGTCATTGCCAAGACGGGCGTCGCCAACACCATAACCAGTGCGGTGGCATACATCGACCAGACGAAAAGCGGCAGACGGAACCAGGTCATGCCGGGTGCGCGCAGCGCGTGAGTAGTGGCGATGAAATTGACGCCCGTCAGGACTGACGAAAATCCGACCACGAAAACGCCCATCGCGGCGAGCAAGACATTGGTATTGGAAAACATTGTGGAATAAGGCGTGTAGAAGGTCCAGCCGGTATCGACCCCGCCCGCGATCAGGGTCGCTAGCGTGAACAGCGCGCCACCGATGTAAAGATACCAGGACAGAAGATTGATGCGGGGAAACGCCATGTCCTCTGCCCCGATCATCAAGGGAAGCAAGAAATTGCCCAGCGTGGCTGGGATCGAGGGAACCAGGAAGAACCACACCATCACGATGCCGTGAATGGTGAAGAGTTTGTTGTAGGTGTCGTCGGACACCAAGTCTCCGGTTGGCGTCAGCAATTCCAGCCGGACGATCCCGATCGCGACGCCCGCTATGAAAAAGAAGAACGTGATCGAGATCGCGAACAGGATTGCGATGCGTTTGTGATCGGTCGTGAACAGCCAGGATCCCAATGTATGTCCGTCATGGAGATAGTCGGGAGCGGACGCCATATCAGTCATGCGGGTTGCCCTCCTTGGGAATGGTCTTGATATAGGCCACCAGTGCATCCACCTCTGAACCCGTTGCGACGGACGCATAGCTGGGCATGATTGGCGCGAAGCCCGCGGTGATGTCCGCCCGCGGACTCAAGATCGAGCGGCGCAGATAGGCGTCGTCGGCGACGATAATGGCCCCGCTCGCAAGCCGCACGGCCTGTCCGGCTAGGCCTCCCAATTTTGGCGCTTGAACACGCGATTCGGGGGCGTGACAAGCACCACAACCGAACTTGTCGTAGAGATTTTCTCCATCCCGAATGAGGGAGTCGCCATGGGGCTGCCGGCGCAGCCACCTGGCATAGTCCGAGGCTGCCATCACCACGATCTGCCCGGTCATGCGCGAATGCTGCGCCCCGCAATATTCGGCGCAGAACAGGTGATAGGTTCCAACTCGCGTGGGCGTGAACTCCAACTCGGAACTGATGACAGGCAGGACGTCCTGCTTCAACCTGAAGGCTGGGACATAAAAGCTATGGATCACGTCTTCTGACGTCATGACCAGACGCACAGGGGTGTTGACGGGCAAATGAAGGGCGTCAATCTCACGGGCGCCGTCTGGATGCTGGGTCTTCCACATCCACTGCTTGGCGACGACATGGATTTCCAGCTGGCCGGGCAGAGAACGCGGCGGAAAAACCGTGCCACCCACGAACCACCAGAAAATGAAGATGGCCAGGAACGTGGTGGCGGTAATCCAGCCGATTTCGATTTCATGTCGCAGGACCTTCGGCATGGCGCCGCGCGGTGCGCTCGATCCGCGCCGGTAACGGATGACGAAGACAATAATGAGCACGGTAAGGAGCAGAAGAATGGCGCCCGCGATCCCGAATATTGAGAAAAAGGCCGTGTCTACTTGCGCGGCGTTGCGTGACGCTTCCGGCAGGGGAAAGGCGACACCGTTCATGCCCTCCTCCGCCGCCAGATGAGGGCGGCTATGCCGCTTGCCATGAGCATGAGCGTCAAAAGACCCGCAAGGCGAAGGATGAAGCCAATCCTCAGCGAGTATTTTCCTGTCTGGGGATCATAGGCGTAGCACAGCGTGTGCAGGCGTCCGTAAAGGCCCAATGGCCGGGGAGACGGTCCGACAAGATCTTGGCGAAGATCATCCGCGGTCAGAGAGAGGGGGGATAACAGACCTCTGACACGTCCGTCCGGCGCCAGGGCATAGACGATGGCGGGATGCGCGAATTGGTCGATCGCTTGATCATAGGCATAATGAAAGCCCAGTGCGCGGGTCGCCTGCGTGACCATGGCGACATTGGGAAGCAGAAAGGTGGTCGACGCCCGCAAGTCAGCGGGAATTTCGGCGTCCTGCATTTTGATCGCGGCTGCTGCGTTGTCCTTGGGATCGATTCCGACGACCAAAATGCGGAAATCTCCGGGCTTCAATCCGGCGCGTCGGATGCCATCGGCCAGCAACATCAGGTCCGTGCCGCACAAGGTATTACAGGTGTAATCGACGAAATTCAGAAAGGCGGGCTTGCCTGCAAGGATCGCGCGCAACGAACGAACCCTTCCTTGCGTGTTGGGCGCGGTCATACCGAGGTCCAGCCGCGCACCCGGCGGCGGCCGCACACCGAGTGAATCCAGTACCGCACGCGGCAAGCCCGCGGACGCGGCCCCGCACAAGGAAAGCGAAATCACTGCGCAAAGAAATATGGAGCGGAGGACGACGGTCATGGCCGCACCGGATCGAAGGCCCTATCGCCGCGCGCGGCGACTGCTGACATCGCTTGCGTGATCGGCATTCTGCCATCCGCGCCCGCGAGTTCGCGCCGCTGCCTTGCTTCAAGGCGCAGGCGCTGCACGCGTTCGTCCGCAATGACGGCGGGCGACGGAAATCCATGCGCGACGACAAAATTCACTCCCACGCGGTTCGAAAAAAAGGGCGTCAGGCCAAATCCGACAAGCGCCAGCATCGCCAATACCGCGGCAAGGACAAACGCCACGGTGCGCGTGCGAATTTGCAGACTTTCGCCGCTGCCGATGCCGCGTTCATGGGGCATGCGCAAGTCTCGTCCTGGGAAGCACTGGGTCGAAACTCGCGAAGAACAGGCCCAGGGTCACGGCCGAAAGCATTGCCGGAGCCCAGGCCCATGACGTCATCGCGGGAAGAACCCACCACGCGATATGCAGGACGATACCAGCCAAAACCATAAAGCCGACGATACGCAAGGCGCCGGCGTTGCCGCGTATCCGTGGCACCAGAATGCCTAGCAGCGGGATGGCCGCGCCCAATGCAAATGCGGCGAAGTCAACTTCCGGCCAGGGGCCGGCGGTGCGCGAAGCATACCAATGCACCTTGTCCGGAATATTGCCGTACCAGGTGATGAGGAATTGCATGAAGTCGAAATATACTGTTCCCAGGATGGCGCTGACGATCAGGCCGGCCAGGTCGGTGTTGGCACGGCGCTGGCCGGCTTGCGGCGCCAGCACCGCGCAGAAGCCCAACGCCGCCAGTATTTGTTCAATCCCGAAGCCGAGCCCGAAGGCCGCCGAAGTCGCGCGCGGGGGCAGGGTCAACACCCAGTCCACCGGCAGGATGCTCAGGATGACTGCGACGGCCACCAGCCCCACGCCGGCGGAAGCTTGCCGCCGCCAAGCGGCGCGCGAGGACAACAGGGAGAGGACGAGAAGGCCGATCAGTGTGCGCGCCGCAAAGAAAAGCGGATTGAGATAAAGCCGCACAACATCGCCGGGCGCGCCGCCGTGGGGCCAGGAATAGATTAAGGGACGCAGCAGAATTATCGGAATGAAAGCCACCAGCAAAAGTGGCAAGCAGCGCGCTGCACGTTGCAAGACCGGGCCGAGCTGCGTCGTCCAGTCGCCACCAGTCAAGCCACCCATGAGAAGCAATATAAGGCTGCCAATGGGCACCATGGAAAGCAGGACAAAGCCCGCCAGATAGCCCTGCGCGAAACTCGTCGGATCGATGGTCGCGAGGGCCAGCAACAACAAGGCGCTGATCGCCAAGGTGCTCCGCAATGTCCTGCGCGCCCGCATCAAGG
>DATATP010000160.1:0-12335 GCA_036268715.1 Rhizomicrobium sp. | reverse complement strand
CGCTGCTTTGCGCGACGACAGGAAATCGCTCATCCGACCCAACGCCTTCACGATGTTATCCGTGGAATTAGCGTAGGAGATGCGCAGATATCCTTCCCCGAGGATGCCGAAATCAGGACCGCCGATCAGCGCCACGCCGGTCTCGTCCAGCAACGCATTGGCCAAAGGCTTGGACTTCCATCCTGACTTCTTGATGTTGGGGAAGGCATAGAACGCGCCCTTCGGCATGATGCAAGAGACGCCTGGCAGCCGGTTGAGCCCTTCGACCACCACTTTGCGCCGCCGGTCGAACTCCGCGACCATGGCCTCCACCCCCTCCTGTGGGCCGGTCAGCGCGGCAAGCCCGGCATACTGGGTCGGCGCGTTGACGCAGGAATGCAAATTCACCGCCAGCTTGCGCGCATAGTCGTAAAGCTTGCCGGGCCATACCGCATAGCCCAGCCGCCAGCCGGTCATCGCATAGGTCTTGGACCAGCCATTGAGAAGGATCAGCCTGTCGCGGATCGACGGATAGGTGAGCAGGCAGACATGCTTTTCGCCGTCATAGGTCATCCGGTCGTAGATCTCGTCCGACATCACCGCGACGTGAGGCCATTTCTCCAGCCCGGCGACGAATTTATCGATCTCGGCCTTGGGCGTGACGCCGCCGGTCGGATTGGCCGGCGAGTTGATGATGATGAGCCGCGTTTTGTCGGTGATGAGGCCCAAGGTCTCGGTCGCGGAAAAGGCGAAGCCGTTTTCCTCCCGGATCGGGATCGGCACCGGTTTTGCTCCGGTGAATTCGATCATCGAGCGATAGATCGGGAAACCGGGATCGGGATACATGATCTCCGCTCCGGGCTCGCCGAACATCAGGATCGACATGAACATGGTCGGCTTGCCGCCGGGCTGGATCATCACCTCTTCGGGGGAGACGGTGACGCCGAAGCGCTTGTGGAGGTCGGCGGCCACCGCCTCGCGCAGGGGCAGGATGCCGGTCGCGGGCGTATAGCCATGCTGGCCGTCCTTCAGCGCCTGGATCGCGGCCTCGACGATATGGTCGGGCGTGCGGAAATCGGGCTGACCGATGCCCAGATTGATGATGTCCCGTCCCTCGCGCGCCAGAGCCGTGGCCCGGGCCAGCACCGCAAAGGCATTCTCCTCGCCGATGCGGTCGAAGGCGGCGATGGTATTCAGCATATCAAGTCCCTGGGCTATGGTCGGCGCACCGTATAAAGCCATCCACGCGGCGAGGCCAGCACCCCGGCGCAAGTCAAGCGGCGCCCGAATCGATGAGAAGCGCATACCTATATGTTGTCGTCTTGTCCGTCTGGGGACTGCATCCCGCCGGGGCGAGAATTCTGACGGTCGGACCTGGCCGCACTTTCCAGATACCCAGCGAGGCGGCAGCCTTTGCCGGGCCCGGCGATACCATTCGGATTCTGCCCGGACGCTATGTCGATTGCGCGGTGTGGAGCGTGGATGACCTCACTATCGAAGGCGCCGGACCAGGGGCTGTAATCGCCGAGAAAGTATGCCGGAACCAAGCCTTGTTCGTGATCGCAGGACGCGATGTGACGATACGCAACCTTACCTTCACCGGAGCCCGCGATCGCGTGCACAATGGTGCGGGAATCCGCGCGGCGGGGGCCGATCTGACAATCCAGAACAGCCGCTTCATCGACAACGAAGAGGGTATTCTGGCGGGCGCAAATCCCGACAGCACCATCACCATCGGGGGCAGCACATTCGAGGGCAACGGAAACTGCATTTCGGCCTGTGCCCATGGCGTTTATGTCGGCGCGATTGCGCTGCTGCGTGTCGAGCATTGCGAATTCCTCAGCCAGCATGTCGGCCATCACATCAAGTCTCGCGCCGCCCGCACCGAAATCCTCGACAACACTATCCATGACGGCCCGGCGGGAACCGCAAGCTATCTGCTGGACCTGCCCGATGGCGGAAACATCCTGATCCGCGGAAACGATTTCGAGAAGGGGCCGGGCGCGCAGAACCGTGTGGCGGTTGCGATCGGGGAGGAGAAGGGCCCACCCCGGAACAAGACGGAGCGCATCGACATCCTGGACAATTACTTCCGCAGCGATTTCGGACACCCAAGCCTGTTCGTTCTGAACTGCACCCGCCTGGCGCCCCGCTTGGAAGGCAACAGCTTCGCCGGCGTGGTGACGCCGCTGGGCAGCGCCTGCCCTGCTGGATGAGGAGCGGCTTCCAGTCAAACGAACGGAAAAGCGGATTGAACCGTGCGCATCCGCACGGTGTCGCTAGAACTTTTCCGCCCTCGTAAACCACTCGTTTGCCGCTTCCACAGTCCGTCCTAGGGACTTTCGCCTATCGCGCGCAGGGTTCACGCGGCGCTGGGTCGCCAAAGTGGAGGCTGTCGTGAAACAAATCGGAACCCTGGTTTCAGTCATCGCTTGGTGCGCCTTGGCAATCCCGGCATTGGCGCAGGAAAATTGCGCCGCGCCGGGCGAGGAATTGGCGCTGAGAACCGCAGCGCTCCAGCAGCAATTGATGGTGGCCGCATTCATGTGCCATGACGGCCCGGTCTATAACCGCTTCGTGCAAGTGCATCGGGATGAACTGCAAGGCTCCGATGCCGTCCTCAAGGGTTATTTCGTTCGCCATGGCAACGCCCCTGGCTACGACACCTACAAGACCCGCGCCGCCAATCTCTCCGGCCTTGCCCAGGCGCGCAACGACCAGGATTTCTGCGCCGTGGCCGGGCAGCTATTTGCTGCCGCCCTGGAAACTCAGGCGCCGCTAGCCGCCTTCGTCGCCGCCGCCCCTGCTGCGCCCGGCTTCACCGAAGTCTGCGTCGACCGGGTACGGGAAGCGCGGAAAGGTGGTATCGCGGTGCAGACAGCCGGTTCACGATAGCCGTTTCATTATCGCCATCAGGCGCATGTACGGACGTCCCGACCGATTCGCAGGGCCTGCCTATTCTCGCGAAACCCTTTTTGATCTCGGACTTGAAACAGTCGATGCTCCAGGCACTCCAAGGCCGGCCGAAGTGATTCGTGGGCGTGGGCGATTCGCAATTTGCAGCAATGCCGCTGCCGCCCTCGCGTTATGAACTCGGCCCTGGTGTAAGCAATCGAACCGCCTGCGCGACTTGGGACCAGAACGCGGCCGCCTCCGGATCGTTTTTGTTTTCACACTGCACCGCGCGCCGATCCGCTTCCGCATCGGCTTCGTTGCCAAATTCGCGGATTATCTCGATCGCCGTATCGATTGCGCTGCCGTTTGGAGAGTAATCGCCGGTCACTTACAACCCTGTGCCTTAAAACCCACCCCAGGGCACAACGTTCGGCATTCAAAAACCGTTCCGCCCCCCTTAAAAAGGGGGAGCTTTACAGCTGCTTCCCTCCGGCGCCGATACCGTTTATTTCATCGGGAAATTTTGATGCGACGTTCATGGATTCTCCAAGAGTTCTGATAGCGGATGACGAGCCTGAGCTGCGGCAATTGTTTGCTGAAGCGCTGGGGGAGTTTGGCATTCCGGTGCATACCGCGGCCAGCGGGGGTCAGGCTTTGAAAATCCTAAAGGAGAACCCGGGGATCGAGGTCCTGCTATCAGATATCAAAATGCCGGGAATGGATGGCTATGCGCTGGCAAGCGAAAGCCTGGCCATGCGTCCCGAGCTCAAGATATTGCTGATGACCGGATTCGAACAGCGCACGCCTCCGGAATTGCTGATCGCGCGCGAAATCAAGACCTTGCACAAGCCCATCAAGGTTAGCCGCCTTCGGGAGCTCATCAGCGGAATGCTGGAACGCCCCTGATTATTCCTGTCAGACCATTATTGCGCCGGTCCGGTATTCTGCATGCTGATGCGCTGATAGGCCCCAAACGCCAGGCGCACCGACGGACCCGACGGCGTATCCGCGGTGGTTTCATGCCAGGTATTGGGCGGGACATACATCACGTCGCCCTCTGTGGCATGATACTCGCCGTAATTTTCGAACCGTGCGGAGGTCTGGCCAACCTGGATGACCCACCATTCGACCGCGCCCGAATGTAAATGGCCGAAGGGCACGGATGTGTTGAAGGTGGTGCCCGTCTTGATGGGCCTGCCGCTGCCGGTATTGAGGCTGCCGCCGCCACATTTGTTGTCGGCGGGATTGACATAACCCAACGCTGGATTGGCGAACAGATGATCGTCCTGCACCGCCATATGGACCTTGCAGGTGGCGATGGCTTCCAGGGTGTTGAAATAAAGCTGGTTGGGCGGGTGATAAGGCGGCGGCAGGTGGGCAAAGGACACTTTCACGATGCTGTTGCCGGGCCCGGGCTGCGGCTTTGGGTCGGCGGCGGGATAGACCGTGGAATAGCCCCGCACATTGATCTCGATCCACAGCGCGTTCCGGTCGCCCGTGACGTCCGCGGAATAGAGCGTGTCTTTCATGATGTTGATGATACCGCTCTTTGTGGCAGTCACCGGCTGCTGGCCTTCCACGTTGAAACGGAGATTGCCGGCGATAATCACGAACACGGTGGGAGTGTCGGGATGCATGCGACGTGTGATCTTGGTGCCCGGCGCGCCGGAATTGTAGGTGACGTTATCCTCGTCATCGAGAATGATCTGCTCTGACCAGTTGTTCCGACCGGCATGCATCTGCTTCAGCTCCGACAGCCGCCAGATGGGGCGGTTGGGCGCTTTGTAGACGCTGGGACCACCTTGTATCTTGTCCACCCACCAATATTCCGTGCCGTTATGCCGGCCGCGGGCCGGCGCCTCATCCTGCGCCAGAGCCGGTACGACAGATGAAAGCAGGAGGAGGGCGGCGAAGCCCATATCGATCATTTTCACGATTTGCTTCCCCGATGAAATTGACTTCCAAATGACCCTTCGTGTGAGCAGACTATAATGCCAGTCGGAGATCGGAAGCCGCTGGCGTGCCGCCCTCCACATCTTCTAAGCATATGTTTTTGTTGATGAAATGGTGGGCGCGGCACGGATTGAACGTGCGACCCCACCCGTGTGAAGGGTGTGCTCTCCCGCTGAGCTACGCGCCCGCCCGGTGGTCGACTGATCGCGCGGCCCACGGAAAACCGGTACGCGCGAGCCGCGCTACCACTTTTCCTGGCCGACGCTCAGGGCGGACGACGGCTATAGGGTGCGGGAATTTCTGCGTCAAGCGGCGTTGAGCGAGGCGGCCAGCGGCAGGTCAATCCAGAAGGCGGTCAGCCGGCCAGGAACACTTTCGAAGTCGATCCTCCCGCCCTGGGCTTCCACCAGCAGCTTGGCGATGGAAAGACCAAGCCCGGCACCTGGAACCCGCCGTCCCATCGCGACGCGGGCAAAGGGGCGAAAAACCTTTTCGCGGTCCTCCGGAGCGATGCCGGGACCGGCATTGATGATCTCAATGCGCCCATAGCCTTCCACCCGCCGTGCCCTCACCCGGATGGGCGAGAAATTGTCCCCGTACTTGTAGGCGTTGGCGATCAAATTGTTGAGGATCTGGGCCATGCGCAGAGGATCGGCCCGAACCGCCAGCGCCTCCTCGACATTTTCGATCAACACATCCTTGCCGCCCAGGCTCGCATCCAGCCTTATGGCGCCGATACATTGCCGCAGGCTGCCCGCTACCGGCACGGTCTGCGGTTCGATCGACAGCGCGCCCGCCTCGGCGCTGGCGAGGTCGAGCAGGTCATTGTGCAGTCGCCGCAACAATTCCCCGTTATGGGCGATGATGGCGGCGAATTCCGGCGCACGCTCGGCCGATAGTGAGCCGGATTCCAGCATCGCGCTGAAGCCGACGATTGCCGAAAGAGGGCTGCGCACCTCGTGAGACACATGCGACAGAAGCTGCGACTTGAAGCGCGCGGCACGCAATGCGCGGGCGCGCTGGCGCTCGGTTACCGCGACATGCAAGTCGCGCTCGCCCAGCACCGTCGCCGTCCGCACGCTGACGAGGCTGCATACTCCCAAGAACAATTGCAGCAATTGGATGCGAGCCACAGGATCGAACGGGGCGAACGTTCCGGGACAGGACAGCGCGATCGTCGCGACTGCGGCCAACGACACGCCGGCGCCCATCAGCCGGAAGCGGGTGGCGGCGACTATGACGCTGAGGAACACCAGGAATTGCAGCGGATAGCCCAGCTTGAACACAGCCAGTGCGGTCGCGATCACCATACCGAGGACGATAAGCGCCTCCGGAACGCGGTGTTCTAGATTCAGCTTGCTGAATTGGCGAAAGGACAGCGCCATGCCGAAGGGGAACAGCATCAGAAAACCCAGCAGATTGGCGCAGCACCATTCCCGCCCCGCCGACAACCAGTCCGCTCCGCCGTGCAGCCGCACCAGCAGACCCGCCAGCACGCCCCCCGTTATGGCCGGCGCAATAGCGGCGCCAATCCCGAATATCAGTCCCCGGCGGAGCGTAAAGGAGCGTGGCAGCCCGAGCCGTTGCACCATCGCCAGCGCCAAAGCAATCTCCACGATATTGACGAGACTGTAGCCCAGAGTGAGCAGCGGCGGCCAGCTGCCGATTCCGTTGGCCGCGATCCCTGCGGCAAACAATGAAGCCAGCATTGCGGCTTGCTGGCGCAGAGTTTTGGCCCAGCGCAGCACCATGCAGAGTCCGAAGGCGGTGGCCGGCCAAAACACCGAGACGGGCTGTCCCAAGCGGCTGAGCAGGATGCCGCCATACCCCAGGAGGAAGAAGCCGAGAGCGGCGGCGAATGTGGCGCGGACAAAGGGTGTCTGCACAAAGGAGCCTGACGCGCTGCGAGACATTGTTTATCTCCCGCCAGCTCGACCGATTTGCGCTCTGACTTCCTACAAATATGCCCGGGAATGATAGGAAATCCTTAAAGCACTGCGCGCCATAGTGCGTCCTGTACGGGGATTCCATGAAAAGACGAGTCGTCATCGCCGACGACGATCCGACCATCGTGACTCTGGTTTCGCTATGTCTCGAGGCCGGTAATTACGAGGTATTCGCTGCTCCCAGCAGCGAGGACGCTCTTATACAAATCCGGCGTCATCATCCCCATGCCGCGATCCTGGATGTCCAGATGCCAGGCACGGACGGGCTTGAGGCGCTGGGCCAGATCAAAGCCGATCCTGCCATCGCCGCGATACCGGTGATGATCCTGACCGGGGAGCGCGACCCACAAACGGTGATGCGGGCGCTGGGCGCGGGCGCCAGCGATTATATGGTCAAGCCCTTCCATCCCGATATGCTGGCGGAAAGGCTCGCGCGCATGCTGCGCCACGCAGCCGCCTAGTGTCGTGGTTTCGAAGGTCGTGACATTACCGATATCAAGCTCAAGGCGAACTTCAAAACCGAAACGACACTAGAATAGGTTTTGCGTAACTCTAAAAACCCAGCCGCCTGAGCGCACCGGGCAGTTCGCGGAAATCGTCCAGCACGATATCGGCATTCAACTCCCGCGCCGGCACGGGTGTATAGCCATAGCTGAAAAGGATCGCGGGCACGCCGGCAGCGCGGGCCGTGCCCAGATCGGTGACGGAATCGCCGATCATCACCGCCGGGCCGCCGCCGCAATCCTCGACCACGTCATGGAAAATGCGCGGATCGGGCTTGGTGTAAGGCTTGCGGCCCGCGCCATAGATGGCGGCGAAATAGCCGTCCAGACCAAGGAGCGGCAGCAGCAGGTCCGCCAATCCTTGCGGCTTGTTGGTCAGCACTCCCAATCGCGCACCGTCCTGTTTCAGCGCGGCCAGGGTCGGCTCGACACCAGGAAAGGCGCGCGAATGGTCGGCGATGTGGGCTTGGTAGTGCGCGAGGAAAATGTCCAGCAGGGGCGCCATCTCCTCCTCGGCCACGGTTGCGCCGCTGGTCTCCATGGCTTGGAGGATGAGCGATTTGGCGCCGAACCCGACCATGTGGCGCAGGGTGGCGGTATCGATCCGGGGGCGGCGGCGGGCGGCGAGTACGGCATTGGTGGCGCCCAGAAGATCGGGCGCGGTATCGACCAGGGTGCCGTCCAGGTCGAAGATAAGGGCAGGAGAAGCGGTCATCGGTTAAGGAAATCTTTCGGAGAATCGCGGCAATATAGCGTTGTAAATCGTCATTTCACCTTTTTCGCCACAGGTCTTACCGGAAAGCGATGTCGCCCCGCGAGCGTTTTTACGGAATAACTGCCGGCGCCTTTGAGGGACTGGTGCCGGCACGGAAAAATGCGAGCAGACAAGGAAGAGACGCCCACCATGCCTAAGGCAGCTATCATACTTGCCGCCGGTATGGGCACGCGGATGAAATCCGCGCTGCCGAAGGTCCTGCACAAGGTCGCGGGCCTGCCGATGCTGGGCCATGTGATCGCGGCCGTGCGGGCGGCCGGCGTCAACCGCATTGCGGTCGTCACCGCGCCGGATGCCCAGGAAGTGCGCAATTACGCGACCGGCCAGGCCTGCCTCACTGCTGTCCAGGAGCGGCAACTCGGCACGGGCCATGCCGCTTCGGCGGCTTGGACGGCGCTGGAGGATTTCAGTGGCGAGCTGGTGATCGCCTATGGCGACAATCCCCTGATGACTCCCGCGACCTTCGCGGCCTCGTTCGATGCGGCCGCCCAGACCGGTATGGGGCTGGTCGCGTTCCGCCCCCGCGATCCCGGCGCCTATGGCCGGGTGATCGTGGCACCCGACGGATTGCTGGACCGCATCGTGGAGTTCAAGGATGCCAGCCCCGAGGAGCGCAAGCTCGATCTTTGCAATGCCGGCGTGCTGGCGGGGGACGCCAAGAAGCTGTTCCGCTGGACATCCCTTCTCAAGAACGACAATACGCAGAAGGAATATTACCTGACCGATGTGCCGGCGCTGGCCAGGGCCGAGGGCGTGCGCTGCACCGTGGTCTTGGCGCCGGAAACCGAAGCCCTGGGGGTTAACAGCCGCGCCGAACTGGCTGAAGCGGAATTTCACATGCAGCAAAGGCTGCGGGCCCGGGCGATGGCGGTGGGCGTCGGCATGATCGCGCCTGAGACGGTATTTCTCAGCCATGACACTATTCTGGAAGCCGATGTCGAGATCGAGCCCTTTGTCGTGTTCGGCTGCGGCGTGACGGTGCGGTCCGGCGCCCGCATCCGCAGCCATTCGCATCTGGAAGGCGCGAAGGTGGCATCGGGCGCGATCATCGGGCCTTATGCCCGGCTGCGGCCCGGCGCTGCCATTGGTGAAGGCGCCCATATCGGCAATTTCGTCGAGGTGAAGAACACGGTGATCGAAAAGGGTGCCAAGGCGAACCATCTCACCTATCTTGGCGACGCGACGGTCGGCGCCGGCGCCAATATCGGCGCCGGCACCATCACCTGCAATTATGACGGCTTCACCAAGGCAAGGACCCAGATCGGGGCAGGCGCCTTTATCGGCTCCGACACCGCCTTGGTGGCGCCGGTGAAAGTGGGCGAGGGCGCCATCACCGCCGCCGGCTCGGTGATCACCAAGGACGTACCGGCGGATGCGCTGGCGCTGGCGCGTGGGTCCCAGGTGGAAAAACCCGGCTGGGCGAAGAAATTCCGGGAACGGAAGAGGGCGGAAAAGAAATGACGGTCGCCCTTCGAAACCAAAATCCTCATGTCGAGCCGCCTTATCCCGAGCGGGCCGAGGGACGAAGCGTGAGGACGGGAGAATAAGCAATGTGCGGCATTGTCGGCATCGCGGGCACACGGGATGTGGCGCCGGTCATTCTGGAGGCGCTCAAGCGGCTGGAATATCGCGGCTATGATTCCGCCGGCATCGCCACTTTGGTGGATGGCAGAATCGAGCGCCGCCGCTCTGCTGGTAAGCTGTCGAAGCTGGACGCGGTGCTCGACGCCCGGCCGCTGGCTGGCCATACCGGCATCGGCCATACGCGCTGGGCGACGCACGGTGCCCCGACCGAAGGCAATGCCCATCCCCACGCCACCGCCAAGGTCGCCATCGTCCATAACGGCATCATCGAGAATTTCCGCGAACTGCGCGAGGAGCTGACCGCCAAAGGCCACGAATTTCATTCCCAGACCGATAGCGAGGTCGCCGCCCATCTCGTCACCGATTATCTGGATCATGGCATGGCGCCGGCCGAGGCGGCCAAGACGGCGGTGCGCCGGCTGATCGGCGCCTATTCGCTGGCAATGATCTTCAAAGACCATGAAGGCCTTTTGGTCGGAGCGCGCAGCGGTCCGCCACTGGCAGTAGGTTATGGCGAGACGGAAGCCTATCTGGGGTCGGACGCGTTCGCGCTAGCGCCCTTCACCAACAAGGTCGCCTATCTTGAGGATGGCGATGTGGTGGTGATCCAGGGGCGGGACGCCGCGATTTTCGATTCTCAGGACCGTCCGGCCAACCGTGAAGTCAAGATCACCTCCGCCAGCACGGCGATGGTGGACAAGGCCGGCCATAGTCATTTCATGGCCAAGGAAATCCATGAGCAGCCGGAAGTGGTGGGCCACACCTTGGCGCATTACATCGATCCATTGACGACCGTGACGCAATTGCCGGACACGCGCATCGCCCAGGTGCTGGCGCGCGCGCCGCGTCTCACCATCTCAGCCTGCGGCACCACCTATTACGCGGGGCTGGTCGGCAAGACCTGGTTCGAGAAGCTCGCGCGGTTGCCGGTGGAGGTCGATTTCGCTTCGGAGCTGCGCTATCGCGATCCAGTCTATCCCAAGGACGGGGTGGCGCTGTTCGTCTCGCAGTCGGGCGAGACGGCGGACACGTTGGCGGCGCTGCGTGACGCAAAGGCCCACGGCCAGACCGTTATCGCGATCGTCAATGTCGCGGAAAGCTCCATTGCCCGCGAGGCTGATATCGTGGTGCCGACCTTCGCCGGGCCGGAGATCGGCGTGGCATCGACCAAGGCGTTCACCTGTCAGTTGGCGACCTTGGCGGCGCTCGCCATCGCGGCCGGACGGGCGCGCGGCACTCTGAGCGAGGCGGAAGAAAAGCGCCTCTGCGCCGCGCTGCTGGAAGCGCCGCGCCATATCGCCGAGGCGCTGAAACAGGAATCGGCGATCAAGTCGCTGGGGGCGGAAATCGCCAAGGTGCGTGATGTGCTTTACCTGGCGCGGGGCGCGAGCTTTCCGATCGCCCTGGAAGGGGCGTTGAAGCTGAAGGAAATTTCCTATGTGCATGCCGAAGGCTATGCCGCGGGTGAGATGAAACACGGCCCCATCGCCCTGATCGACGAGAAGGTGCCGATCATCGTGCTGGCGCCGCATGACGCGCTGTATGAGAAGACCATCTCCAACATGCAGGAATCCATGGCGCGCGGCGGCAAGGTGGTGCTGATCTCCGAGGCGCGTGGTATCAGCCATGCCGGCAATGTCTGGGCGAGCATCGAAGTGCCGGACGCCGATCCGTTCCTGGCGCCGCTGATCTATGCGATCCCGGTGCAGTTGCTCGCCTACCACGCCGCGCTGGCGAAGGGCACCGACGTCGATCAGCCGCGCAACCTGGCGAAGTCTGTCACCGTAGAATAAAGTCTGGGCCGCGGTCCTTTTGGGTCGTGGGTTCGTCAGCCGTGCTCACGTACGCCGGGTATGCTCCGCGCGACGCTCCTGCTCAGCAACCATATCGGTTTGGGCGTCGTTCCCGGGAATAATCGTCCTGGGCCGCGCATTGGCGAAAGGGCATGGGTTTACCCAGTTTCCAAGAACTACGATCGCCCCCCTTTCCGGCCCGGAACGATCTATGGGATTGAGTTCGACGGCGGCGACTCGATCGAAGTGCATGAGGGTGATCTGGAGCTGATAGAGCGCGCTGATTCGATCAAGAACGCCCCTGACAAATCAATTTTAGGCCTCGGGTTTAAGGAAATGTGTTTTCCTCTATCGTGCTGCCTCTTATGGTCCCGGTATGACCGACCAGAACACCCTCAAGCGCGCCGCCGCCGCCAAGGCGCTGGATTATGTGGTGGACGGGATGAAGCTGGGCCTCGGCTCGGGCTCGACCGCAGAGTTGTTTGTGGAGATGCTGGCGCCCCGGGCGCGCGGGGGGCAGAAGCTGCTTTGCGTGCCGACCTCCGAGCGCACCGCGGCCTTGGCGCGCAAGCTGGGCCTCACCTTGGCGCCGCTCGACGAGTTGGCGCCTCTCGACCTGACGGTGGATGGCGCCGACGAGACTGACCGCAATCTCGATCTCATCAAGGGCGGCGGCGGCATGCTGCTGCGGGAGAAGATCGTCGCGGCGGCGTCGAAGAAGATGATCGTCATTGCCGATGAATCCAAGCTGGTGCCGCGGCTGGGGCGCTATCCCCTGCCGGTCGAGGTGGTGGAGTTCGGCCACAAATCCACCGCCGCGCGCCTGGCCCAGGCCGTCAAGGCCGCCGGTTACAACGATGTGCCGATGACGCTGCGCCTGAAGGACGGCGCGGTGTTCAGGACCGAC
>DATATP010000159.1:0-5767 GCA_036268715.1 Rhizomicrobium sp. | reverse complement strand
GCCAATGGACTAGCACGCTTTCGACTTGGCTGCCAGATCCATCGCGCCATGTTCGCGGTACGGCGAAAGCCCTGTGAAGGTTTGTCGGCCTTTCCCAGCGCAGGCTATGACAACGCCTGGCGCGGCCACATCCGATCGCTGATCATCTTCTCCACCGGCAGAGCGAAACTGTTCTTCTCGACACGCCAGCGCGCAAGCTTCTGAAGCGGCTTGCCCCAGAAGGCCGGCGTGGCATAAGCGGCGTCCTGGTAATATTTGTAGCGCTCGATCAGACGGGCGCGGCCGGGTGTCACCCACGGACCGTCGGAATCATACCAGTCCCAGCTCGCCCACTCTTCCAGCGTCTTGGGTGGCACATAGCCGTATTGTTCGGCTTCATCGGTCAGTGGCGTACCAGGATAAGGCTTGAAATAATAGATCGGCGTGCTGAAGGCGGGGCTCATGGCGCGCAGCCGATTCGCCACGTCAAGCGAAGCCTGGATGCTGGTGTCGCTCTCATTCGGGAAGCAGACGATGAATGGAAAAATGACCGCGACGCCATGGCGCCGGCATTTCTCGGCGCTGCGGAAAACCTGCTCCAGCTTTATATCCTTCTTGATATGGTCCATCATTTCCTGCGATCCAGCCTCGACGCCGATAATCAGCCGCCGCAATCCCGAACGGCGGCAGAGCGCCATCACCTGTTCCGACAAGCGGTCGCCCTGATCCGCGCGCATCGTCGCTGCCCACGAAATCTTGAGACCGTGCCGCAGAATCTGCTCGGCGATTTCGGCCACGCGGTCGGCATAGGTGAAATAGGTTTCGTCCTGGAAGTTAACATCGTCAAAGCCATAACGGGCGTGAAGCTCCGCCAGCTCGGTGCCGACGCGTTCCGGCGAAAGCCCGACCCAGCGGCGGCCATAGACCAGCGGATCGGCGCAGAACGCGCAGCGGAAATAGCAGCCCTGCGAGGTGATGAAATCGAGCTGACGCTTGCCCTTCAGCGTGAAGAAACGTTCGACCGGCAAAAGTGTGTAGTCGTGGCTGGCGAAATTGTCGACAGCCTGCAATGCGCGCGGCGGGTTCTGTTCCGCTTCGCCCCTTTCGTTGCGGAACGTGCAGCCGGCAGCGCCGCTCAGGCTGCCGCCATTTCCAAAACGCTCGACGATCTCGCGGAAAGTCTCCTCGCCCTGGGCCTGGACAGTGGCGTCCACGCTCCGCTCCTCCAGGCACCCCTTGCCGAACAGTGACGGATGCCAGCCGCCCCACACCACCGGCAGCTGCGGGAAACGCGCCTTGGCGGCGCGGGAGGCGGAGATGGCGTCGCGGATCGGCTCGCCAGTGAGAACACCGATGCCGAGGCAGGCGGCGTCTTCGAGCGCCGCAAGCAGAGTTTCGATCGGGTTCGCCTCCAGACGCGCATCGACGATAACGACGTCGTAACGGCTGCGGTCGAGCGCAGAGCCGACAGCCAGAAGCCCCAGAGGCATCGTGAAGAAGGCGGCCCGCGGGTTGTAAAGGACGATCTTCTTTCGGGGCATCCGGTGGGCTCCAGGGGGCGTTTGCACGGTCCCTGCTCTTCCAGGACGCGGACGGCGGCTATTTTATTCCCGCAGCCAGGCCGGCCCTCGGGCGAATTGGCACCGGCGGGATATCGAGCGTCATCGCCACCGGCAATCTCAAGCGGCGCTTGGTCTGAGCCCCCGAGCGCCCAAAATCCATTGAAACCAAGCTAACCAATTGGACCCTGTCGAATATCTCGCCCCGGCGGGCATGAAACGGCGATTTGTTACGTCCTTAAAGACGGATGGGAAGGTTCGGACATTCCATGGATATGTGCGCCGCTGCGGACTTGGACCCTCAGGAAGGCCACCACCACCTGCGGCGCGTCCCGGTCCTGGTCCTCACGCCACACAGCCGGTGCAATTGCCGCTGCCTGATGTGCGACATCTGGAGGGGAAACCGCGCTGGCACAAGCCTGTCCAAGGAATTGGTTGCCCGTCTCACCGCCGAACTCGAAGTCCTGGGAACTGAGCAGATTTTGCTCACGGGCGGGGAACCGATGATGCACGCCGATCTGTGGCAGCTTTGCTCGGTCCTAAAGTCGTTGCCTGTCCGGATCACCCTTCTCAGTACCGGATTGCTTCTGTCTCGCCATGCAGCTGCGATCACGAGATGGTGTGACGAGGTCATCGTCTCGCTGGATGGATCGGGGCCCATTCATGATGCGATCCGGGGTATACCGAGGGCCTTCGCTCGCCTCGCGGATGGCGTAGCCGCCTTGCGGCAGCGCACCCCCCTTTTTCCAGTCTCGGCCCGGTGTGTGCTCCAGAAGCGCAATTTCCGCGATTTTCCACACATCATCGAAACAGCGCACCAATTGGGTCTGGATCGCATTTCTTTTCTTGCTGCCGATCTCTCCAGCACGGCGTTCAACCGACCTGGCCGCTGGGATACCAGACATACTGCCGAAGTCTGTCCCGACATCGAAGAGAGCGACGAGTTCGTCAACATCATCGAGAACGTCATTGACGAACATGGTGATGACTTCGCTTCCGGCTTCATCGCCGAGACGCCAGACCGGATGCGCCAGCTTGGTCATTATTACCTCGCGGTCCATGGACGGCGCCCCTTCCCGCCCATCCGTTGCAAGGCGCCGTGGGTTTCCACCGTCATCGAAAGCGACGGAACGGTTCGGCCCTGCTTTTTTCATGCCCCGATCGGAAACGTTCATGACAGTACCTTGAGCTCAATCTTGAACTCAAAAAAGGCGCTTGCCTTCCGCAAGACATTAGACGTGCGCAGCGATCCGATCTGCAGCCGCTGCGTTTGCACCTTCAATCCCTGATGCAAACAAGATCATGATCCTGCTGGCTCATTCCTACTTCATGTACCACGACCCAAAGCAGGCGGCGCGTTGCACGCCTTATCCCCCGCTATCGACGTTGATAGCGGCGGCGATGCTCAGGGAAAAAGGTCACGCCGTCGGTCTATTCGATGCGACCTTTGCCACCGATACCGACGCATTTGCGATGCTGTTGGAAAAACACCCGCCCAAGCTGGTCGCGATCATGGAAGACAATTTCAACTTTCTCACCAAAATGTGCACGGAGCGCCGGCAGGCCGATGCCTTTGCAATGATTGCCGCCGCTCGACGACGTGGCATCCGAATCATTGTCAACGGACCCGATGCCACCGACCGACCGCAGCTTTATCTCCATGCAGGTGCTACCGCCATCCTGCTAGGCGAAGGGGAGGCGGCGCTTGTGGAGTTAGCAGCGGCCATGATGGCTGGCCCGGATGCTCCGCTTGGCGCGATCGCCGGATTGATACTGCCAGACGATAGGGCTGAACTGCGGCGTACCGCGATGCGTCCAAATCAGCGATCTCTCGACAAGCTTCCCTTGCCGGCCTGGGATCTCGTGAATGCAGAGACCTATCGCAAGGCTTGGGTTGATCGGCATGGCCGGCTGTCTTGGAACATAGCAACGTCGCGGGGCTGTCCTTATGCTTGCAACTGGTGCGCCAAACCAATCTTTGGGCGCGGATACGAACAGCGCTCACCAGCGGCGGTTGCAGAGGAAATACGGCAACTGAAAGACAACGTTGCACCGGACCATATCTGGTTCTCCGACGACATTTTCGGCCTCACCGCAGGGTGGATCCAGGATTTCGCGCGCGAGGTGGGGCAGAGGAATGCGCGCATACCCTTCATGATGCAGTCACGGGTCAATCTAATGAAGCCGGAGGCTGTGGCAGCGCTGGCAAACGCGGGAGCCGAGGAGGTCTGGCTGGGTGTGGAATCAGGGTCGCAGAAGATCTTGGACGCGATGGAGAAAGGATCGACGGTTACGGAGGCTCGTGCCGCTACTCGCCTGCTGAAGGCCGCAGGGATCCGCGCTTGTTGGTTCATACAGCTTGGGTATCCCGGAGAGACATGGGAGGATTTGTCCCTGACCCGCAAACTCATTGCCGAGGAATGGCCCGACGATATCGGCGTCTCGGTTGCATATCCCCTGCCCGGCACGCGCTTCCACGAACTGGTAAAAGCTGGACTTGGCGAGCGACGCAACTGGCGGGACTCCGACGATCTCGCCATGTTGTTCGAAGGCACATACGACACTGTGTTCTATCGCATGGTGCGCGACCATCTGCACAATGAAGCCCGGACAGGTCGCCGTGATGATTGTCGCTGGGCGCGTCTGGGGCATGAGGAATGCAAGCACCGTTCCGCCAACCCCGTCTTGCTCGCCACCGGATCGTGACATGAATCCTCTTTCTCCGGCTGCAGGTGCATTCAACGCCATCGCCTCTCAGTTCGATGCGCGCTTCAGCGACTGGCACAGTGTCGCTGCCCAACGCCGGGCAGTACGCCGTGCGCTTTGGGCCGCTCTGCCAACAGGCGCACGCGTGTTGGAATTGGGCGGCGGTACAGGTGAAGACGCCGCCTGGATGGCAAAGCATGGGTTTGAAGTTCTTCTCACCGATGCTGCACCGGCCATGGTGAATGAAGCCCGCAGCAAGCTTGCATTCGAAGGCGTAAGGGCCGAAGTCGCCGCCGCGGAGGAACTGCCATGTTTTGCACGAGATCATCTGATGCAGGGTGGTCTTCCATTCGATGCTGCCTTTTCCAACTTCGCTCCGCTGAATTGTGTTGAGGATTTGACCCCCGTGGCGCGAGGACTTGCAGCCCTGATCCGTCCCGGCGGCGCCGCTGTCCTGGTACTTTTTGGATGCTTTTCGCCAGGCGAGATGCTGGTGGAAACCTTATGTGGACGGCCGCGCCAAGCGCTGCGGCGGTTTGCAAGCGAGCCGAAACCCGCCCGCCTAGGCGGTCAGAATTTCACAGTTACCTATCACCGCTCTCAGACACTAAAGGCTGCGATGACACCCTGGTTTTGCCTCAAACGCCGCGTCGGCATTGGCATTTTCGTCCCACCCAGCGCTGCCGAGCCCTGGATATCCCGTCATCCGCGCTTCCTGAGAATGCTGGAACAGCTTGACCGCGTGGTCGAGCGCCCACTCGCCAGGATCGGCGATCATATCCTCTACCACTTCGAGCGCACCGGGGCACCCGCGCCATGACGGCACCATCCGTCGAGTTTCTCGACGCTTACGCCCGGCATCGCGCTGCCGAAGGACGAGCCCTCAGCAGCGAGGCATTGCATAGTCTTCCCTATCTGTGTCACGGACCTTTAGCCCGCCAATGGTCAATACGGGCGCGGACCTATGCCGCGTTCCTGCGCCATGTAGTGCTCCCAATGGCGAAGGCACGAAGCACGCCGCTTCAGATTCTCGATTTGGGCGCCGGCAACGGCTGGCTCTGTCACCGGCTTTGCCAGTTCGGACATAGCACGGTCGCGGTGGATATTCGTGAGGACGATGTTGATGGCCTGGGAGCAGCGGCGGCATGGGAAGTCGAGTGGGCAACACAATTTACGCGCCTCACTGCCTCGTTTGAGGACCTGCCCCTCACGAATGGGTGTTTCGACATTGTGGTGTTCAACGCCTCGCTGCACTATGCCCGCGAACTTTCTCGCGCCCTGGACGAAGCGAAGCGGACAGCAAAGCCTGGCGGGATCATTGCCATCCTGGATTCACCCTTTTATAGGTGCGAGGCGGATGGCAGAGCGATGGTCGCGGAGAAGCGAGCCCAGGGGGAGGCACGCTTTGGAGCCGCGGCAAATATCCTGCTTGCACAGAACTTTATCGAATACCTGACGCATGGCCGTTTGAACGAGGCGGCATCCACCCTCTCCTGGCAGCGGCATGTGGTCTTCTATCCGTT
>DATATP010000158.1:0-1800 GCA_036268715.1 Rhizomicrobium sp. | reverse complement strand
GCCGATCGCCCTGATCGACACGACCAGCCTCGCCAATCAGCGGGCCGCGTTACGACATCTTCCGGCGCTGGCCGGACGCGAGGCGCGGACCATGTTGCGGAAGGGCCTGGCGCTGAAGGCTGAGATCCGGCGCGCCCGCATTCCCACCTTCGCCCATGCGCATGACCTGCGGATCGATGGTAAGGGCAGGGTCGAGCACATTTCCTTCATCAGCGGCGGGCAGAGGCGGGGCTTGGCCGCGAGCGTCATCGCCCTGCACGAGGGCGTCATTCCGCACCAGCAGATGACCAGGGCGCTGGGCTGCGCGCATGAGTGGGACAATGCGCAGCGCTGTTTTCGGCCGGTACGGGACGAATGGGGCGCGACGGACCTTCCAGGGATCTTTGTTGCGGGGGATGGAAGTGGCATTGGCGGGGCGTTGGCCGCCGAGCAAGACGGGCGGCTGGCGGCGTTAGCGGTGCTGTGTGAGCTCGGCAATATCAGCGCTGTAGCGCGCGACGCGCAGGCGGTGCCGCATCTGAAGGCGAAGGCGGCAGTGCTGGCGCTCCGGCCGTTCCTGGATGCGCTTTACGCGCCCCGCGCGGAAATACTGCAACCGGCGGATGACGTGCTGGTCTGCCGTTGTGAAGAGGTGACGGCCGGGCAAGTCCGGGCGGCGGCACGCCAGGGCGCGCAAGGGCCGAACCAGGCAAAAGCCTTCTTGCGCGCGGGGATGGGACCTTGCCAGGGGCGTGTCTGCGGGACCCTCGTTACGGAAATTCTCTCTGGCTCTCTTGGACGCAAGCCTGACGAAGTCGGCTATTACCGCATTCGCCCGCCATTGAAGCCGATCACGATCGGCGAACTGGCGGCGATGGAAAACGAGGAATGACGCAGACCGCTGACGTGGTGGTGATCGGCGGCGGCATACAAGGCTGTTCGACGGCCTTGCAATTGGCGCGTCGGGGCATGCGCGTGATCGTACTGGAAAAGGACAGTGTCGGGCGCCATGCATCCGGCGTGAATGCCGGAGGCGTTCGCCGTCTGTTGAGGCATGAGGCGGAGATCCCGCTTTCCGTCGCATCGATGGAGATGTGGCATGGCATCGGCGAACTGCTTGACGGCCGCGAAACCGGATTTACCATCAGCGGGCAGGTGGCTGTGGCGGAGACGCAAGCCGAATGGGACGGGCTGCGCCACCGCGCCGCGCGGGTCGCGGAACTCGGTTTTGCTCACGAGGAATTGTTGGACCGGGAGGAACTCTATGAGGTGCTTCCGGCGCTGGCGCCGCATTGCGTGGGCGGGCTGATCAGCCGCACGGATGGCTTTGCGAGCCCATACCATACGAGCATCGCGTTTCGTGATGCGGCCGTTGCGGCGGGTGCGATCGTCCAGGAAGGGGTCGCCGCACGCGAGATCGCGCGCCGCGGAAAGGTCTGGCACGTGGCAACATCGGCGGGCGAGATTTCTGCCGGAACCGTGGTGAATTGCGCCGGCGCCTGGGCTACTGCCATCGCCGCGCGGTTCGGCGAGCCGGTCCCATTGGAGCCGATCGCACCGATGATGATGGTCACGGCGCGCCTGCCGCCGTTCGTGTCTCCGGTGGTGCTGGGCACAGGGCGAAAGCTATCGTTCAAGCAGGCGTCCAACGGTACGGTGCTGATCGGCGGCGGCCATCGTGGCGTGCCGGATACGGAGAGCGGAACCTCAAGCACTGATTTTCGTAAACTGATCATCAGCGCGCGCACGGCGTCGGCGCTCTTTCCGATCATGTCGGGTGCCGTGCTGGTCCGGGCCTGGTCGGGGATTGAATCCCGCCTG
>DATATP010000157.1:0-11844 GCA_036268715.1 Rhizomicrobium sp. | reverse complement strand
CGCTGGCGCTGATCCCGATGTGGTACTTGGTATTCATGCTTGGCAACCGGCCTTCGGTCGGCCGGATCCTTGGCGCCGTGTTTGAGATGTTCGTCATGATTTTGGCATGGCGCATCCGCGGTTCTGTTGATTGGATGTTTGTATTCGTGCTCCTTGCCGCGTGTATCACCGGGCTGCAGTCATGGTTCCGGCTGGCGCGCCGAGATCGCTCCTTGAATGGTCTAATCCGCGCAGCGGCGCTATGGCCGGTGCTGGTGTTGGCGCTGGGGATCGCGGCGGACGCAATTTACGTCGAAACCCAGCTGCATCCGATTTATTTCACTGATGATGTCGAACCCTATCATGGTCCCTGGCATGCTGCCTATTTGGGCTTCGAAGATCGACCTGATATGCTGAGCCCGCGGGCGCGTGCCGCGATGGAAAAATATGGCGGCGGCGACGCATTGGGAGCGTGGGGCGATTACGATTACCTTGACAAGACCCACTTCATTCCGTGGAATGGAACGAATGCCATACCGCCTGCGGTGATATCACCCTGGAACCATCAGTTGAAGCCGCGGTTTCACGACGAAATCATGCGGCGTGTTTTGTTTGATAGCATCGCGCATCATCCCCTCGATGCCTTTGTTCTATACGCCTATCTAAAACCAATCGCCATTTATGAGGTATTGAGGAACGTGTTCGTTCAGGCGCGCGGGTGGGTCTGGCTATGGACGATCACCGTCGGCGGCATATTAGGCGGCATGATCCTTTTCCTGTTCACCTGGGAATTGGAGCCGGCCCAGCTCGCGCGCGTCCTCACCTTGAGTGCCGCAACCATCGTTCTCGCCAACCTTCCGGGGGAATGGGCCTATCCTGGGCTTTCCGCCAGGATCGATCCGCTGCTGGCATTGGTCATCTTCGCGCTGCTGGCGGTCAGCGCCGGCTGCTATGGAGCTATTTATCTGACTGGCGCATTGTTCAAGCTTTGGCAGAGGCCGCAATCGTTAGTGCTCAGTCGTCTGGTTGAAGTCGAAGCGCCTGGTCGCGTGTCGCGGTAGGCCACGGACAGCGAACCAACATCCCGGGTAATTCGACGAGACCGGCGAGGAGACAGTCGATGACGGCAGAACCCTGGTATCGGACCAACGGCCGGATTATGCGGCCGCTGGCCGCCGGCGTGCTGGCCGCCGTCATCATCGCGCTCACCGCGCTGACCGGCATTCAGCGCGGCATGGATCACATGGTTTCATGGGCGCCCAACAGCGAACAGCGCGCAATGAGCATTGCGATTTCCGAATCTTATTACGGCGTGCATCTCGGCTATATCGGCTTGAAGAGCGTCGAGGACAAGCTGATCGAAGTCTGGAACCGCGGGGTCACTAATCCCGGCGATCCGGCGCTGATCCAGCACGGCAATGATGGCGCGCTGATCAACGAAGCATTGCAGGCGGCGGCCTCGCTTGGCCCACAGCACATTGGCTACCTCTCCAACCGGGACCTGACAACGACTTGGTACGACGACATGGGCGAGGTGGACTTCTACCGCCTGGCGTTCCGCCTGTTCGGGCTGCAGATCCAGTCGTACTATTATCTGTTCTTTGCCATTCTGGCGATCAGCGCGCTGGTCTTCATCGTTACCTTTCACGACAACGTCTACGCGCTAATCACGCTGTTATGCACGCTGTTTGCATTCTACACCACGCTGCATCTCGGCCTGTTCAATACCGACGCGCCGACCTTTCCGGGCATGCGCCACAGCTCGAGTCTGGCGCTGATCCCGATGTGGTATTTCATCTTTCTGCTCGGCCGCAGGCCTTCGCTCGGCCGCGTAGCCGGCGCCGTGATCGAGGCGTTGATCATGGTGTTCGCATGGCGTGTCCGCGGTTCGGTCAGCTGGATGTTCATGTTCGTGCTGGCGGCGGCTTTCGTTACGGCGCTTGGCTATTGGCTGCGCCAGGCGCGCGGCGAGCGGTCATGGTGGGGGCTGGCTCGTGCCACCGCGCAATGGCCGGTGCTGGTGGTGGCGCTTGGCATCGCCGCCGACGCCGTTTATGTGCAGGCGGAATTGCACGCAATCTATTTCACCGATGACGTGCTGCCCTACCATGGTGCCTGGCAAGCGGCCTATACCGGGCTTGCCTACGTACCGGAAATCTACCCGCGAAGGGTGCAAGAGGCGATCGACAAATATATCGGCGGCGACGCCGTCGGCAGCGATGCGGTGGGCATGTTCGGCGAGATGGACTACCTTGACCGGACTCATTTCATACAATGGGACGGCACCAATATCAGTCCCCCGGCCAGAGTATCGGTGTGGACGGGCCAGATGAAGCCGCGCTTCCATGATCACATCATCGAACGAGCGACACTGGAAGCGGTCGAACATCACCCGATCTATGCACTTGAGATCTATTTTTACATGAAGCCCTTAGCGATATTCACAACGCTCGAATCCGCTGTCATCAGCATCCCCGACTCGAATTGGCTGTGGTGCATCCTGGCCGGCGGCGTCGGCGGCGCGCTGTTGTTCCTGATCTTTGACGTCAAGTTTGAGGTCCGCAAATGGGCGGAGCCGCTGGCCATGACGGGTGCCGCCGCCGTGGTCGGCCTCATTCCGATGCTGTGGGCGTATGCCGCGCATTACACCATATTTGACGTCTCCTTGGTGATGGTTGCGTTCGCGCAACTGGCCCTGGCTTTTGCGCTCCTTGCCCCGCTGCGGTCGGTTTTGAATTGGGGCTCGCTAAGGCCATCACGCACGTACAGTCCGAGTTGACAGGGCTTCTGTTGCGAGTTCGGGACCAGCAGCAAGTACAGCGGCCCGCGTGCGTCACAAAAGCCCTGCCAGACACTCATTCCTTCAGCGATATTGGTTCCGTGTTATCACCCGCCATGGTTGGAATTGGTATCTGGAATGAAGCGGGTTCATCGCTCTAATCGCCTTTGCAATTGCCACTGCTTGGGCCAGCAACGCAGATGCTGCTCCCAAGGAATTTGTTACAAACAGCTATTTTGTTAGTATGCTGGCGGCTGTTCAATCACTTATTACAACGTCTCCATATTGTTGGTAATTGTGCCGATCCGTCAAAGGTCGTGATCAATCCCAACAGCACTCGCAAGGCTATGATTCCCGCGCCGGTTTCTGGGATCAAGATAACGCCATCCTCGGCCTGAGTTGCCTCACGATCAAAATGCTAAGGGTGAGGGCGTCGGCGCGACAAGTCGGCAGTTCGCCATCTTTGATTACGATCGCTCGGCACGATGAAAGTTCGCATCGCGGTGACCGAGTAAAGCCAGCTCAGCCCCCTTTGGCCATTGAGGGCGGCAAATTCAGCGCCGCATTCGCAGCCGTTGCGGAACAATCGGCGCTTGACGCTACGGGTTTTCGTAACAGGGAACGCAGCCTGGGCCTTAAGTGCCTGGTTGACGGCAGCAGCCTCCTCGTCAACGGCTCGGCGCTGCCGGGAAGCGGCAGCTGCTAATGAAGCCTCATTCCGCCGGTACCGCAACCAGCGCCGGCACTTTCGGCCTGCTGCCGAGGGCGGCGCGAATCCAGCGGCGACATGGCACCTCGATCGTCAAATAAAGCCCGGTGGCGAGACAAATAATCCATATTGATAGAAGCGCCATGCGCGCAACCCAAAATACCAGGGATCCCGCAGACCAAGGCACGGTCACCTCGAGAAAAGAGGCCCCGAAAAAAATATGAAGCAAGTAAATCGAATAGCTGATCTCGCCTCCGGCAACCAGGGGCGGCCATGACAATATCCGTTGCAGCGTGGACTGATATCGGGAAACATAAAACATCAGAAAGGCGAACATCGGCGCGTGCAGCAAGCCGACTCTCGCGAAGCGCAGAAATGTCTGATAGTTCTCGGGGTCATAAAACCGCGTCCAGTAGAAAAGCCATGCCAACCCAGCCAAGCACGGAATGGCTATAGCCGTCATCGCCCGATGTTCCGTTGCTGTTACGGAACACCGCCCTGCTGCCAAAACGAGCCGGGCCGACGCAGCACCGATGATGAACTCCAGGATGCGCGTATAGGGCGAGAAGTAGACCAGCCAGTATCGCCCATGCGGCGCCGTGGGCGCCAGCCAATAGCCCAGATCGACCGTATAGAATGCGTACAGGACGGCGAATGCGCCGATGATCAACAGGATGAACCCAAGCCACGCGGCCTTAAGGCTTCTGGGCTCGCGAAGAATGGTGAAGCATAGAATGGGAAATGCCGCGTAGAAAAAGAACTCGGTGCTGATGGACCAACTGTGGGCCATATATCCAAATCGCTGGATCGGCATCGTGTCGCCGGAAGGCGGAACCCAGGACTGCAGCAAAGGCAGATCAAGGATCATTCCTTCATTGTACAAATTCGGACGCAGCATCGCCGCCGCCACCCCGAAGAAAAAGATGAACAGTGGATAGATCCGGGCGAACCGGGCCACCGCAAAGCTGCGCAGCGCCTCTCCGAACGAGCGGCGATGGAACGCATCGGCGTAGTTGTAATAAATCACGAAGCCGCTTAGCGTGAAAAAAAGCGACATTCCGAAAAATGCAAAGGAGAGATAGGTGGCGTTGAATCGAGGCGCGTCACCGAATGTCACGATCGACCAAAAGTGCGCCAGCACGATGGAATAAGACGCAATGAACCGTAATCCCGTTAAAGCCTTGATCTCAGTCTTCATTTTGTTCCCGGTCCACCCTCTGATGCCGACCGCTCCTTGCCCGCAAATGTATCGCAGCATACAGGCAATTCAACGACTATGACACCGCGAGGAGGCGTGATGCGGGCGCGGCTCATCTACGCTGCGGGATTTGTGGCGCTCACCGCGCTGTGCCTGTCGAATGTCTGGTCACAGATTTGGTATGAGCCCAAAATCCAGACGCCTGAGGCATCGCCTCAGCCGACAGCGGCGGTTCCCGCTCTTCAGGATACCACACTCGCGGAATTGCCTCAGCGCGGTGGGCCGAATTTCGTCTGGGTAACGGCGCGGGGTCTCAGCGTACAGCGTTTGAACCAGGTGATCGTCGTTTCGGGCCAACCGGTGTTGCGGCTCATTGCAACGCCCAGCGATACCGGACACTCGCTGGTCGCCCGCTACAGGGGGCTGGATCCGAACCAAACCTATAGAATAATGGTGTGGGCCAAACCGGACGCCAATGGCGGCAATGTCGAGGTTGCCGCGCTCGACCGGCCTGACGGTACTTCGCTCAATAATGGCTATGTGATATTCGATCCTGCGGCCAAGACGGTGCTCGACGAATCTGGCGTGAAGGGGCGAGGAATCGAGCAAACTCCCAATGGCTGGGAGCACCTATGGATCGATTTGCCGACCTCCGATGGCGAGTTCTCCATTGCTGTCCGTGTGGCCAGCGGCAACAGCAACACGTTCAAGGGGGACGACCGGCTGGGCTTCACATTTGGGGGGATTGACGTGGAGGCAGGGGACTGAAATACGCACTTGATCACCGTTGCGGTCATCCTGGTGAGGCGCATGGGACCGCACAAAAGCCATATTCCTTGGCGACTGACTCCTCACACCATCAAAGGGTTGGGCTGCCATGCTGTCAAAATCAGCTTACATCATTATTGCGGTTGTCATAGTCGTTCTCTCATTCGGGGCAACGATGTTTGCGTTGAATTATTGGTCGGGCTCCAGCGTGAACAACGCGCCCGGGCCTGTCGCATCAACAACGCCTTCGACGCCGCCGGCGGCAACGCGTCCGCCCGCCGCGTCTGCGCCCGCCACACCTTCGGCAGCTTCCGTGCCGTCGGAGCCTGCCGGTCCCGCCGTCACCCAAGACACGACGCTTGCCGAAATACCCTCCGATCCCGCAATGGGCTTTCGCTGGACCAATGTGCGCGGCTTGAACATACAGACGGAGAACGGTGCATCCGTTGCAACCGCGCAGCCAGTGCTTCGGATGATTGCGACACCCAACGATACCGTCCATTCGTTGTTCGCGCGCTTTACCGGTCTTAACAAGAATCAAGTCTATCGCATCACGGCGTGGCTAAAGCCGATCGCGGGGGGCAATGCCGAACTCGATGCCTTTGATCAACCGGACGGCAACCCGGTGAACAGCGCCAGCGTGTTTTTCAGTCCGTCTACCCAGTCGGTGGTCACCGCGGCAGGGGCCAAGGCACAGGGTATCGATCCTGCATCCGACGGCTGGCAGAAGGCCTGGCTCGATCTGGCGACGACGGATGGCCAGTTTGCACTCACGATCCGCGTCGCCAAAGACGCCTCCAATACCTTCAAAGGCGATGGTAAAATGGGCTTGATGTTTGGTGGCCTACAGGTTGCGCCGTCCGGGCAATAGTTGCCTGACCCAATCCCCACAGCACATACGTGCCGTACGCGGCCTCAAAGGGGATATTCGTATGCGCGTTCCCGCAACCGTGCTGGAAACGTCGGTACAGATGCAGTCGCGAGTTTGCACGATAGCCGCGCCAAGTATTCGATCAGGAAGCCCAACGGTGAGTTATGGCACTGACGCGAAGTGCGGCCCGACGATGATTGGTGCGTACGCGCCGTCAGAGGTCCTGACCGCCGCTCGCTACCGAGCCCGCGGTCGGTTGTTGAAAAGCCGTAGAATTGTTTTGGCGCCAATGTAGTCTAGCACGGGTCATCAAGCTAAGCTAAATGGGCGGACACGCTAACGCACAAAAGCCGCATTTTTTGGCGACCGACGGGGCTCACGCCATCAGGGGGCGGGCTGTCATGCCATCAAAATCAGCTTCCATCGTTATTGCGGTCATCCTGGCGGTCGCGTAGAAGCCGTATCGATCGTCGAAGCGCGGCCCACGCGAAGTAACATGCTATTTAATTCCTTCGCATTCCTGCTCGTCTTCTTGCCGTGCACCTTCCTGCTTACGGAAGCGACGTCTCGTTTCCTAAGCGCCCGTTTCGCCATGGCCACCCTGACCGTGGCGTCATGGGTGTTCTATGCGTTCTCCGGCATCCGGTTTCTCGGACTTTTGCTGGCCTTGACCATCGTCAACTATCTCATCGGTCGCTTCATTGCGGGATCATCGGATCCGTTCAAACGTGCGTTCCTGGCGATCGGCTGCGCGTTGAACCTCTCGGTTCTCGGATACTTCAAATACCGGGGGTTTGCGATCGACACAATCGATTCGGCGTTCGGATTGCACTTCCCGATTCCGCAGCTGATACTGCCGCTCGGCATCTCGTTTTTCATTTTCCAGAAGATTGCGTTCCTGGCGGACAGCTATGCCGGCCGGATCAAGAAATTCGATTTTCTGGAATATTGCCTCTTCGTCGCGTTCTTCCCGCAGCTGATCGCGGGTCCGATCGTGCACTATACCGAGATGCAGCCGCAGTTCGACCGGACGCCATGGGCCGCGCTTCGCAGTACCGATTTCGTCCGCGGCTTCGCCCTCATATCGATTGGCTTGTTTAAGAAAGTCGTGCTCGCCGATAGCCTTTCGCCCAATGCCGACTGGCTTTTTAACACTGGTGGGCAGCTTCATCTTTCCTGGATCGATGCCGTCGTCGGCATGCTGTCATTCGGCTTCCAGATTTATTTCGATTTTTCCGGCTATTCGGACATCGCTATAGGTCTTGCCGCATTGTTCGGCTTGCAGTTGCCGCTCAATTTTAGTTCGCCCTACAAATCCTTAAGCATCATCGAATTCTGGCGCACCTGGCACATGACATTATCGCGCTTCTTGCGCGATTACCTCTACATCCCGCTAGGCGGCAATCGCCATGGCGTCCTGCGCAGATATGCCAATCTGATCGTGACCATGGTACTCGGCGGTCTCTGGCACGGCCCGGCCTGGACGTTCGCGGTCTGGGGGCTCCTTCATGGCGCTTATCTGTGCGTCAATCACCTCTGGCGTTACCTATGCGAAAGATCGCATGCCTGCGCGCGCGTCGACGATTTGCCCGGAATATCTTTCCTCTACTGGTGCCTGACGTTCGTTGCGGTCATGCTGGCCTGGTGCCTGTTCCGCGCTCCGAGCTTTGCCACCGGCATCGACGTCATCACGGCGCTGGCCGATCCGGATTGGGCGGCTGAGACGCACTTCGGAATACAAGACATTACCCTGACAGTCGTGGCGTGGGCCTGGGTCGTGTTACTGCCGAACTCGCAAGAGGTCGTCTCCAGGATTGAAACGTCACGGCCAAGATGGCAGCCCTGGTATGGCGCGGCGATCGGGTTTGCGTTCACCTGCTCGCTTTACTTCATAAACATCGGCCAACATGAAAACTTCATCTACTTCCGCTTCTAAGGGCGCAGTTGCATTTCTGCTGTGCTTTGCGGCCGTCATTATCGTCGGCGTTGCCCTCGGTGAGTGGTACTGCCGCGCCGCCGTGGTCAGTTGGCACATCGAAGCCCAAAGGGTCGCAAACATCTACGTCGCCACCACCGACAACGCCATCATCGGCGATTCGCAGATGTATGATGGCTTCGCCCAGTCGCCCGCGATTGCGGTCGACAACGGAAGTGTCAAGCCGTACGAGATGCTCGCAATCTCAGGCGAAAGTGGCCTGATGATGGATATCCTCGTCGAACAATATTTCAAATTTCGCAAGCCTGGCCGCGTCATCGTGCCCGCCGGACCGCAAGTTTTTGCGGAAAACCGGATCGCGCGCAGCGACGGGCACATGGAAAGCTATTTCAAGCAAAACAACGTCGTCCAACACGATCTCGGCGTGATGTCGTATTTTTTCGAGCCCGGCATCAGCAATTTCATGCTGGAGGCTTTTGAGCGTATCGCGCTGTTTCGCCTTCGACGCTGGCTGCACGCGCAGCAGTTGGCCGAGCGCCATTCGGGTCCACGCGCACGGCTTCAATGGAGAAACCTCATTCTGGTCGCAGACCGTGAGATGACGCTAACGCAGTGCATCAATCCGATACAGCCGAATTGGACGATGTACACGTCGCAATGCCGCGAGCTGATGGCCCGAGCCCGCGCCGGGCAACAGCGCCCGGCCGTCGATTTTCAGAAAACCGAAAATTTTCTGGCGTTCCAAAGAATGGTCAGCTTTTTACATAGAAAGGGTGCCCAGATATGCTTCGTGAGGACGCCACTGCCACCGGAAATGTTGACACAAGTTGAACATGACCCTCAATATCTGAAGGCGATAACCGAATTGAAGGAGATGGCGGGCCGTGCCCAGGCGCGCTACGTCGATTTCCGACAGCTTCCGGTAGCTATCACGCCCGCACTATTCGCTGATAGCGATCATTTGACAGAAAAAGGCTCCCAGCTTTTTGTGCCCGCCGCCCTGCGAGCGTGCTACGGTCCCGAGGCAGCGCCGGCGCCGTCGGAATCAGACGTTACTCAAGACACCACCGTCGGGAATTTGCCGCAGCCATTAGGAACTGGATTTTCATGGACTGGGGTCAGAGGTTTGACCGTGGAGACGATAAGCGGCACGCCGACCATGCCGGGTCAACCAATTCTCCGGTTGTACGCGACACCTAATGATACCGGCCATTCATTGATCGCGCGTTTTCGCGGCCTACACAAAAACGAGACTTATCGGATCACGGCTTTGGTCAAGTCAGTCGCGGGCGCGAACGTAGAGCTTGCCGCTTATGATCAGCCGGACGGCGATCCGGTTCATAGCGCCAGTGTTTTCTTCAGCCCGTCCGGCCAGTCGATTGTCGGTTCAACAGGAGCGGCAGCGCAGGGAATTGAACGGGGGCCCGGTGACTGGGAAAAGATCTGGATTGACCTGACGACGACAGACGGCCAGTTTGCCGTCGCGCTCCGTCCCGCCGTTGGCGACAGTAATTCGTTCAAGGGCGACGGCAAAATGGGCCTGCTTTTGGGTGGCCTTGAGGTCACTCCGTCCGGCGGCTAGCCGCGTACGCGCGCAGCGAATGATGTCTGCAGTCTGCTGGCGACTTCTCAACAAGTCGTCCGTGAAGAATTCTCAAACGGCTGATTGAGCGGAAGAATCCGCGGCCGGTCGGTTTGGATTTTGCCGGAATGGCGATGTGACGTCAATTTTCTTGCAAATTCTGAGCTCGTGGCCTATGGTCAGCCGGGTGGCAACCCGGTGAACAGCGCCAGCGTGTTTTCAACCCATCAACGGACTCGGTGGTTAGCGCGACGGGACCCAAGGCACAGGCAGAATGGGCTCGCTATTGGTGGCCTTCAGGTCGCGCCATCCGAGGCTAGCCGCTAGTGACTTCTGCTATCCGCTGAGGTGTTTGTGGAATTCCTGCTGGCGCGTTTCAATGCGCAAGCGCAGCGCAGGGCTCAGGAGGTGCCGCAGACCGCGTCACCATCCGATGTTCGCGCCAGTTCGCTCGGTGGCGTAGCCCATCTCGACTATCGCCCTGACATCGACGGGCTCCGCGCCATCGCCGTGCTGTCGGTGGTTGCCTTTCACGCGTTTCCGGCCGTGGTGCGCGGCGGATTCGTCGGCGTCGATGTTTTCTTCGTCATTTCCGGATACCTCATCAGCGGTATCCTGTTCACCAGCCTGGAACGCAAGCGTTTCAGCTTCCTGCAATTCTACGCGCGCCGGATCAGGCGAATCTTCCCGGCGCTGGCCTTGGTATTGTTTGCATGCCTGGCGGCAGGCTGGTTTTTGCTGTTTTCCAATGAATACGCGAGGCTCGGGAAGCATGTCGCCGGCAGCGCGGGCTTCGTCGCAAACCTCGTGCTGTGGAACGAGTCCGGTTATTTTGACAAGGCGGCGGCGACCAAGCCCCTGCTGCACATCTGGTCACTGGGAATAGAGGAGCAATTCTATTTTGTCTGGCCATTCCTGCTTTATATCATATGGAAACGCCGGTTCTGGACGCCGGTGGTGCTTGCCGGCATCTTCATTGCCACGTTCTGGATCAATATCTACACCGCAGGTTCCGGCAACACCGCAGCGGACTACTATTCTCCCTTGACCAGATTTTGGGAGTTGGCGGCGGGCGCCCTCCTCGCTTACTTCAGCTTATATAAAATCGCACCAAATCCTCTGATCACGAAACTGCCGGCGCCCGCGGCGCGTGTTTTCGCTGCCGCGGCTGCGCCCGATCCATTCATCAATAATCTCAAGGCGATGGCTGGCCTGATTGCCGTCCTCCTTGCCGTGTTCCTGGTTGACGAGGCCGGCGGTTATCCGGGCTGGTGGGCGTTGCTGCCGGTCGGAGGCACGTATCTGATGCTTTCGGCCGGACCCAAGGCGTGGCTCAACAAGCGGATACTGGCAAACCGACTGATGGTCGCCGTCGGCTTGATCAGCTATCCGCTTTATCTTTGGCATTGGCCGCTGCTGTCTTTCATGCGCATTGTCGACGGCAAGGCGCCCGCCGCCCCGGCCGCCGCGCTGGCGATACTGCTGAGCGTTGTGCTGGCCTGGGGCACCTATATTTTGATCGAAAAGCCGATCCGCTGGGGCGGCTCCGGTGCCATCAAGGCCTTGTTCTTGATCGCGGTCATGGGCGTCATGGCCGATGCCGGATATTACGTCTACATCAGCAAAGGCGTACCGTCTCGCAACCCCGCCGCCGAAGACCTGATGGCGGCGCAAAAAGACATCGATATCGGGGAGACAAGAGTCGTCGCTGGACTTCAGGAGCGCGCGGGCACCTACCACGGCCTCGACGGCGCGATGATGATAGGAACGCCTGGCACTGACGAAACGCTGCTCATCGGCGACAGCACGATGTACCAGTACATTCCGCGCGTGCGGCAATATGCTGAGCAACATCGCGCTCAAATGGAGCACAATCTTTTTGTGGTCGTCGGCCTGGGCGCGTGCTTGACCCTTCCCGACATTACCAATCCGGCAAGTCCGGCTTGCGCCGAGTTCATGGACAAGGCGATCGCCGCCGCGCACCTGCCATCGGTCAAGACGGTGGGCTTCGCGGCGCTCTGG
>DATATP010000156.1:0-7563 GCA_036268715.1 Rhizomicrobium sp. | reverse complement strand
AAGTTGGGCAGTTTCGACCTCATTATCTTCGACCGCTATAGCGAGCGGGGCATCCTGCCGCTCGCCTATTTCGAGAATATCGCTTCTTACGTGCAGAATGGCGGCGCCTTGCTGGTTTCTTCCGGCCCCGAATTTGCCGGTCCTGAAAGCGTGTTTCGCACGCCGCTTGCCGAGGTGCTGCCGGCCCAGCCCACCGGCCAGGTGACCAATGGCGGTTTCAAGCCGATGGTGACGGCAGCCGGTCTTGCCCATCCGGTGACGCGCGAATTGCCGGGGCGCAATAGCGGCAATACACCACCGACCTGGGGACGCTGGTTCCGCATCATCGACGCCAACAAGGTGGCAGGGACGACGGTGATGAGCGGGCCGGACAACAAGCCGCTGCTGGTGCTGGATCAAATCGGCAAAGGCCGTGTCGCCGAACTGTTGAGCGATCAGCCTTGGCTGTGGGCCCGCGGTTTCGAGGGCGGCGGACCACAGGCGGAATTGCTGCGGCGCCTGGCGCATTGGCTGATGAAAGAGCCGGAGCTCGAGGCCGAATCGCTGTCGGCGGCGATCGTGGACGGGCAGATACGCATTACCCGCCACACCATGGCCCAGGCAACGCCGCCGGTGACCCTCACCATGCCATCGGGAAAGCAGATGACCTTGCCCCTGACGCGCACCGAGCCGGGGGTCTGGCGCGCGGCGGCGAAAGCAGATGAACTGGGGCTTTATCGTCTGACCGATGGCAAGCTTTCCACCGTCACCGCGGCCGGGCCGCTGAACCCCAAGGAAGTCGCCGACATGCGCGCCACCGCCGACGTTCTTGCGCCACTGGCGCAGGCAAGCGGCGGCAGTGTGCATTGGCTGAGCGACGGGATACCCAGTGTGCGGCGGGTCGGCGCCGATGACGATGCCTCGGGGGCAAACTGGATCGGCCTCAGGAGCAATGGCGCTTATCGTGTGACTCAACTTGAGCAGCAGCCGCTCTTGCCGCAATGGCTGGCGCTGGTGCTGATATTGGGCTCGCTATTGTTGGCGTGGCGCCTGGAAGGCCGTTAGCCCACGCCCGCACCATCGGCAGCGACGGTATCGCCGGGATGTGCGCGTTTGATCTCGCCGCCGAGATCGAGCAGCCTGCCGGGCTTCAGCGATAGTCCCAGCACACGGGCGGGATCGACCGGGCCGGGGAATTTCATTCGACCCGGCAGCACGCGAGCGAAGCCGACCCTGGCATAATAGGACTCATCGCCCACCAGAAGGATGCATGGCCAGGGGCCTTGGCGCGCCCTTTCGATGCTAGCCTGCATCAGGGCGATACCGATGCCGCGGCCACGCTGATCGGACTGCACCGCCAGGGGGCCGAGCAACAACGCTTCCACGCCGCCGACCCGGATCGGCCAGAACCGCACCGACCCGCGCAGCAAACTGTCTTCTACCGCCACCATACCGAGGTCCGCGACTGACGCCACGCCTTCGCGCAACCGGTAGGCCGTTTTGGCGAAACGGCCCGGGCCGAAGGCTTCGGCGTTCAGCGTTTCAATGCGCGCGGCATCGCAGGGCGCTTCCGGCCGGATCGTCCAGGCAGGCTGGGGAAGAGCGGACATTAGCGCGGCTCGGTTGCGGTCGCCTTGCGCTAATCGGGGGCGGCGCAAAAGGCAAGCATGCGCCCTGCGATTTACCAGACCTGTGACCGTTTCTCAGCACCCGAAAGTTCCTTGAGGCGCCGGAGCGTGGCGGCCGCGGTGTCGGGCGGCGGCGCCGCGGGATCGGCGAACAGGATATCGCGGACTTCCCAATTGGGCCGGAAAGCGATGGTCGCGCCCGTGACGCGATACAGCGCCACCAGATGGGTGACCAGGCCCGACCGGCCCGCATAAAATCCGAATAGCGAGGCCGCTCCGCCGCTCAGTCCCACTTCTTCGGCAAGCTCACGCATCACCGCACTGTCGGGATGTTCGCCCCGGCCGATGGCACCGCCCGGCAGGCGCCAGCCCGGCATATAGGTTTGCTTAACCAGCAGCACCCGGCCTTCATCATCGAAGACCGCGCCGGTGACGCCAAACGCGACCGGACTGACCAGCGCCCGCAGATTGAGGAAGCCGGCAAAAAGGGCACGACGGCCGCGATCTGTTAACAAGACGATAATGTCTCCCATATGCGTTCATCGCGGCCGATCGAAAAGCTTAGCACGGCGATGCGGCCGCCTTGTTGCAGTTCACGGCTCCTTAAAGCCCCGTCGTCGATATTGCCGCCAATCTCCAGGCGGGCTTTATGCTTCAGATCGGCGGCATCGTAGTTCTTTTCGCATGCGTATTCGGCGGCTACCTCATGACCGGCGGCTCGCTCGGCGTCATCTTCGAGGCGCTGCCGCATGAGCTTCTGACCATCTTCGGTGCCGCCATCGCCGCCATGCTGATCGCCGGCTCGATGTACAATCTCAAGAAGATCATGGGTTCGCTGGGCAAGGTGATTTCCGGCCCGCAATGGAAGCCTGCCGATTACCGCGATCTGCTTTGTCTTTTGTTCCTCCTCACCAAGACGATGAAGTCCAAGGGCATGATCTCTCTGGAAGCCCATATCGAGAACCCCGAGGACTCCTCTATCTTCAAGCGCTATCCCAAGATCATGAAGGACCATTTCGCGCTCGACTTCATCTGCGACACCTTGCGCATGATGACCATGAGCCTGGAGGACCCACACCAGGTCGAGACGGCGATGGAAAAGCAGCTTGAAAAGCACCATCACGAGGCGCTGGTCGGGGCCAACGCGCTACAGTCGATGGCCGACGGCTTGCCCGCGCTGGGCATCGTCGCGGCGGTGCTGGGCGTGATCAAGACCATGGGCGCCATCAGCGAGCCGCCGGAAGTGCTGGGCGGGATGATCGGCTCGGCGCTGGTCGGTACCTTCATGGGCGTGTTCCTGGCCTATGGCATTGTCGGCCCGATGGGTACACGGCTGAAGGCGATCGTGGACGAGGACAGTCAATTCTATCACGTCATCCGCGACATCCTGGTGGCGCATCTGCATGGCAATGCCGCACAGGTGTCGGTCGAGATCGGCCGCGGCAGCGTGCCCAGCGAAGCCCAGCCCAGCTTCCAGGAATTGGAAACCGCAATCCAGGCGATCCCGCCGGAACCAGGTTGATTATCTGCGCGCGCCAGCGAGCCGCGCTTCGCCGATGGTCACGAAGAAGATTGTCAGCGCGCCCGCGAAGATGCCCAGCGGCACCGAATAAAACACATCCATGTCGGTGCCGAAGGCGATGATCGCCGTCACCAATATGCCCGTCATCTGCGCCGCTGTTTTCGGCATGGTCATCCCCGATTGATGAGACAGCCTAACCACCGGGCCGCGGAGTCTAAGAAGCTTCTTAAGGAAGGGTTAACGTCCGAGGCGCGCAGGTTGCGGGTGGCTGCGGCATCGCCCATACTGGCGGAAGGGCATGCGAGGAACCGTGGCGGCATGACAGGCAAGCCTTTGCCGCAGCTCCAAGCGACCGATAGCGCCGACAGCCCGGTCTTCGACACATTTTTCGAATCCTACAGCCGCGCTTTCATCCTGCCCGACGAGATGGAGAACCGCGACGGATTTGCCGAATGCCTCGCGCTCAACCACGGGCCGGCACATGCCGCCCTGGTGGCGCGCTATGGTCCATTCCGCGAATTGTGTGTGACGGCCCGCGATCCCATGGATGACCGGCTGATCGGAGGGGCCAATTTCATTGCGATGCCGCAGCAATCGGCGGGACGCCGGATCGTCACGGCAAATCTCAATTACGTGTTTGTCGATGAAGCCGCACGCCGGCAGGGCCGGTTCCGGCCGCTGGTTGCCAGCCTGCACAAACTGATCGGCGGCCTGTTCGCCTCCGCGGCCGACGCCGTTTTGATTTTCATCGAGCAGAACGATCCCCTGCTCCTGACCCCGCAAGCCTATGCGCGCGACAGCGGCTTTTCCGGCCTCGACCAGTTTGACCGGCTGCGCATCTGGGCCTCGCTGGGAGCGCTTGTGCTGGATTTTCCTTATGTGCAGCCGGCGCTGTCGGCCCAGCAAGAGCCGGACAGGCGGCTCATCTATTCGATTCTGGGCACGACGGGCGCTTCGCTGGATGCCTGCCTGCTGAAATGGCATCTGCGGAACTTTTTCGGGATTTCGGTCCTGAAGGGTCGCGAGCTGGATGCCATCGCGGCGCAGCAACTCGCCGCCCTGAGGCAGATGAGCGATACGGGCCGCGAGGTGGCGCTGCTCGATCCGGGCCCGGCCATGGCGGAATTGGATCGTGGCAAGGAAGCCGAACTGGTCCGCCGCGAGCACCGCCCATTGCGGGATTGGCTGAAAGATCAGTCAGCTTCTTCCATGCTGCGATAATGCCGGTCGATATAGACCGGCAGTTGACAGGCGGAATAGGGATGATCGCCGTCCGCGGCGGTATAATGATCGAACAGCACGGTCTTGTCCGCCGCCAACCGCGCGAACAGCGCGCCCTCCTCGCCGCCGGCGGCCGCTTTTTCCGCCAGCGCCTGTTGCAACAATTCACGGATCGTCTCTCCGCCGGCCCAGTCGGGGAAAGCCAGCGGCCGGCCACAGCCCGATTCATCGACGGCGCAGGCATAAGCAAAGCGCAGCGGCACGGCGCCGTGCGGCCGGGCGCGCATGATGGAGGCAATGCCGTTCAGCGCCTTGACGACGAGTTGCTTCTTGGAGAAAAAGCAGGTTTCCGGATCGGCCAGATTGCCATGCTCGAAAAAGGGAATGAGATCCTTCCAGGGCTCGCTCTCGCTCAGCGGGACCCAGTGCCGGCCCTCATGGCGCAACATCACGAAGGCAACCCATAGATAGGCCGAGTAATAGCGTGATTTCAGGGCGCGCGTATCCGCCGCGATGCGGCCCAGGCTGCGCTGCTTGACGGTGATGTCGCCCTTCACCGCATCGCCTTCCTCGCTTTCGGATACGAACAGCACGGGACGTTCGTCCTGTTCGCCACCCCAACTGTCGCGGGCAGCGACGGGCAAGGGACTGCCGGTTTTGTTGGGCTCCTTCAGGCTTCCGCTCAATTGCGGCCTGCCGCGCACCGTGGCGGGCAGCGCCATCGGGGTGTGGTGCTTGCCGGCGGCGGCGAGTTCGGCACGGGCCTGGGCAAATAGCGCGGCAAGGTCCTTCGCCACGGCCTCGCGCTGGCCCACCAGTTCGATGGAATTATTCTCGTCGCCGAAGCCATACTGGATCGCGACATTGGGCGCATGCCAGCGATCGCAACTGCAAACGGGAATGCTGGGGCCCCACAACAGCCAGCAATTATAGATGAACATCTGAATCTGCCGCAGATCGGCCGATCCGCCGTCCTGGCGCGGCCCGCCGGAATCGTTGGCGTCGCGGTCGAAGGCGGTCAGGATGGTTTTCCATTTCTGATTGAACTGGACCAGCAGTCCAGTCAGAAGATGGATCGGCGCGACAAAGCCTGTCGCAACCACCATCGCGCAGACGAATTTGCGGGCATCTCCATTCTCCTCGTCCTCGCCTTCCAAGTCCAGCGAGCGCAAGGTGTCGAAATAGTGCTTGATCTCGGCAAAGCGGGCATTCACTTCGGCCGGCGCCTCGACACGGATCAGCTGCTGCTCACCCTTGCCATGGATGCGGCCCATCGCCTTGTGCCATTCGGCGAGCCGCCGGGCATGGCGCTTCTTTGCCCGCTTTCGGCCGTCGCTTCCGTCCCGCGCCCGCAGGCCCTCGCTGTCGTAATCAGGGTGATCGTCCGGCAGCGGCCAGACGAAAACCGGGCGGGGACGAAATATTTCATGCTCCACCCGCATGCGGACCCGGCGCAACATGCGGGTTTCGAACAGCCGCAGCCGGAACAGATCGCGCAGCACCAGTCCCATCAGGGCGCCCAGGATCGACCAGAAAGTCTCTCTCCGGTTCCCGGAATACATGCGCGCCATCAGCCGGTGGCAACGGACGAGATCGGAAAAGATCAGCCGGACGGTGAGCAGGAACAGAAGGATGGCGACCGGAAAAACGATATAGGTTTCGACCAGGGTCTTGAGCTGTTCCATCGCCGCCCCCGCCACAAGAGAGCGCCATGCTGCAACGGCCAGATGCGAGAGTCGAGTGCGGGCTGGCGGGCTGCGCCGCAAATGGTAGCACCGGACGGATTTGAACCGCCGACCAAGGGATTATGATTCCCCTGCTCTACCGCTGAGCTACGGTGCCATGCCAGGACCTGAAGGCCGGGCGGGCATGTAGGGTGGCAGGGGCGCGACTGTCAAGATTGTGCGGGAAAAGCGAGCAGCCGCATGCGGTTCGCGGGACCGAAAGGAGTTTGTTCCATGGCGGTGGGGGCAAAACCGAGACGGGCATAGAAGCCTTCCGCGCGCGGATCGGCCACGGTCTCGACCGCTAGCGCACCCCATTCGCGCGCCCGTGCCACCGCGTCGGCCACCAGTCCCCGCCCGATGCCGCGGCCCCACCAGCCGGGCTCCACGAACAGCCCGTCGAGATCGCAGATATCTCCCCGCAGCAGCAAAACCGAAAACCCGACCGCCTGCTCCTGTATCTGCGCCACCCATACCCGCTTCTCCAGAAGCGAGGCCAGAGACACTGCGATCGCATCGGGATTGCCCAAGAGGAAAGATCGATACTCCTGCCACATCAGCAAGGCGCGGCGTTGCAAATCTTCCAGACCAGCACGCTCCTCCGGGCGGCCGGCGCGGACGATCATGCCGCTGCTGCGGCGGCAGGCTTGATCCAGCCGCCGCCCAGCACGCGACTGCCATCATAAAACACACAAGCCTGGCCCGGCGCGATCGCGCCTTCCGGGGCGGCAAGCTCCACCTGCGCGGCACCGCCTGGCGTCGGCGTCACCTTGGCAGCGACGGGCGGGCGCATCGAGCGGATCTTGACGGCACATTCCATCGTATGATCGACCGGCTCCAGCCAGTTGACATCCCGCAGCAAAATGGAAGACGAGGCGAGCGTTCCGCGCTGGCCCACAATCACTTGCGCCCGCGCCGCATCCAGCCGGACGACGAACAAGGGCTCGCCCTTGCCGGAAATGCCAAGACCCTTGCGCTGACCGACGGTGAAGTTGGCGATGCCGTCATGGCGGCCCAGTACCGTGCCCGACAGGTCCACAATATCTCCGGGCCGCGCCGCGTCGGGGCGCAGCCGCTCGACGACACTGGTGTAGCGGCCCTGCGGTACGAAGCAGATGTCCTGGCTGTCCGGCTTGGCGGCCGTGACAAGACCAAGCTCGGCGGCAACGGCGCGCACCGCGCTTTTCTCCATCTCGCCGATGGGAAAGCGCAGATAATCGAGCTGGCCTTTGGTGGTGGCGAACAGGAAATAACTCTGGTCGCGCGCGGCATCGCGCGCCGCATGAAGCTCCGCGCCGGCCGCGCCATCGACCCGGCGCACATAATGGCCGGTGGCCAGCGCCTCGGCTCCCAGTTCCCGCGCCATGTCCATCAGATCGACGAACTTGACCCGCTCATTGCAGCGCACGCAAGGGATCGGGGTTTCGCCCCGCGCATAGGTATCGGCAAAATCCTCGATCACCGCCTTGCGGAAGCGGCTCTCATAATC
>DATATP010000155.1:0-2721 GCA_036268715.1 Rhizomicrobium sp. | reverse complement strand
TAGGTGGTCGGATTGGGCGCGGTATAGGCGTTGAAGAGGTGGCTCTGATAGACCAGCCCGCCTCCGAAGGACAGGCCGTCCAGCAGGTCCTTGGCATCGTAATCGCCCCAAACCGACACGGCATGCTTGGGCACGAAGGTGATCTGTTTGCCGATGTCATAGGGATTGCTCGCATCCGACACGATCACCGGATTGAGATAGGTGTAGGAGGCGGTGAGAGTGAGATGAGACGCGACCTTGCCGCTCGCCGAACCTTCGAAGCCTTGGACCCGTTGTTTCTGGCTCGACTGGAGCAGTACATCGCCACTCACCGGATCGATCTGCAGCGCATTGGATTTGGATTCGTCAAACAGCGAACCGGAAAGCCCCAGCCCACCGTCCAGCAGCGCGAGCTTGGCACCGATCTCGATATTCTCGCTCTTGTCGGGCGCGAGCGCGGCAGAGGCCGCGGAAGAGATCGGCGTCGGCGCGCCCACCACCGATGTGCCGATGGGGGTCGCGGCCTTGCCCCAGGACAAATAGTAAGTCTGGGTCTGGTCGGGCTCGAACACCAAGCTGGCGCGCGGATTGAACAGGAAGGAGGGCGATTTGTAATCGCTGTAGGCGCCGGCGGCCGTCACGGATTTATAGTCGGCCCGGTATTGATCGATGCGCAGTCCTGCGATCAACGAAAGCTGGTCGGTGAACCATAGCCGGTCTGTGGCGAACAGCGCCGGATCGGTCGCCTCTCCCGTCGAATGGACCACGCTGGTGGCGGTGTCGCTGCCCAGATTGGCCGGTGTGGGCAGGATCGGGGCGTAGCCGGGAATCGGTTGATGCGTGGGATTATAGAGCGACCAGCCGATATTGCGGCGTGTGGCGCTATTGTCGCCCAGGGGATAAAGCTGCGATGTCGCAGGCGGCAGGCTATAGGCATAGATGGTACGGTCGGCGCGCTCATAGGAGACGTCCAGTCCCGCGATCAACAGATTGCGCAAGCCTCCGACATGAAAATCGGCGCTGGCGCTGGCGATGTCCTGCATGCCCCAACTCGCTTGGGTGTAAGGACCGCTGCCGCCGGTCGAGGCCAATGTCTGGGTAGGATCGAACGATCCGGCCGCAGCGCCAGGCGCGGCGATGCCGAACAGGTGCAGATTGCAGTAGCTGGTGGCAACCGTATCGTCGCAACTGTCCACCGAGGAATAGCGGAAATCGCGGGCATAGATCGCGACCCGCGCATCATTCTCCAGGGTCAGCCAATCCGTCGCGGCATGGGTGAGCTTGGCGGTGACGAGATCGGCGCTGTTCCTGTCATGATCCTGGGTCAGGCCCATATAATTCTGGCGGGGAACGCCGAATTCGGTGGCCGGCTTGGCGAAGACCGAATTGGGCGGTGACGCCACCACGACGCCGTAATCGGGGCGCGCCGCAGTCTGTTGATGGATATAGTTGAGGATGAAGGTCGTATCGGTGCCAAGGCCCAGCGCCAGCGACGGCGCGATGCCGAAGCGGGTCGAATGAGTGAGATCGCGATCCACCACGCCGGTGTCGGTCGCCATCAGGTTGAGACGCAGCGCGGCGGTGTCGGAAAGCTGGTAGTTCAGGTCGGCGGTGGCGCGGGTGTGATCGCCATTGCCCACTTCGCCATTCAGAATATAAGCGTCGCCCAGATGCGGCGTCTTGGTGACGATGTTGATCGCGCCGCCCGTGGTGCCGCGTCCGAACATCAGGCCGGATGGGCCCTTCAGCACCTGCACATTGTCATAGTCGAAGCTGTCGCGGGTATAGGCGGCGAAGTCGCGCAGGCCGTCGAGATAGACATCGTCCTTGGCGTCGAAGCCGTTGATCTTGAACTGGTCGCCGGCGAGGGTGCCGCCTTCGCCGATGGCGATGGTGATCCCCGGCACATTGCGCAGCGCGTCGCCCAAGGTGGTCGTCGCCTGCTCCTTCATGGTCTGGGCATCGACCACGCTCACCGCCTGGGGCATGTCCTGCACATTGATGGTGGGCGAGGCAGGCAGATGCAGGTCCTGATTTTGCGCGTTGCGCGTGGCGGCGTCTTGCACCTCGACGGGCCCCAGCAAGACGGGCGCGGAATTGTCCTGCGCCAGAGCGGGCGCCGCAAGCAGCAGCCCGCTTAATGCAAGGCTGGAATTTATCAATCGGTTTTTGAGAGACAGCATTGAGAGCCCTTCCAGGAAAGTCAGCGTTGAACCTGGCTGGCTTCCTGCCGCGGATGCGCGGAGGGGCTGGCTTGGCGATGTAAAACGGCGGCCTATTTGGTGAGGATCAGCTTGCCGTTGCTTGTCAGACGCAGCCGGTATTCTTCGTCCTGATGCACCAGCACCGCTTCCCGGGCGCTGCCCAGAAGGTCCTGGACATCGAGCCGGGGTATCGGCTGTTTGGCCGGCAAAACCGGCGGCCTACCCCGTTCGTCAGCCATGGTCCTGCAGGTCCCGTCCTAAAGCGGGCGAACCTTAGGCAAACCGATGCTTAGTTGCAAGTGATTTGCAAAATCAATCTCGGGGCCCAGCAAATTGCCTCATGATCTTGGAGAGAGGCCGCGCCGATCTGTCGTAATCCGCCCAAGCCTTGCTCCGAGCGATCAGCCCGGGGGCGGTGCGCAAGGTGAAGGTCTTCGGATCAAGCCCCTTTTTCACCTGACCCCAAGTTAGGGGCATCGAGACGGTGGCGCCTTCGCGGGCGCGAGGAGACAGCGGCGCCACAGCCGTCGACATGCGG
>DATATP010000154.1:0-10005 GCA_036268715.1 Rhizomicrobium sp. | reverse complement strand
CCTATCCGGCCCTGAATGCGGCCATCGCGCAACTGCCGGGGACCGGCTTTGCCGCGGGACTGGGCGGCTCCCTGGTTCAAGCGATTTTCAACGGAGGAAGACTTGCCGCGAGGAACGACGAGGCCAAGGCACGCGAGGACGAACTGCTGGCCGCCTATCGGGCCAGCGTAATCGCCGGTTTTTCCGACGTCGAAAACGCGCTGGGCAACCTGTCCCATCTCCAGACACAGGAAGCGACATTGCAAAATCAAGTCAGCGAGTCGGAGAAAGTGCTTGCCGCAGCGCAGCGCAAATATAGCGGAGGGTACGCGGATTTCCTGACCGTGACCGACGCCGAGCGCGCGCTTTATGCGGCGCGCGACCAGCTTTCCGACATGCACAGGGCCCGGCTGTCCGCTTCGGTGGCACTGTACAAGGCGTTGGGTGGCGGTTGGGAGGAAACGTCCAAACCTCAGCCGTAAAAGCGGCCTTGTCGTCAGGCGCTGATGGGCTAAATTGGCTATCTATCGCTTCGGAGGGGTCTTCATGAATCGGTTTGCTCTTGCCTGGCTTTGCAGCCTGGCGGCATATCCTTGCGCGACGGCACTGGCACAGACACCGGCACCGACGAAACCACCGCCGGCCAACCAATCCATTCCCGACTATGCCACGGTGCAGGAAGGCAAGCCGATCGATACAAGGCCGCCGGAATTGTCCACCGACCATCCCCTGTTTCCGGAGCAGACGCGCGCGCCCTATCACAAGACCGCGCCTTACAAACTGACCGAGATCACCGGCCGCCTCTACGCGCCCTGGGCCGTCGCTTTCCTGCCGGATGGAAAATTCCTGGTCACCGAAAAGCTGCCGGGTGCACTGCGGGTGGTGGACAAGGCCGGCAACATCTCTGCGCCGGTCAAGGGCCTGGAGGCGCTGGGCGTTACCTGGCCGGAGACGGGTCTGTTCGACCTGGCGCTTGATCCCCATTTCGCCACCAACCACCGCATCTTCTTCACCTTCTTCGCTTTCGACAAAGGCATGATCGGCGGCAACCAGGTCGCGAGCGCAACTTTCGATGAGGCGACCAATTCTCTCAGCAACGTCAAGGTGATCTTCCGCGCCATACCGCAGACCCCCAATGACAACAAAAACGGGGTCGGCTCGCGCAGCGGCGGGCGTCTCGCAATCGGGCGGGACGGCTTTCTCTACATCACCATCGGCGACCGCGACGCGGGCGGGTCTTTTCCCTGGCGGGTGGCGCAGACCTTGGACACCGATCTGGGCAAGATCATCCGCATCACCATGGACGGCAAGCCCGCCCCCGGAAATCCCTTTATCGGCACGCCGGGTGCGTTGCCGGAGATCTGGGCGACCGGCCAGCGCAGCCAGGAAGGTTTGGCTTTCGATCCGTCCGGCAGGCTGTGGGAGGTCGAGCATGGCCCCCGCGGCGGCGACGAGTTGAACCTGATCGAAAAAGGCAAGAATTACGGCTGGCCGATCATCAGCCACGGCATCGATTATCCCGGACCGCCCATCGGCGATGCCGAAGTGGCGAAGCCGGGCATGGAACAGCCGGTCTATTACTGGTCGCCCTCCACTGCACCCTCGGGCACCGCCTTCTACACCGGCAACCTGTTCCCGGAATGGAAGAACAGCGTTTTTGTCGGCATGCTGCGGGGTAATTCGCTGGAGAGGCTGGGCATGGCCAACGGCAAGGTGGTCAATGAGGAGCCGCTGCTCACCGAAGTGCATATGCGTATCCGCGATGTGCGGGTCGGGCCGGACGGCGCGGTCTATGTGCTGACCGACAGCGGCGGCGGCTCGATCACGGACGATACCGCGCCCCGGAGCAAGCTGCTCAAGCTGACGCCGCAATAACAGGGACAGGCGCGCACGGGCGTTTGGTTTTACGGCCGGTAGAACACGCGCCAGATTTTGCCCTTCACGCTGTCGGTGATGTAAAGCGAGCCGTCTGGCGCCTGGGTGACGCCATTGGGGCGTGCCTTGGCGTCGGTCGGTGCGGTCAACTTGTCCGTGCCGGCGAAACCGCCGGCGAACACTTCGAACTTGCCGCTCGCCTTGCCGTCCGCGAAAGGCTGATAGACCACCGCGCCGGGCCTCTCCTCGGGCGCTCTGTTCCAGGAGCCGTGAAAGGCAATGAAGGCGCCGCCGCGGTAATGCGCCGGGAATTGCGTGCCGTCATAGAACATCACCGCCATCGGCGCCCAATGCGCCGGAAAGCTCGCCACGGGCAGATCGAATTTGTCACAGCGGCCCACCTTCTTGCCGTCGCCGCCATATTCCGGATTGAGCAGCAGCTTTTTCTGCTGATAGTCGTAGAAGCAATAAGGCCAGCCGAAATTCTTGCCCTGCTCGATGCGGTACATCACTTCTGCCGGGCGGTCATCATTGTCGGCGCGGGTGAAATGCTCCGGAAACAGCGAGTCGAGCTGGTCGCGGTTGTTCATCACCACATAGGCCGCGCCGTCATGATAGGTGACGGCGATCGCCTCGCGCAGGCCGGTCGCGACCCGCACCCCGTCGGTCAGCTTCTGGTTCAGCTTGTTCGCGTCGAACTTCCAGACGCCGCCATGCTCCTTCAGGATCGGACAAGGATCTTGTCCCGGCGAGCCTTTCTGGCGATCGCGCACCTGACAGGCATTGGACGGCGGACCCACATTGATGAAGACATTGCCCTTGCCGTCAAAGGCGAGGCCTTTGTCATGATGCTCGCTGGGCGCGACCATGCCGCCGACCACCACTTCCATCGAGCCCACCGGCTTCAACTGGCCCGGGGTCATTTTCCAGCGCACCAGACGGTCGGTCTGGGCGACGTAAAGATAACCATTATAGAAACCGATGCCGGTGCCGCTGCCCTCGCCGAATTTTTCCTGGACATCGAAATGTCCGTTGCCCTTGGTATCGTGCAACGCCACCACGCCGCCGCCGGGCTGACCTTCTTGGGCCTGGAGCGCAACATAAAGATCGCCATTGGGCGCGACCGCCGCCTGGCGCGCCGTGCCCAGGTTGTCCGCCGCCACCAGGGCGCAAAATCCTTTCGGCAATGTGATGCCGCCATTACCGGGCTCGCAAGCCGGCGCGGCCCAGGCGGTGCCGATTCCCGTGCAGGACGCCGCGACAATTGCGGCGCTCGCCATCCAGTTCCTTTTCATCATGATTCCTTTCCTATCACCGGCACAACCGCCGTACGTATAACGCCGAAACCCGCCGAAAAAGACCGCGACCGGCTGCCGCGACCGCCGACGCGCTGGCCTGAATATCGCTAAAATTTGCTGAAATTGCTCGCGCCGATCGTAACGTGGCGCCATAGGCATTTCCCTTAAATTTGACCAGACAGGAGCAACATCCCCCGGACGGAAGATGGCCCAGCGCGCAATGGGATTTTCCAGAAAGCAGGCGGCCGTGAAAGCGGCCGTCGTGGAAGCGTCTGTTCCTGTCGCCGCCAAAAAACCCGCCGCACTGCGCACCACCGCGCTCGATCTAGCGCCGCTGCTCTTGCCTTATAAGCGCCACGGCCGGCTGACTTTGCGGGTCGAGCGGGTGCCGCAACTGGCGCGCCTGTCCGCGGGACGCAATAATGGCGACGGCACATGGTCGCTGGCCTTGGATGAATTGGACGGCCTCACCTATCAATATCCAAATATCCTCAAGCCGCACCCATTGGCGCTGCGGATCATGGCGTTCGACGGCTCGGATGTCTCCACTCTCAAAGTGTTGGATTATTCCATTTCGTCTGATGCCGCGGACGGCGGTCCGAGCAATGGCCGGGCCGCGTCGGAGCCCGCTGCCGCGGTGGCTGCTGCGCACGAAAGTTTACAGAACGAACTGACCAAACTGCGTGAAATTCTTGCGGCCCGGGAAGCCGAACAGGCGGCGCTGCAGCAGGAAACCGAGTCGGCCAGGGCGCAGGTGGCGCAGGTGCAGGCCGAACTCGCTGCCCTTCGCGCCGACAAGGCGGAGGGCGATCGCCATCTTTCCACCGCAAGCGCCGAAGCCGCGTTGGCGCTCGAACGCGCCCGCCAGACCTGGCAGGCGGAGCAGGCGGCATATCTCGACGAAATGGAGAAACGTGCAGATCAGCATCTGGAACAGACACGTGAGACGTGGCGGCAAGAAACCCGCGGCGAGCTGGCGAAAGCAGAAGCACAGTGGAAAACGGACGAGGCGGCGCGGTTCGCGGCGGCGGAAGCAGCACTGCGCAACCAATCGGCCGCCGCGCTTGGCGATCTCGCCCAGCAATGCGCGCGACAGGAAGCGGAGCTGGCGGCTGCACGAACCGCAGAGCAGAACGCACAGGAACTCGCCCCGCTCCGCAAGGAACTGGAAAATACGCAGGCCACTCTCGCCCAGCGGGAGCGCGATCTCGCGCAGCAGCGCGCCGAGGCGGACAAAGCGCGGCTGGACATGCAGCGCGAAAGCGCGCGCGCCCTGGCCGAAGTGGCGGAACGCTGCGTGCTACTGGAAAAGGAACTGGCGCAGCAACGCGCCAAGGTCGAGGCCGGCTTGCCGGCTGCCGCCAATGAGATCGCGTTGTCTCGCCTGAGCGAAAGCCTGGCCGAAGCGCAAACCGCCCTGAAGCAGCGCGAACAGGAAATGACCCGCCGGCTCGCCGAAGCCGAACAGGTGCACCGACGCGCGCAACAGGCTTCGGATGAAGCGCTGGCAAGTGCCAAGGCGGCCTGGAAAGAGGAGGAAGCATCGCGGCTCGCGGCGGCGCAGACACAGGCACGCGAAGAATCCGCCGCGGCATTGGCCCAACTCACGGGGCGCTGCGAGGCGGCCGAACAGGCATCGGCGCAAGCGTGCAAGCAGAACCAGGCCGCGGCGGCGCGCCGTGACGACGCCTATGTCGCGGGCCTGCGCGCCGAACTGGCGGGATTGCAGAAGACCCTTGTGGCGCGCGAGGCCGAACTGGCGCGGGCGCGCGCCGGCATCGAGCAATCGCGCATTCTGCATTCGTCCCCGCCCGAACTCCCCAGACAGAATCCGGCCTGGAAGCCCCTCGAACCGGAAGAGCCGCAACGTCCCCGCGGCAGCAGTTCTTTGCTACGCGAGGGGGTCATAGTCATGGTGTTGGCGGCGGCGGCGATCCTGTTCTATCCGAGGCTGGTCTCGCTGCTGCCGGAGAATTGGCAATATGATCTGTACACCCTCACCCAAAGCCACGAACCGCGCGTCGCCAATGCCACAACCGGCACCGCGCCTGTCATGAAGATCGCCGCCGCCAAAGCACAGACTGCGGTACTCACGCGGGGCGCCAATGTCCGCGCCGCGCCGTCGGGCTCGGCAGCGGTCATCTCGAGCCTGCCACACGGCACGCATGTGACGGTGATCGACCAGCACGGCAACTGGACCCTGGTCGAAACGGCGGCAGCCTCGGGCCAGCCGGCGCGAGGCTGGGTCTACAGCGCCTTTCTCACCGGCACACATTGATGTGTCACCTTATCGCTTGAGCCGATAGGCGATCAGATCGTCGCCGGTCTGGGTCTGAAAGGATTTCTCCCCGCCCGCGACCAGCACGACATATTGCCGGCCGTCGTGGCCGCGATAGGTCATGGGGGTGGCATGGCCGCCGGCGCGAAGCCGCACATCCCACAGCACCTTGCCGCTCGCTTCGTCGACGGCGCGAAAATGCTGGTCCTGCGTCGCGGCGATGAAGATCACACCGCCCGCCGTGACGATCGAGCCGCCGATATTGGGCGCGCCCAACGCGAATGGCAGGCCGAGCCGAAGGCCGAATGGCCCGCTGTTGGATGCATCTCCCAAGGTGTGCTGCCACAGCACCTTGCGCGTCTTGAGGTCCACCGCCGTCAGAAAGCCGTAAGGCGGTCGCTGGCAGGGAATATCCAGGCCCGTCAGGAAGCCGTGCCAATGCACGGCATAGGGCGTCCCCTCCATCGCCGCGCCGGGCTCGGGGGGCGGCGACAGATGCGCGGCGGCGGCGCTGCCTTTGGGAAAGAAATGCTCGCGGTCTGCCTGGGCGCGCGGAACCAGTTCGTCATAGTCTGCCATCCGGTTGGAATTGACCACCAGAATGCCGCGCCCTTCGTCCACCGATACGCTGCCCCAGTCGATGCCGCCCAGTTCGCCCGGGGTGCGGATCGACGGGCCCACCCGCAAGGGCGTGTAGATGCCCTGATAATTCGCCTGGCGGAATTTGATCCGGCAATAAAGCTGGTCGAAGGGGCTAATCCCCCACATGTCCGCCTCAGTGAGCTTTGGTCCGGCAAAATCCGGCATGCCCACGGAAAAGGGCTGCGTCTTCGACCAGCGTTCGCCCGGAATGGTTGAGGCGGGCACCGGCCGTTCCTCCACCCTGGTGAGCGGCTTGCCGGTGCGGCGGTCGAGCACGAACACTTGTCCGGTCTTGGTCGGCTGGATCAGCGCCGGCACCGTTCCATTCGCAGTGGGAAAATCGGCCAGTACCGGCTGGGCGCCGAGATCATAGTCCCACAGATCGTGATGGATCGCCTGAAACACCCAGCGCACTGCGCCCGTATCGGCATCCAGCGCCACGACGGCGCTGGAGAAACGATCGGTCTGGGCCGAGCGATTGATGCCATAGAAATCCGGGCTGCCCATCCCCATCGGCAGATAGACAAGTCCCAGCGCCTCGTCGCCGCTGAACGCGCTCCAGCTGTTGGGTGTCGATTCCACATAGGTCCGGCCCGGCATGGGCGCATGATCGTCGGGGCGCCCGGGATCAAAGACCCATTTCAACTGGCCCGTGACCGCATCGTAGCCGCGGATGACTCCCGGCGGCACATGAATCGACTGATCGTCGATAATGTAAGAGCCGATCACCGCCGTCCCATGGACGATCGCCGGCGGCGAGGTGGGATTGATCCAGCCATGCGGGAATCGGTCGAGACCTTCATCCTGCGAGAGATCGACTTCGCCATTGTCGCCGAAGCTGCGGCAAGGCGCGCCCGTCTTGGCATCCAGGGCGAGCAGCCGGTTGTCCACGGTGCCGAACAGGATCCGGGTGGGACATTCGCCGGTGCCGGGCGGGGCGCGAAAGAAGCTCACCCCCCGGCAGACCCCGCGCCCACCGTAATTCGGATCGATCTTGGTGTCGTGACGCCAGATTTGCCTGCCGGTCACCGGATCGAGCGCGAAGACCGCGCTGTAGCCGGTGCAGCTATAGAGCATGCCGTCGACCATCAGCGGCGTCGCTTCCAGCAGATCGGCGGAAAGCTTGCCCGGGGGACGCAGACCGGAATGATAGACCCATGCCTGCTCCAGATGGCCGGCATTGGCGGACGTGATCTGGGTTAAATCGGAATAGCGGGTGCCATGCAGCGAATTGCCGTAATGGGTCCATTCGCCGTTGCCCGTGTCAGTGGCTACGGCAACAGCGGGCTGAGCGAACGCGGAACGGTCGAGTGATGCCACACCGATGGCTCCCGCCAATCCGATGATGGGAAAAAGCAGAACGGCGGCGAACCGCGCGGACGAGCGTGTTTCGCCATCCCGGCGCGGGAGAAACAGCAGCCAGAGCGCCACTATGGCGAGATAAACAAGCCGCGGCATCAACGCCCAGCCATCCAGCCCGACTTCCCAGATCGACCAGATGGCGGTGCCCAGGAACACCAGCCAGAACAGCATCACTCCGAAAGGATGGCGCTGCAGCACCAGCACCGCCGAAATCAGGATTAGCAGGCCAGCGATGACGTAATAAAGCGAACCTCCCAGCGCCGCGAGATAGATGCCCGGCACCGCCATGGCGAGGCCGGTGAAAAGAAGCAACAGAAAGGATAGGTACCGCATATCGCCCCCATCGTGACCGTCCCGTTTCCAAGACCTAGCACAATTGCCTTCGATCTTTCGACCGGGCCCCCATTTTGGCCCAAGCGCGGTCGATTCTGGTCACATGCATGGCGGGCTCTGCCGTGGGAAATGGACCAAACCGTAATCTTGCGGACAAAGCCCCGTTATCCCCGGGGCGCATAATCCCACTTGTGCGTTTTCAGAGCCGGAGCCCGAAATGCGGATCGCCCTTCATCTGCTCGCGACTTCGGCGGCATTTCTGCTTGCAGTGCTGCCGGCCGCCTATGCCGACGGGCCGACGGACACGTCGCTGAATCCCGAATATCAGGGCGGTGATCCTTCGCTGGCCGGCAGCGCGCGGTTTTCCCCAAAGGCGGCAACCGCGGGCGTTGCCGTTCCCAGCCCTCCCGGAACGGTTTCACAGTCCATGGCGAGCGCGAGCGGCTGCACGGGGGGCAATACCTGTGCCGGTCCTTCGCCGGCCCGGGGAGCGAAAGCTTCCGCTGCGGGCGGCGCTCAGACAGCCTCAAGGCCACACGCGCAAGCGCTTGCGGCTGAATAGCGAACCCTTTGTTGGCAACTTCAATGGAGTGCTGCCAAAAAATTCCCAACGCTCATCCTCCGCATTATCCGTTCATCCGGTTGAGGAATCCAGGACAGACGCTTCCGCCTGTTCAGCTTTGGTAAAGGCGAGGGGAATTAGGAACGCTTTGACCGCAGCGCTGGAGCGCTGGAGCAGAATTGGCGTTTCCACAGGAAAGGCATTGCCAGCAGAGGTTTGCATGGTCAGCAAGGATTTCCTGCTTCGTCTCGGCGGCTATGGTTTGACCACCGCCGAAATCCATTATCACCTTCCCGATCATCCCAAATTTCTGCAGCTTTATGTTTGGCAGGAATACGACTTGGCGCCGGGCTTTCCTCTGCTGAAGGGCTTTCTCGCCTTTTGGCAGCGCGAGCTTGAAGGTGCGCTCCATTCGGTGCGCGTGGCGCATAACCGGTTGCTGCGTCCTTCCGAATGGAAAGCGGTGGAAGGGGTTTTCCGCCTCAATTGAGCCGGCGCGTTGGCGATCGCGTGGACAGCGCGATCGCCGGATTCTCAGCGCCGCTTTTTTCTGCGGAGCGCGACAAGCGCCGGAGCCAGCAGAAGAAGGCTTGACGGTTCGGGGATCTTGACCGGTTGGTGCGGAGGGTCGGACACCAGGCCATTACCGGGTGGCGGAAGATCGCAGTCCGTGCAGCCCGGATCGTCAGACAAATCCTGTGGCAGATCGCCATCCTTGCTCGAAAAACCGGGCGGGGTGTCATCGATCGGGCCACAATTTGTGCAGCCCGGGTCGGAGCCTGAATCCTTGCTGCCGTCGCCATCGTGGTTCTGCGAATTTTGACCGGGATCGCCATAGCCGCCTGTGTCGCCGTTCGCGCCTTTGCCCGTAGAGCCGCCGGCGAGGCCGCTCCATGGCGTTCCGCCAAAACCCCCGGCCGGAAAATAGCCGGTGGACGAGCCGAAATGTGAGTCCCCATCGCCCGGCTTTACGCCGGAGGATTGACCCGGTCCGTTCGCATCCGGCGCGCCATGCCAATTACCCCCGCTAGTATTCGACCGCCCATTGTCTTCGTCACCAGATTCCGGGTCATGTCCCGCATCGGAACGCCCCTTTCCCAAAACGAGACCAGCGAAATGTGACCCGAGATGGGACCGGGTGCGGTGCGTTTCACCGGCGCCCAAAAAGTCCTGCGGCAGACGGCCGGATGATTTGATGTCCAATGGTAGCGAAGAATCCCGGTTTTTCGGCCAAATGCCGGCGAAGGCGCTACCGACCAGAACCAGAAGCATGGCGACCAGCCAAAAAACTTTCCGGTGCTGAGGCCGTGAACGAGGTGATGGAGACTGGGTCATGCGCTATCTCAAGCAAAAGATGGGCCACGCCGGACCGGTGGGGTGACAGTAAGGGACGCGACCAGCCCATTCGGCCCTTAAAACAAGAGCCCCCGGCGCTTTTGCGTCCCCGCGCGCGGATGCGCGCTAAACAAAAACCCGGCCCCGCAATAAATTGCGAGGCCGGGTTCTTTGAATTGTGTTGGCGGGTTTTGACCTATTTGTTTTTCTGCCCTTTGCAGACCTGGCAGCGTTCTACTCTCCCGCGGCTTGAGCCGCAGTACCATGGACGCAGAAGGCTTTGACGGCCGAGTTCGGAATGGGATCGGGTAGAATTCCTTCGCTATGACCACCAGGTCGGC
>DATATP010000153.1:0-23871 GCA_036268715.1 Rhizomicrobium sp. | reverse complement strand
CGATATCGTCCTTTCCGGCCAAGCCGCCCTGTGCGGTCGCGCCGGCTGGCGCCGCTTCCGGGCGCAAGCGGAAATCGCCGGCCCCGCCATCGGAATTCGGGACTAGCCTGATCACGGGGATCCGGTGCTCCGCCGCCACCGCGAGGGCAGGACTTTCCATCCCTTCCAGGATCACCAGCGCCTTGGCGTTCAAATCCGACAGATAGAATGTGAATTCCTCCGTCCGGTAGGCCGGATTGAGAGGCGCCGTGGTCGCGGCACAGGCGATGGCGATGAAGGCTGTTGCCATCTCCGGCCCGTTGGGCAGCACGATGGCGACCCGGTCGTTGCGGCCGATGCCCAGGGCATTGAGATCGTTAACCGTGCGCTCCACCAGCGCGCGCAGAGCCTGATGGGTCAACGGGGCGCGATCGGGAGCGGCGATGGCGGGCGCATTGTCGCGCCCGACCTTTATCAGATGGCCGATCGTATCCGCACGATAAATGCTTGACATGGACATGACTCCCTACCGTAATTTGTGCCGCCGCTGGAAAAACAGATATAGCGGCGGGCGGAATATCGATCCAGTGAAATCCCCGAGGTGACGATGTCGACCATGGACGGCGATGACGGACATAAGGGCCGCTATCTGCAACTGATCGTCGGCGTCGTCTGCATGGTGATGATCGCTAATCTGCAATATGGCTGGACGCTGTTCGTCAACCCGATCAACAAGGCGCATGGCTGGTCCATCGCCGAGATTCAGTTCGCCTTCAGCATCTTCATCGCGCTGGAAACCTGGCTGACGCCGGTCGAGGGCTGGATCGTCGACGCGCTCGGCCCCCGCAACGGCCCCAGGCTGATGGTCGCTTTCGGGGGCATTATGGTCGCGCTCGGCTGGATCATCAACGCCGAGGCGCAATCGCTCGGGGCGCTGTACGCCGGCGCGGTCGTCGGCGGCATCGGCGGCGGTGCCGTCTACGCCACCTGCATCGGGCAGGCGGTGAAATGGTTCCCCGGCCGGCGCGGCCTCGCCGTCGGCCTCACCGCGGCGGGATATGGCGCCGGTGCCGCGATCAGCGTGGTGCCGATTCGCTATGTGATCGCCTCGAGCGGTTACCAGGCCGCGTTCCTCTGGTTCGGCCTGATTCAGGGCGGCGTGGTCTTCATCATCGCATGGCTGATGCGCGCGCCCACTGCCGGCGAGCTGGCCCGCGCCGCCGCGCCGAAGCTGGCGCAAAGCGCACGCAGCTTTACGCCTTTCGAAGTTCTGGCGAGTCCGGTATTCTGGCTGCTCTACGTGATGTTCGTCATCGTGTCGGCGTCGGGCCTAATGGCGACGGCGCAGATCGCGCCCATCGCCAAGGACTTTGGCGTCGGGGATACCGTCCTGTTCGGCACCGTCACGACGCTGAGCGTTGCCTTGATCATTGACGGTATCTGCAATGGCGCGGCGCGCCCACTGTTCGGCTGGATCTCCGATCAGATCGGCCGCGAATACACCATGGCGCTGGCCTTCGGCCTGGGCGGAATTTCGTACTGGCTGCTCGGCACGCTCGGTTACGCGCCGCTGGGCTTTGTCGTCTTCGCCGCGTTGATCTTCCTGACCTGGGGCGAAATCTTCAGCCTCTTTCCATCGACCTGCACCGACACGTTCGGAACCCGTTTCGCCACAGTCAATCTCAGCCTGCTCTATACGGCGAAGGGCACATCGGCCTTCCTGGTCCCGCTTACCAACATCATCAAGGACGCGACCGGAGGCTGGCACATGGTGTTTGTCGCTACCGCCATCATGAATTTGGCGGTGGTGGGACTGGCCCTTTTCGTGCTGAAACCGGTGCGTGCGGCGCATGGGCGCGCTCATCGCCCTACATTCTGAATGAATTTTCATTTTTCGTCGGGGACATTTTTATCGGTGGGGGCCTATTGCTGAAGTCGAACTTACCCGGAATTTGACCGCATGTTTCGCGAGCACAGGGCCCACGCCGACCCTATCCCTGCTTGTTCCTTCGCTATTGCTCGGCCGAAGGGTTGTGCCTGGGCAAATTACAAGGATCGAGAAACGCCGCGGCCAAGTCGTGGGCTTGCGTCCCAGCGGCTTCAGCGCCAAGGCATCGTCAAGCTTGGTGCCGGGATCGAGCGCGTTGCGCCATCGCGCCGCCAGCCTGATATTGCGCTTTCGCCCGATATGAGTTGAGGATTCTGCGACATTATTTGTCTACTCCGACGGCACGCATTGCGGTTGCTTCTCTCTCGATGACAAAGCGAATCTAGGTCATGGTTGCTATCGTTCGCCTGGCGCTCAAGCGGCCATACACATTCATTGTGATGGCCATCCTTATCGCCTTGTTCGGCGGCTTGGCTGTCACCAGGACTGCGACCGACATTTTCCCCGACATCCGCATTCCGGTGATCGCCGTAGTGTGGACGTACCGTGGCCTGTCTCCCGACGACATGGCGGGCCGGGTTATCTATTATTACGAGCGCCAGCTTTCGAACGCAGTGACCGATATCGACCATATCGAAAGCCAATCGCTGTCTGGTGTCGGCATCGTCAAGATATTCTTCCATCCCACCGTCGATATTCGCACCGCCACCGCCCAGGTGACGTCGCTGTCCCAGACTGTGTTGAAGCAGATGCCGCCTGGCATCACTCCGCCGCTGGTCCTCAACTACAACGCTTCGACTGTTCCGATCCTGCAGCTCGGTCTCTCCAGCCCGTCCCTGACGGAGCAGGAGATTTACGATCTCGGACAAAATTTCATCCGCCCTTCGCTCGCCTCGGTGGCAGGAGCGGCAATTCCCTCGCCCTATGGCGGCAAAGAGCGCCAGATCCAGATCGATCTCAATCCTCAGGCGCTCCAGGCCAATCATCTTTCGGGTCAGGACCTGGAGACGGCACTGGCGGCGCAGAACCAAATCATTCCGGCCGGCACCATCAAAGTAGGCAAGTTCGAGTATAATGTGAAGCTGAACAACAGCCCCAGTGTGGTGGACGAGCTCAACCGGCTGCCGATCAAACAGGTCGGCGGCAGAACTATCTATATGGGCGATGTCGCTCATGTCCGCGACGGCTCACCACCTCAGCGCAATGTTGTTCGTATGGACGGCCATCGCGGTGTGCTGATGACGGTCTTGAAAAGCGGCTCGGTCTCCACCCTCAATATTGTCGATGACGTCAAGGCGATCATCCCCCGGCTGAAGCAGACCTTGCCCGCATCGCTGAAGATCGTGCCGCTGGCCGATCAGTCGGTTTTTGTGCGCGCGGCGGTGTCGGGGGTGGTCAAGGAAGGCACAATCGCCGCCGCCTTAACCGGCCTGATGATTCTGCTTTTCCTGGGAAGCTGGCGCTCGACCTGTGTGATCGTGATCTCGATTCCGCTGGCGATCCTGTTTTCCATCGCGCTCTTATCGGCGCTTGGTCAGACGCTCAATATCATGACCTTGGGCGGATTGGCGCTCGCGGTCGGCATCCTGGTGGACGATGCCACCGTGACGATCGAGAACATCAATTGGCACCTGGAGAAGGGCAAGAGCGTCACCCAGGCGATCCTGGACGGCGCCCAGCAGATCGTCGTGCCCGCCTTCGTTTCCCTGCTCTGCATCTGCATCGCCTTTGTGCCTATGTTCTTTCTTCCCGGCATCTCCGGCTTTCTGTTCGCGCCGATGGCGGAGGCGGTGGTGTTCGCCCTGATCGGGTCATTCACCTTGTCGCGTACCCTGGTGCCCACCATGGCGAGTTATCTGCTGGTCGCCCATGGCGACGCCAAGGACGCATCGGTGGCACGCCGCCACGATGCCGCTGCCGGCCATCACCCGCGCAACCCCCTGTCGCGCTTTCAGCACGGTTTCGAGGTGCAATTCGAGAAGATCCGGGTCTCCTATCACCGCTATCTGGAATTCGCGATGGAGCATCGCGGCCGCTTTGCAGTGGGCGTTCTTGTCTTCGCCCTGCTTTCGCTTTGTCTCGTGCCGTTCCTAGGGAAGAATTTCTTTCCGGCAGTGGACGCGGGCGAGATTTCTCTGCATGTGCGGGCCCCGATCGGCACCCGCATCGAGGAAACTGCCGCGCTATTCGACCATATCGAGGCGCGAGTCCGCAGTGTGATCCCACCCGACGAACTCGGCGCCATTGTCGACAATATCGGCCTGCCGGTCAGCGGTACCAATCGCGCCTATTTGAACACCGGTGGGGTAGGTCCGGAAGACGGCGATATTCTCATCAGTCTCAATGAAAATCACGCTCCGACCGCCGGTTATGTGAAGAAACTGCGCGTGGTGCTGCCCCAGAGCTTTCCGGGTTCGACCTTCTCGTTCCTGCCGGCCGACATGGTCAGCCAGATTCTCAATTTCGGCTCGCCCGCTCCGATCGATGTGCAGGTCTCTGCCCCAGACCGGCAAAAGGCGGAGGCCTATGCCACCGAATTGAACAAACGGATCGGCAAAATTCCCGGCGCTGCCGATGTCCGCCTGGAGCAGTCCTCGCACTATCCAGAATTCGGCATCGATGTGGATCGTACCCGCGCCGGTCTGGTCGGCATCACCGAGCGCGATGTCACCAACAGTTTAGTGGTCAATCTGGCCAGCAGCTTCCAAGTCGCGCCGGCCTTCTGGCTCAATCCGAAGAACGGCGTGTCCTATCCCATCGTTATCCAGACGCCGCAATACCGTCTCGACACGCTGAGCGGCCTGGAAACGATGCCGATCACCGGCTCAAGGCCCGCCAATCCCCAATTGCTGGGCGGCCTCAGCGACATCCATCGCGAGGACAGCGACGCGGTCGTCTCCCATTACGACATCCAGCCGGCTTTCGACATCTATGCCACCACCCAGGATCGCGACCTCGGTGCGGTGGCCGATTCCATCCAGACGGTGCTGGATGATACGGCTCATGATCTCCCGCCGGGTGGTACCGTCGCGATCCGCGGGCAGGTGCAGACGATGAATGCCGCCTTTTCCGGTCTGTATTTCGGCCTCGTCGAGGCGATCATACTGATCTATCTTCTGATCGTGGTGAATTTCCATTCCTGGTCCGATCCCTTCGTCATCGTGATGGCGCTCCCGGCGGCGCTGGCGGGCATCGCCTGGACGCTTTTCGTCACTGACACTACGTTGAGCGTACCCGCACTTACCGGCGCGATCATGTGCATGGGCGTGGCAACGGCAAACTCGATCCTGGTGGTGAGCTTCGCACGCGAGAGGCTGGAGGCGACCGGAGATGCGGTCAGGGCCGCCATCGAAGCCGGCGTTACGCGGTTTCGCCCTGTGCTGATGACCGCGCTGGCAATGATCATCGGCATGGCGCCGATGGCGCTGGGTCTGGGTGAGGGCGGTGAGCAGAATGCCCCGCTCGGGCGCGCCGTGATCGGCGGCCTGCTGTTTGCGACTTTCGCGACTCTATTCTTTGTGCCCGCCATGTTCGCGATCGTCCGCGGCCGCTCTTCACATGCGGGCCATGCCATTGCTGGAGAAGTGTATGTTCCCGGAGAATGACCGCAACCTGATGCGGCGCAATTTGCGGCGGATGGCGATCGGCGGAGGCTGCGTGCTGGTGGCGATCGTGATCGTCGGCTCCTATACCCGCTTTGTCCAGGCGAGCAATTTGAAGACCTGGACGGCGGCGACCGAAATTCCGACAGTCGCACTTTTGTCGCCCGATGCCAGTGGCAAGGGTCAGCCGCTCGTCCTGCCCGGCACCTTACAGGCATATTACGACGCCCAGATCTATTCGCGCGTGCCGGGTTATGTCCACGCCTGGTACAAGGATATCGGAGCGCATGTGAAGCAGGGCGAGTTGCTCGCCACCATCGACACGCCAGAACTCGATCAGCAGATCAGTCAGGCCCGCGCCGACCTTGGAGAGGCGGTTGCGGCGCAGAAACTTTCCGCCACCACGGCTGGCCGCTGGGAAAGCCTCCTGCCGCTGGACGCGGTTTCCAAACAGGATGTCGAGGAAAAGGAGGAGGACCTCGCAAGCAAGAGCGGCGCGGTCAAGGCTGCTCAGGCCAATCTCGACCGCCTATTGGCGATGAAACAATTTGCCCGGATCACTGCTCCGTTCGACGGCGTGGTCACCAAGCGCACCGCCGATATCGGCGCGCTGGTGAATGCCGGACCGGCCTCCAACGGCGATCCCCTGTTTGCCGTGGCGGACACACATGCCTTGCGGGTCTATGTGAATGTGCCTCAGTCCTATTCCGCGCGGATCGTGCCGGGAATGACGGCTTCGCTCACCCTGCCGGAATATAGCGGCCGGCATTTTCCCGCCAAGCTGCTCTCGACCTCCAACGCGATCAGCGCGCAATCCTCCAGCCTGCTGGTCGAGTTCGAAGCCCAAAATCCCGACGGACTGCTGAAGCCCGGCGAATATGCGCAAGTGAGCATGGGCAACGCTGCCGGGGTGCAGAGCCTACGGCTTCCGGCCAGCGCGTTGATCTTCCGCGCCGCCGGTCTGGAGGTCGCCACCCTCGGTCCCGGCAATCGTATCGTGATGAAGCCGATCGCCATCGGTACCGATATGGGCACCCAAGTGACCGTCGCCTCTGGATTGAGCCCGCACGACCGGGTGGTCGATAATCCGCCGGATTCGCTGGCGAATGGCGACAAGGTGCGGATCGGGACGACAAATGCGGACTAGGCTGATTGTCGTGGTCGCGGCCTGTGCCGCCGTTTCGGCCTGCAATCTTGCGCCGGACTATCAGGCGCCGCAGACCGCGATGCCAGCCGCGTTCAAGGAAAGCGGCAACTGGACCACCGCGACCCCCCAGGACACACTTTCCCGCGGCACCTGGTGGGAGCTTTATGGCGATGCGACATTGAACGGGCTGGAAAGCCGTATCGAGAAAGACAACCCGACCTTGGCCCAGGCGGTCGCGCGCTACGATGCGGCGCGCGGCTATCTGGAAGAGGCCCAGTCTTCGATCCTGCCCACTTTTGGAGCAGGCGGCCACGCCAACACCGACCGCCAGTCGGACCACAGGCCGCTGCGCAGCGCCAACCAGCCTTCCTACTATGGCGATGATTTGGCGGGTGTTTCCTTTTCCTGGGATCTGGACCTATGGGGACGCATTCGCAATGAAGTGGCGGCGGGCAAGGCGCAGGCGCAGAGCTCTTTCGCTGATCTGCAATCCATCCGTCTCAGCCTCCAGGCGCAACTTGCCGACGATTATCTGCAGATGCGCGGCCTTGATGCCGAGACCCGGCTGCTGAAAGACACGATCCGCATCTATGGCAAGGCGCTCGACCTCACCAATGCGCGGCATGAAAAGGGCATCGCGTCCGGGCTGGATGTCGGAAGGGCGCAAGCCCAGCTCGGCGATGCGCAGACTCAGTTGGCAGACATCGAGGCGCGGCGAGCGCTCTTCGAGCACGCAATCGCCAGTCTGGTGGGTGAACCGGCGCCGAGTTTGGCCATCGCGCCCGCTATTATCGCGTTCAAGATACCCAATGTGCCGTCCGGCGTTCCCTCGACAATTTTGCAGCGCCGCCCCGATGTCGCGGCGGCCGAACGGATGGTTGCCGCCACGAATGCCGGCATCGGTATCGCGCGTGCCGCTTTCTATCCCGATATCTCGCTGGATGCCTTAGCGGGATTCCAGAATACTGGTAATGACGCGCTGTTCACCGCCCCGGATGCTTTTTGGGCGCTTGGTCCCAGCATGGCGGTGACCCTGTTCGACAATGGGTTGCATGAAGGTGCGCTGGCCGTTGCCAAAGCCGGCAACAGCGCCGCCGCCGCCGCCTATCGCGCCGCGGTGCTTCGCGCCTTTCAGGAAGTGGAAGACAATCTGGTGCTGCTGAACCGGCTGGCGCAGGAAGCGGATTCCGAAGCTGCCTCGGTCAAGGCGGCAACTCATACCGAAGATTTGGCGCTGGCGCTTTATCGCAATGGCGCGCTCAGTTTCCTCGAAGTGGTGGTGGCCCAAACCACCGCCCTGCAAGCGCAGGAGGCCGCGCTTTCCATCGAGACGCGCCGGCTTGAGGCCAGCGTCGGGCTGATCCGCGCGACCGGCGGTGGCTGGTCGGCCGACCAGATGCCGGACATGGCTGCCAAGACCGGCAGCAACCCGGCGTGATGTCATGCTTTACGAAGGAAAACAGAATGGGACTGTTTTTCCTGGCGGGCTGGAAAGGCGAGAGCCATGCGAATTCTAATTGTCGAGGATGAGAAGAAGCTCAACGATATCCTACAGCGCAGCCTCAAGTCGGAAGGTTATACCGTAGACGGTGTCTGCACCGCTGCGGACGGCCTCGAATTTGTCAAAAGTTTCCATTACGATCTGGTTATCATCGACCTGCATCTGCCCGATGGCATGGGCACGTCGCTCTTGAAGCGGATGCGGGACATGGGCCACACCATGCCGGTCCTTATTCTCACGGCGCGTGGAGACTTGGATAGCAAGGTGGAAAATTTCCAGGCAGGCGCCGACGATTACGTGATCAAGCCGGTAGCGATGGCCGAGCTGGCGATCCGGGTCCAGGCGCTGCTCCGGCGCGGTCCGGTACTGCAGGAGAATGTCCTGAAGACGGCAGACCTGGAACTGAACCGGCTGACCCGCCAAGTCAAGCGGGACGGCAAGCGCATCGAGTTGAGTCCCAAGGAATATTCCTTGTTGGAATATCTGTTCCTGCATTCCGGCCGGACCCTGTCACGAAGCATGATCGTGGAGAAAATCTGGGACCAGTCCTTCGAGGGCCTCACCAACATTGTCGATGTCTATATCGGTCATCTCCGCCGCAAGATCGACGAGGGGCGCGAGCCCAAGCTGATCCGCACCGTGCGCGGGCTTGGCTATATGCTGGATGCAGATCCGCGGCCATGATCTTCAGGTCGGTCACCTCCCGGCTGGTGTTTTTCTATTGCGCGCTACTGGTATTGTTGGGTGGCGCCTTCCTGTTCTTCACCGTGGTCAGTTTCCGCCACTACACCCGCGAGAGCCTTACCAATAATCTTGCCGCACGGACAAGGGAGATTTGGAATATCTCACAAGGATTGCTGGACCAGCCGGCGCGGCTGTCCGATGTCATCGAGCGGCGTTTCGCGCCGGAGGCGCAGGATCGCTTCATCCGCATACGTTTGGACAATGCGCTGATCTATCGTTCCGCGGATCCGGTTGGCGGCGGCTTTTCCGCCGCGAAGGTCCCCCTGGCCGAACCCGGTATGGTGCCGCGCGATGCGTTGGTCGGAAATTTGCTGCTCTTCACACGCAGTTTCCGCGAACGGGACGGCCGCCTGATCACCGTCGATTGTGGCCAATCCTATTTGTTCGCCCGCTCCGTCCAGAGCCGGCTCGCGACCTCTCTGTTCGTCGGCCTGCCGATCATGCTGCTGCTGGCGGCCCTGGCCGGGTATGTCCTGATGCGCCAGGCGCTGCGGCCGGTCGAGGTGATGATCAATGCCGCGGAATCCTACACCTTCAACGACCCTCACAAGCGTCTGCCGCTCGTGGGGACAGAACCCCGCATCGAGGCGCTTGGCCTGGCGCTCAACCGTATGCTCGACCGGCTGGACAATGCGTATTCCCATGTCAGCCGCTTCTCTGCCGATGCGGCGCATGAACTCCGCACGCCGCTCACGATCATCCGCGGCGAGCTCGAACTGGTCGTCGCCCAGGCCAAGCTGTCGTCCGACGTCGATCGCGCCGTCAGCAACGCGCTGGAGGAGATGGACAGGCTGAGCGGCGTGGTGGATAGCCTCATCACCTTGTCGCGCATGGAGAGTCTGTGGGGCAAGCGCGCCCATTCCGACGTCGACCTGCTGGCTCTCGCCCTGGAAACCATCGAACAAATGAACCTGCTTGCAGAGGAAAAGCAGATCCGTCTGGGAAAGCCTTCCGGTGCGCCCGTGATGGTGGCCGGCGACCGCGACCGGCTGAAGCAGATTCTGGTAAATCTGTTGGACAATGCGATCAAATATACGCCCACGGGCGGGCGGGTGGCGGTAGAAACGGGCGTCGAGGACGAGTTCGGATTCATAACGGTCGAGGATTCCGGAATCGGCATCGATCCTAATCACCATGAGCGCATCTTCGATCGCTTTTATCGGGTTTCGACTGATCGGGGCGAGACGGGCGCAGGCCTGGGCCTCGCCATCGTCAAATCGATCTGCCAGGCGCATGGGGGCAGTGTTGCCGTGCGCAGCGTTCCGGGGATCGGCAGCGTTTTCCGTATCGGGCTGCCTTTGAGGACGATGGAGCCGGTTAAAACCGGAAAAGCCGGCAAGGCGGCTGCCGCAGAAATCGCGGCTGCCGCTGCCGGGCCTCAGAAGGCGGGATAGAAACGGACGCTGGTGAACACCATGCTGTCGTCGGTGGTGGGCTTGCCGCCCGCGCCAGCAAAGGCGGTCAAACGGGTATAGGAATACTGCATTCCCAACCGGAAATTGCCGAACTTCGCCTGCCAGGGCCGCCACCAGAAACCGACATTCGCCTGCCGTTCGGCTTCGACATTGGGCGAGCATGAGCCGCCTTCAACAAAGCAGCCGGCAAGATTATAGTTGGGATTGCCCAGACCTAGATGAGCCGTGCCGATATTGAAGTATTTGGCCTGCTCTTCCTCCTGGCCGAGATAGGTGTAGACGTCCAACTTTGGGGTGACATGCAGCGTGGCGCCCAGCAGCCCAGTGGTCTCCTGAATCGGCGCAAGACTTCCGTCAGGCCGGAAGGTCACATCGGCCAGCTGTCCCGACCCGTAGCGGCCGATTCCCGAGCCGGTCATCAGCGTGCCTTGCAGGTCGAGCAGACCCGGCAATATGCTCCAGGCGATACTGCCGCCTACGCCACCGCCCGATTGATTCGAATTGTGGATGGCTGGGGGCAGGCCGAGCGCATTGGTCGCGGCCACATTGATCCGGTCGTAATAGGACCGGTAAATCCCGAACGCTTCGATGTGCAGTGGTTGCGCATCGCCAATACGCGGCTCCCAAGCAATCTTTCCGATCAGGTCGGGAATATGGTTGAGGGAGAAATTGTTGGCCTTGTCGAATTCCGATCCGCCGGCCGCCAGATTGGTGACCGAAATCCCCGCTGCCGCGGCGGCATTGGCAGCGAAGGTGGTCTGGGGGTTTTCCACCGAGAGCGCAAGCCAGAATTCGCGATTCCAGCTTTTGGTGACGCGCAATTGCGGCTGGCGGGCCCAGTTGAAGCCGACGGAATATTGTGCGTCGATGGTGGCGGGCGTGACTTCATTGCGCGGCGTGATTCCATGGCTGTTCAAGGTTAAGAGTGACCAGTTCTGGCCGGCAAGAACTTCAAGGCCCAGCGAATCCCAGTCCACCGTCGCGTAAATATTGCGAATACGCAGATTATAGGAATTGCTTTCATTGGAATTCGCGGTTTGGGCGCCTCCCAGAAAGTCGAATTCGTTCCACAAGGTAAAATGGGTGTCGGAGTCGAAATCGCCTGACACCAGCAGCGAAAGGCGGCTCTGACGGGCCGTGAAGCGTGTCTCCGAGGTGTGCGCAGTGGAGGCGTTGGAGAAGGGTACGCCGCTGAAGGAGCTGCCGATATCGGCCTGCTCGTCGCGCGAGCGATAAACGCCTTCCGATGCGAGAAAGCCGCCCAATATTACGGTGACGCCGCTATCCGCCATCGCCGGCGGCGCTCCCACAAAGGTCGCCGCAAGCGCACCGATAGCGGCACCCCCGCGCCAGAAATTCTTTCTCATGAATTCGCATCCCATTCTCAAGACCCGCCAGGAGCGGCGGACCCGCGCGGGTGGTAGCCGCGCCATACAATGGTTTTGTGACGACCGAGCGCAGGACAGGCGGCTTTCACAAAAGCTTCGCACGGGTTTTCTGGAAATTTGGGGTTCTCGCGGGAGGAAATACCGTCACATGATCGAAACAATTCTGTCCTATCGCCTTGGCCCGCGCAGATCGTTGCGCACCACACGAAGGGATGTGAGATGAAGACTTTTGCACGATGGGCGGGCGGCGTAGCGCTGATCGCGCTGGCCGCGACCGGCGTCCAGGCGGCATCTTTGACAGGCGCCGGCGGGACGGCGATCTATCCGGTGCTGCAGATTTGGGCGCAAAAATACCAGCAGAAGACAGGGGACCAGGTGAATTACCAGCCGATCGGTTCCGGCGGCGGCATCAAGCAGATTGAGGCAAAGACCGTGGACTTCGGCAACTCCGACAAGCCGCTCATGCATACCGAGCTTGCGAGCAATCGGCTGGTTCAGTTTCCCCAGGTCGTCATTTCGATTGTCCCGGTTGTCAATTTACCGGGTATCGCGCCAGGACAATTGGTGCTGAGCGGGCTGGTCCTGTCGAAAATCTATCTCGGCCAGATCGCGAAATGGAACGATCCGGCAATCAAGGCTCTCAATCCCAAAGTGAATCTCCCCAACCGGGCGATTCTTCCGGTCTATCGCTCGGACGGATCGGGCACCACCTTCAACTTCACCAACTATCTCGGCAAGGTGAATCCGGAATGGCAGAGCAGGGTGGGCGCGGATACCTCGGTGACTTGGCCAAGCGGCATTGGCGGCAAGGGTAATGCCGGCGTCGCGGCGAGCGTGCAGCAGGCGGTTGGCGCAATCGGCTATGTGGAATATGCCTATGCGATGCAGTCCAAACTTGTCTACGCCGATATGACCAACGCGGCAGGCAAGCGGGTGCATCCGTCCATGGGCGCGTTTCAAGCTGCGGCCGCGAATGCGGACTTCAGCAAAGTGCAGGATTTCTATGAAATCCTGACCAATCAGCCCGGTGCCGCGAGTTGGCCGATCACGGCGGCGACCTATATGCTGCTGCGCGCCGATTATCCCGCCGACAAGAACAGGGCGGTGCTGAAGTTTCTCGATTGGGCGCTGCATGACGGCCAGGCCGATGCCAAGCAACTCGATTATGTGCCGTTGCCCGATAATGTCGTGAAGCAGATCGAAGCATCGTGGAAGACGACGCTCCACGTCACACCCTAATACGCCGAACAATCGGCCGGATCGGCACGTCGCCGGTCCGGTTGTTTGTTTCCCGAATCAATTTGCCATGAGAGTGCTGAGCAACCCGTAGGATTCCAGCCTGGCTGCATGGTCGAAAATCTGCGCCGTCACCATCAATTCGTCGGGATCGTGACGCGCAATGAAATCCCGCAAGCCCGCCCGCACCGTTGGGGGCGCGCCGACCATTGCGCAACCAAGCACGCTTTCCAGGATTAATTGGCCACGGCCATCGAGCACAGAATCGATACGGTCGATCGGCGGCGGTAAAGGGCCCGGCCTTCCTGACCGTAAATTGACCACTGCCTGTTGCTGGGAGGTGAACAAGCGCTGCGCCTCAGCATCGGTTTTGGCGACGACCGCCCCAACCCCCAGCATGACATGCGGCTTCGCCAGGCGGGACGAAGGACGAAACTGGGCGCGATACAGCGCCAGGGCTGGCGCAAGCTGCTCGGGCGCGAAATGGGACGCGAACGCATACGGCAATCCCAGCGCCGCGGCGAGCTGCGCGCCATAAAGGCTCGATCCCAGGATCCAGACTGGTACCTGCGAACCCGCGCCCGGTATCGCCCGTACCGGCTGATCGGGCGCTGCCGGCTCCAGATAAGCGATCAGCTCCAGCACATCTTGCGGAAAATTGTCGCCCTCTGTCGCAAGGTGTCGGCGGAGGGCTCGCATGGTGCGTTGATCGGTACCTGGCGCGCGGCCGATGCCGAGATCGATTCGACCGGGATAAAGCGCAGCAAGTGTGCCGAATTGTTCCGCGATCACCAGAGGCGCATGATTGGGCAGCATAATTCCGCCGGCGCCGACCCGAATGGTGGAAGTCGCACCCGCGACATGGCCGATCACCACCGTCGTCGCGGCGCTCGCGATGCCAGGCATATTGTGATGCTCTGCCAACCAGTAACGCTGGTAACCCCAGCTTTCGGCGTGGCGCGCGAGATCGACCGTATTGCGCAACGCCGACGCGGCGTCGGCGCCTTCCACGATGGGCGACAGATCGAGAACCGAAAGCGGTATCATGCGCCAATATTGTCACCGTCGCGCCAATGTTCAACCGTCTGGAGCGCGGCATATCCTTGTTTACATCATGGTCTTAAAAGTTATCTTCGCCCACATTCGTTTGGTGTGAAATGCAGGGCTGCAAGGCATTTTATCCGGTTGGCAGCGAGCAAGGCTTTGCCTAAAAGCTGAGCGGCTTTCCGGGATATAGCCTCGTTGCTGTCTTTCGTCCGTCTTGCGCTGCGCCGACCTTATACCGCTGCGATCGCCGCGTTGCTGATCGCTCTGCTGGGTGTGCTGTCGGTCACTCGCATGATCGTGGACATCTTCCCGGTGATCGACATCCCGGTCGTGCTGGTGGTCTGGTCCTATCCGGGCCTTTCCGCCACCGACATGGAGCGTCGCGTCAATCTGATCAGCGAGCGCGCCTATTCCACCACGGTCAACGGCATCAGCCGGATCGAGTCTCAAGCCATTCCTGGTGTCGGCCTGCTGAAGGTCTATTTCCAGCCCGGCTCGGATATCGGGGCCTCCATAGCGCAGATCAGCGCGATCAACTCGACCGTGCTGCACAATGTTCCGCCGGGCATGTCGCCGCCCATCGTCATCCAGTTCAACGCCGCCGACGTCCCGGTGGTGCAGATGATGATCTCGAGCAAGACCCTGCCCGAGCAGCAGCTCGCCGATTATGCGCTCAACTTCATCCGCATCAAACTGTTCACCATCCCCGGGCTTTCTTCGCCTGCGCCGTTCGGCGGTAAAAGCCGCGAAATCATGATCTATCTGGATCCCGCCAAGCTGGCCGCCAAGGGCCTGAATGCTACTGCGGTCCTCAACGCGCTGCAGAACTCCAATGTCATCGTGCCGGCGGGAACGGCGCGCATAGGCGGGCACGAATATAATGTGACGCTCAATTCCAGTCCCTCGGCGGTCGACGAGTTCAGGAATATTCCAATCGGCGTTGTCAATGGCATACCGGTGCTGCTGGGCGATGTCGGGACAGTGAAGGATTCTTTTGCTGTCCAAACCAATATCGTGCATGTCGATGGCAAGCGCGCCACCTATCTCGCCATTCTCAAGCATGCCGATGCTTCGACTCTGGCAGTGGTGGATGCGACCCGGGACATGCTGCCCCAGATCGAAGCCGCCGCGCCCAAAGGCATGGAATTGCGACTGGACTTCGACCAGTCGGTGTTCGTGCGCGCCGCCGTCACCAACGTGATCCGCGAGGCGGTGATCTCCTCGATCTTGGTGTCGCTGATGATCCTGTTGTTCCTGGGCGACTGGCGCAGCACGGTGATCGTGTCGCTTTCCATCCCCCTCTCCATTGGCGCCGGCATGATCGGGCTGCTGCTCACCGGCCAGAGTATCAACCTGATGACCTTGGGCGGCCTGGCGCTCGCCATCGGTCTGCTGGTGGACAACGCGACCGTCACCATCGAGAACATCCACCGCAACCAGACCTTGGGCAAGGGCCTGACCCTTGCGATCCTGAATGGTTCGGGCGAGGTGATCCAGCCCCTCACGGTTGCCACCCTTGCCATTTGTATCGTGTTCTTTCCGGTGGTGCTGCTGGAAGGCCCGGCGCGGTTCCTGTTCATTCCGCTCGCGATTACCGTGGTACTGGCGATGGTCGCTTCCTATTTTCTTTCCTTCACAGTGGTGCCGGCCTTCTCGCGCTTCCTGCTGACCGATCATGTGCACAAGGAAGGAGAAGGCCGCGGACTGTTCGGCGTCTTCGAGCGCGGCTTCATTCGCTTGCGCGACGGCTATGGCCGGGCTCTGACGGTGGTACTGGCGCAGCGCCGGTTTGTCCTTGTCTGTTTCGGGATCCTGATTCTGCTCACCGCGGCGCTGTTCACCTCCATCGGCACCGATTTCTTCCCCACCGCCGATGTCGGAATCATCAAGCTGCATTATCGGGCGCCGCCCGGCACCCGCATCGAGGATACCGAAAAGCTGGTGCTGGATGTCGAAAGACATATCCGCCAGATCATTCCCGCGAGCGAGCTTCACACCATCAATGACATGATCGGGGTGCCGATCTATTACAACCTGGCGCTGGTGCCGACCGACAATGTCAGCGGCATGGATGCCGAAATTCTCATCCAGCTCAATCAGGGCCACGCACCCTCGGTGAATTATATGCGGCAGATGCGCGCGAAGCTGCCGCCGGCGTTTCTCGGTTCGACCTTTTATTTCCAGACAGCCGATATCGTGAGCCAGGTGCTCAATTTCGGTCTCTCCGCGCCGATCGATGTGCAGATTCAAGGCGCCGACATCAATGCGTCCTACGCTACGGGCCGAAAACTTCTCGCTTCGCTGGAAAAGATTCCAGGCATTGTCGACGCACATGTTCAGCAGGTGATGTCCTATCCGGGTCTTAAGATCGACGTCGATCGCCAAAGGGCGGCGGAAGTGGGACTCACCCAGCGCGATATCGCCAACAACATGCTGACCGGGCTTTCCTCCAGCGCGGGCGTCTCGCCGTCCTTTTTCCTCAGCCCGGCCAATGGCGTGAATTACCTTGTGGCGGTGCAGATGCCGCAGCCGCAAATATCTTCGGTTTCGCAACTGATGAACATGCCCATGTCGACGCCGAATGCGCCGACCAACGCTCTGTCCGCTGCCCCAGGGGCTCCGGTGATGCGCTTGTCGGACGTTGCCAGCATTTCGCCAACCACCGACATGGAATCCATCAATCATTATACCGTGCAGCGGGTGATCGATCTGGACGCCAATATCGACGGCCGCGACCTGGGCGGCGTCGCGTCCGATATCCGAACGGCGATCGCAAAGATAAAGCCGTCGCTTCCCGCCACCACGCAGATCCAGATCCGGGGCCAGAATGAGGTGATGGAAACCGCCTTCACCGATCTGGGCGAGGGCCTCGTCCTGGCAGTGATTCTGGTCTATGCGTTGCTGGTGGTGCTGTTCCAGTCCTGGGTCGATCCCCTCATCATTATGATGGCGGTGCCTGGCGCGTTGATCGGAATCTTGTGGATGTTGGCTTTGACCGGCACGACGATCAATGTGGAATCGCTGATGGGCGCGATCATGTCGGTAGGCATCTCGGTATCGAATTCCATTCTGGTAGTAAGCTTCGCCAATGACATAAGGGTGCGGGAGGGACTTTCCGCGCTGGAGGCAGTGGTCGAGGCTGGACGCACAAGGCTGCGGCCCATCCTGATGACGGCCATGGCGATGACCCTGGGCATGATCCCGATGGCGCTGGGCCTGGGCGAGGCGGGAGAACAGAACGCTCCGCTGGGCCGCGCCGTGATCGGGGGCCTGATGCTAGCCACCCTGGCGACGCTGTTCATTGTTCCCATCGCCTATATTCTGCTGCGCAAGGCGCCGCCAAGCCTGCATGCATTGGACGCGCGCTTCGAGCAGGAAACACGCAGCGGAGTGCAGCATGGATGATACCCATCAAGGCGGCTTTCGCGGTTGGGCGATCGTTCTATTGATTGCCGCCGCGATCCTCGTTGCGGCGGTTATCGTGCTGCATTCCCGACATCTTTCCGCACAACGTTCGGGTCTCGACAGGGATGCAGCGGCGGGCCCCGCAGTTCAAGCCGTCAGGGCTGTTGCCGGGCCCGCGTTGCAGACCGTGACGGTGCTGGCGAGCGTGACGCCATACCAGCAGGCGACCCTCTATGCGAAAGTGAGCGGTTATCTGTCGAAAGTGCTGGTGGACAAGGGCGATGTCGTCAAGACGGGCCAGCTTCTTGCGACCATCGAGTCCGAGGAAACCGACGCGCAATACAACAGCGCCCGCGCCGATCTTCTCAACAAGCAGCAGATCGCGCGCCGCTACGATCAACTGCTACGCCAGAATGCGATCGCGGCGCAGCAGGCCGACCAGGCCGATGCGGATGCGCGCGTGGCAAAGGCCACGCTGGACCAATACGCGACGCTCAAGTCCTATGAGCGACTGGTCGCGCCATTCGATGGCCGTGTGACGGCGCGGTTCGCCGATCCCGGCGCGCTGGTGCAGAATGCCACCACCAGCCAGACCGCGGCGCAACCGGTAGTGACCGTCTCCGACGACACGCGTCTTCGGATCGACGCCTATGTGCAGCAGGACGTGGCACCCTTTGTGCATGTCGGCGATACGGCGGATATCGTGGACGCTGCAAATTCCGGCCGCTCGATTGAGGCAAAGATCACGCGCCTGTCCGGGCAGCTCGATCCGCGCACCCGCACCATGTTGGTGGAAGTGGTACTGGATAACAGCAAGGATTTCCTGCTCGGCGGCAGTTTTGTTTACATGACCCTGCATGTCCCGATGGCGCGTGCGACCCAGGTTCCGGTGGGTGCCTTGATCACCAACGGCGATAATCAGTTTGTTGCCGAGATCGGCCCGGATTCGCGGTTGCATTATGTGAAGATCGCGGTGCGTTCGACCGATGGCGATACGGTGACATTGGCAGGGGGTGTGGCGCCGGGCACGCGAATCGGGGTGGACCTGCCGGCGGAGGCGGCGGACGGCAGTCTCGTGCGGCCGATCTTGTCATCGTCGCCGCAATAGTTGCTGGATTCAGGCCGCCTGCACGGCGCGCGCCTGCGACATCTGGTTCAACGCCCGTTCATTTTCCAGCATATAGTCGCGGGTGATCGGCAGACTGTCCGTACGCCGCGCGATCTGGATCTGGTGCACCACCATGCTGTCATGGCGGAAGGCCATCTCCGACCCGGCCAGATAGAATTCCCACATCCGGCAAAAGCGTTCGTCATAAAGCTCCGCGATGCGGGCGCGGCTGGCGTTGAACCGCTCGCGCCAGGCGCGCAACGTCTGCGCATAATGCAGCCGCAACACCTCGATGTCGGTGACCAACAGGCCGGCGCGCTCGATTGCAGGCAGTACTTCGCTCAATGCCGGGCAATAGCCGCCGGGAAAGATGTATTTGGCGATCCAGGGATTCGTTTCCCCCGGACCTTCGGCGCGGCCGATATAATGCAGCAGCATCACACCGTCGTTTTTGAGCAGGGTGCTGATTTTGGCAAAGAAGGCCGGATATTGCGGCAGTCCGACATGCTCGAACATGCCGACCGAGACGATACGGTCATAGCTGCCCCTCTGGGTCCGGTAATCCACAAGGTCGAAACGCAGACGCTCGCCCATTCCGGAACGGGCGGCCCGTTCGCGCGCCACGACGAGCTGTTCCTCAGATAAAGTAATGCCCGTCACGTCGGCATTGGCGGCGCGGGCCAGTTCCAGCGCCATCCCGCCCCAGCCACAACCTATGTCCAATACTTTCAATCCGGGGCGGTTCAGCCACAGCTTGGCGGCGATATGGCGTTTCTTGGCGAGCTGCGCTTCTTCCAGGCTTTTGCCCGGTTCGGAAAAATAAGCGCAGGAATATTGCCGGTCCGTATCCAGGAACAATCGGTAAAGCTCCTGCGATAGGTCATAGTGATGGACTACGTTGGCACGGGAGCGTGATACGGGGTTGAATTGCCGGATGCGGCGCACCGCCCGGCGTGCCGCGGTTAGCAGTCGTACCGGAAGCTGGGCAGGCGGCGCAACGGCCCAGTTTTTGGTGACAAGGGCCAGCAGGTCGGCCACATCGCCTTCCTCCAGCACCAGCCGGCCATCCATATAAAGCTCGCCCAGCTTCAGCAAAGGATCGCAGGCGAGCGCCAATGCCGCCTGATGATCGGTCAATCGAATGGCCACCTTGGGTTCACCCCGGCCGAAATGCATTTCCGGTTGGCCCGGTTGGCGTAAGACGAAAGTACCTACGCGAATGACATTTTCTAGAAATCTTTTGAGCACAATATAACTTCCCACTCCCCGAGTTTAAGCCACAAGGGGCCAAAAAGTTCCCGGCGAATTTCATGTCTGAGTACATCGATCGGGCGCAACGGATAGGCGCAGCCGGCATCATCGGCCCGATGCTTCCTGTCTCGGATAACACCTGACAGGCGATTTGGCCGCGAGGCGCAGATGGCCTTATTGCCGCATATGCGCGATGCGGTCCATCGAATTGAAAATTTGCGTGCTGCTGCTCAGATGGTCGATATCAGGCCGAACGCTTCGCGCAGTCCCACACGGGCCGCCGTGATTTCGCGGCTTATCTCTTCCTTCATCCGCTTGGCGTGTTGCACATTCACAATCGCTTGATGCGTGGGGCTGATCGGAACGGGAACGTCCACAGACCTGCGGCAAGATTCGAGCAACTCCATAAACGAGACGATGAACAGGAGATTCTTTTCGCTGTCCCGAATGTGAAAGGCGCATTGCCTTGGATCGCGTCGCTCAGCGAGGAGGCCACCCCACATTTCCTGCGCCGCTTTGATCGCCTCGAGATAGGCTTGCTCTGCCGATGTGAATTCGTTGCCATCAAGGTCCGGGCAAACTTGTGTACCTTCCCGGAAATCGAAGAAAAATCGACGCATTTCGATGCTCATACGCGTTTACATACCCTCGCGACACGCTAGCCCAAAAAAAAGCCCTAGTCCATCAACCGGCGCTTTTAGCCAGCAAAACGCCCAAGTGAGACGATTCGGTACGATCCGCGTTAACCACTGGAGGGAGAACCCGTGCCGCGGATTGTTGTGATCGGAGCTTCGCAAGGAGGTGTGCAGGCGCTGCAAACGCTGGTTTCCGGACTCGGGACCAAGGTCGGGGCGCCCATTCTCATAGTCTTACATGTGGGCGGGGCGCAAAGCATTCTTCCCTCCATTTTGAGCGACATTGACGGTATAAAGGCCTCTCATCCGGTAGACCGCGAGCGTATCCAGCCGGGCCAAATCTATGTCGCGCCGCCGGACCATCATATGTTGGTTACGGATGGACACATCGAATTATCGCGAGGTCCGCGGGAGAACTGGGCCCGCCCGGCAATCGATCCCTTGTTTCGCAGTGCAGCGGAAAGCTATGGCCCCGAAGCGATTGGGGTTGTACTGAGCGGCCGACTGAATGACGGCACGGCCGGCCTTTACGAGATCAAGCGGCGCGGCGGTACAGCCATCGTTCAGACCCCATCAGATGCCGAATCGCCGGACATGCCCAGAAGCGCGTTGGAAAATGTGCCGGTGGATTATTGTCTGCCGGTCGGTGAGATGCCACGCCTGTTGATCCGGCTGGCCGGCGAGTCTTTGCGACAGAGGAGCCAAATTGTTCACGGAGGAGGTGTGATGGAGCCAAAGATCGAGAGTCCCAGCGCCCAAACCTGTCCGGAATGCGGCGGCGCGATGCGGGAGGAGAGCATTGGAAAGCTGACGCGATTTCGTTGCCATATCGGCCATATGATGACGGCAGAGGTCCTCGCGGCCCAGCAGGTGGAATCGCTGGAGAATGATTTTTCTGCCTTGCTGCGGCGATTGAACGAGCGCACGGGTCTGTGCCGGGAAATCGCCGACAAGCATTTCGCCAATGGCAATCACCACACCGGCGAGACGTGGAGCCGCGCCGCCGAGGAGAGCGCCGGCCGGGAAATCGCGGCGCAGCAACTGGTCCGAGCCGAATGGGTGCATCCTGAAGATGGGGGCGGCAAAGAAGAGCCAGCGGCCGAGGAAAAAGAGGAAGCTTAGGCGGAAGGCATTTCCCGCGTGCTCTCCAGCACCGTGCGCCGATTGCCTGTCTTAATCAGCTCCAAATGACTTTCAACCGACAAAGATCGTCCGTTTTTGGCGACCTGATGCAGTGTGCCCTTCCAGCTTCCGGCGCTCTGGAGCGCATCCTTGACCGCCTGGAACGACGAGCCAGGCACGGCGGTTCGCAGCAAGGTCTCGCTGTTCTTTCCCAGAGCTTCCTCCTGCGAATAGCCGTAAAACTCCTCGCTTCCCTGATTCCATTGCAGGATGACGCCGTCCAGCTCCCACACCACAATGGGCGAGCGCGAGATTTCCACCAAGCGCATTTCCCGGCGCAGTTTTTCCTCGCTCACACGCAGCGCATCCTCCATCTGGCGCCGCTCCGTCACATCGACGAACGTTGCGACGACGCCATCGATCTTGTCGTCGACCGTGCGATAAGGCCGGAAGCGAACAAGGTACCAGTTGCCCTTGCGGCTCCTGATTTCGCGCTCGATTGGCACCAGATTATCCAAGACTGCGCGAGCGTCCGTGATCAAACCCTCATAATCGAATTGGTGGGTGAAGTCGGTAATCGGCCGGCCGACATCGGCGGGGGTGAGACTGAACAGGTCCGTCAGCCGGGGCGTGAAGCGCTTGATCGTGAGGGCGGGGTCGAGGAAAAGGGTGCCGAAGTCCATCGCCCCCATCAGATTGTGCAGATCGCTATTGGCGCGGGACACGGTCTCCAGCTTGAGCTTCAGCTCGCTGTTAACGGTCTGCAGTTCCTCATTGATCGACTGCAACTCCTCCTTGCTGGTTTCCAGCTCCTCGGCGGTCGAGCGATATTCCTCATTGATGGACTGCAATTCCTCGTTCGCAGCCCGCAGTTCCTCGTTGGCGGCTTCCGAATCCTCCCGCGTGGTGCGCAGCCGCGCCTGCGCCAGCTCCAATTCCTGTTTGAGGCGGTCCACTGTTTCGCTGCTAGGCTCGGAATCCCGGGGAGTCTCGGTGCCGTATTTGTCCGCTTCCCCCTCGATGAAGAAAACCAGGGCGCGCTTGACCTCTTTGTCGCCTTCCGCAGTGACCGGCTTTACTTGGATATAGACCCGGCTCGCCATGCCATTGAAGCGTACGAACATGACGGTAGAAAGCGTGTCCTCTCCCCGGGCGAAAGCGTTATGCAGCGCCGACCGCAACTCAAAGCGCATTTCCTGCCGCACCAAGTCGGTGATATCGGTGGTCAGGGGGCCGCCCGAAGGCTGAAGATAGCGTCCCGCCCTGTCGGACAGATGCAGCACCTTGTTGGTGCGGTCGATCAGCACGCTGGGCGGGGACTGGCTTTCCAGCGATTCACGATGCGCCGCCTGGATGGTACGGGCGCTGAGCGGCGGAAAGACCGAAGCGTCGGGAAGTTGTTCGGTGGGCATGCCCAGGATACGCGGTAGTGTCGGCAGCCGGTCTGACGAGCGGCCGGCCGACTGATAAATGCGCGCTTCCCGGTCCACGATATGGAACAGGCCGTCGACATGCTCGGCGCTTTCCGAGGTCCCTAGAAACAGGTAACCGGATGGATTGAGCCCATAATGCAAGGTTTCCAGCACTTGCGGCTGCAGGTCGCGGTCAAGATAGATGAGAAGATTGCGGCAGGAAATCAGGTCCAGCCGCGAAAAGGGCGGATCCTTCAACAAGCTGTGATTGGCAAACAGCACCGCATCGCGCAACTCGCGCTTGACCCGGTAATATTCGCCATCACGGCTGAAAAAACGGTGCAGACGGTCTTCGCTCACGTCCGCTTCGATCGCCGTGGTATAGCGGCCTTCGCGCGCGACATTCAGGGCGCGCGTATCCATGTCCGAGCCGAACACCTGGATCTCCGGATAGAATTCATGGCGCGAGGCTTCCTCCATCAGCAGCATGGCGGTGGAGTAGGCTTCTTCTCCGGTGGCACAGCCCGCTATCCAGACCCGCACCGGAGTCTTGTCTTCCTTATTGATAAGATGGGGGATCACCTTGGCGGCGAGCGTCTCGAACGCTTTGCTGTCGCGAAAGAAGGTCGTCACCGAAATCAGGAGATCGGCCAGCAGGGCCTGCACCTCTTCCGAATTCTCACGCAGATAGAAGAAATAGTCTTCAAGCTTTTCCCGGCGCGAGACCTGCATACGACGCATGATCCGCCGCATGATGGTGGAGCGTTTGTAATGGGAAAAATCGTGCCCGGTCCGTACCCGCAAATGGGCGAAGATGCGGCGCAACTGATCTTCCTCACTCGCGGTTTCCGGGATCGAAAAAGGCTTTTTGGCGCGAATGAGTTCGACCAGGCGGGCAGCCAGTCGCCTGATGGGCAGCACGAAGTCGGCAACTTCGGTTTCGATGGCGGAGCGCGGCATGGAGGAATGCTCAGCCTCGGCGGGGTCTTGA
>DATATP010000152.1:0-2839 GCA_036268715.1 Rhizomicrobium sp. | reverse complement strand
CTGGCGGTTGCATCGCGCCGGCCGGGTTCGAGGTCGAGGATACCCTCCTCGAAATGTGAGTGGTTGTCCTGACCGCTCCACAATTCGACGCCTCGAATCATCGTTGTGCACTCCTGTATGCTCAGGCTAATAGTGCTGCGCTGCCGGCGTGACCTTGCCGCGAAACACATGGTAACTGACGGCGGTGTTGATCAGCATCAGCGGAAAGACGAAAAGACCCGCTCCCCAGAACATGAATGCGAGACTGGAATGGGGTGCGGCCGCTTCGTTGACGGTGACGACGAAGGGAATCATGTAGGGCCAGAACGATACCGCCAGGGTTCCAAACGCCGATGTGAAGATCACGATCACCATGGGGAAGGGCCATCCATCGCGGTGACTACGAACGCTGACGGCCAACTTGACTGCGGCTACGCTAGAGATCGCCGGGAAGACGAACAGATACGGACGATCGAGCCATCGGCCCATGAGCTCAAGGTGTTCGGCGAGTGCGTAGATGAACACAAGGATCAGGAAGACGAGCACGCCGACCGCGAGATAGGGTATCTGGCGATAGGCGGTCTCGCGCGTCGCCCCGTCACTTTTCTTGATCAGCCAACACGCCCCAAGGAGCGCGTAGCCGAGGCATAATCCCAAACCGCAAAGCGTGGCAAAGGGACTGAACCAGCCGAAGTCGCCGCCGGTATATTGACCGTCTTGGATCGGAAGGCCTTCGACGAGGGCACCGACGGTCATTCCCTGGATGAACGACGCCGCGAAAGATCCACCCGCGAAGCTCCAATCCCAGATCCACCGCACCTGCTCCGTTTTGTTGCGAAACTCGAATGCCACCCCTCGAAGGATCAGACCCGCCAGCATGACAAGCAGCGGAAGATAGGATGCGGAAAAAAGAGTCCCATAGACGAACGGGAAGGCACCCCACAGGATCACGCCGGTTACAACAAGCCAGGTCTCATTGCCGTCCCAGATCGGCGCAACCGCACTCAACATGGCGCTGCGCCGTTGCGCGCTACGCGTCAATCCGAACAGCATTCCGATGCCGAGATCAAACCCGTCGAGCAGCACGTAAAGCAGAATGCTGATGGCCAAAATCGATGCCCAGAACATGACCATGGCTATTCTCCCGCGACCAGATGACCGAGACTTGGCGTCGGATGCTCATCGACAACCGACATGGGCCGGTTTGGGATAGCGGCGGCTGGCGCTTGAACCAGAGAGCCGGCGGGGCCAGCCCGCAGGAGCCGGTAGATGTAGAGGGTGCCGAAAGAGAATATGAAAAGGTAGACCGTGCAAAAGACGACCAGCGATATTGTTGCAGCTCGGGTCGTCAGAAAAGGCGTCATCGCGTCAGCCGTCCTCAGAACCCCATAGACCACCCAAGGCTGGCGACCCACCTCTGCGGTGAACCAGCCCGTCAAGGTCGCAATGAAAGGCAGAGGGAAGCTGAGGAAGATCGACCAGAGCAGAAGCCGTCTCTGGCCGATGCGTCCCTTGATATCCAAGTAGGTGCCGATCCAGGCGAGCGCCATCATGAGCAACCCGCAGCCGACCATGATGCGGAACGCGAAGAACGGGATGACGACTGGCGGCCGATTCTCTGGCGGGATGCTGTCCATTCCTACCTCTCCAGCCGTGAGGCTGTCGGAATCGATCAGGCTGCCCAAAGGCGGGGGAAGCGGAATCGCAAAGAGGTTTCTCTGGTTCTGCTCGTCCGGCCACGCGAGCAGAACCTCGGAGGCGGGCTTCTCATCGTGCCATCGCGCCTCGATTGCGGCCATCTTCGATGGCTGGTGGTGAACCACATACTCTCCGTTTAAATGTCCGAAAAACAGCTGGACCGGCATGAGCACGGCAGCAAGACCCAGCCCCATGCGGAGCATGATGTGCGCCTCCGCGTGGTATTCGCGCCGCAGCAGATACCACGCTCCGGTGGCGGCAACGCAGAAGGCGCCGGTCACATAGGCGGCAAGGAGCATGTGCGGAAATCGCACCCAGACCACTGGACTAAAAATGATATTGAACCAATCGGTGGGGACGGCGACGCCATCGTCCATGGTGTAGCCGACCGGAACCTGCATCCAACTGTTATTGACCATGATCCAGAACGCGGAAAATGTGGTCCCCAGAGCCACCATGGCGGTCGCAAACAAATAGAACCAGGCGGGTACGCGAGACCTGCCGAAAACGAGGACGCCAAAAAACGTAGCTTCCAGCATGAAAGCCGTGAAGGTTTCGTACGCGAGCAGCGGCCCCTGAATGGGTCCCGACATCTTGGACAGTTCGCTCCAATTTGTGCCGAACTCGAATGCCATCACGATCCCGGATACGACGCCGAGTCCAAATGCCACACCAAAGATTTTGAGCCAGAATTCGAAGACCACCCTATAGGTCGGGCGCCCGGTCGCGAGATGCATGGCCTCGAGGACTGTAAGCCAAGCGGCCAGCCCAATCGTGAAGGCCGGAAAGATGATGTGGAACGAGACCGTGAAAGCAAACTGAAGTCGCGACAAGATAAGAGCTGTGGCATCCATTGGAGACCTCCCATCCTGCCTAGGCCCGGAGATTCGTTCGGGCGCGATCGATGAGATCTTCAGCGCGGCCATCGAAGACACCGGTCAGATGGGCGCCGGCCGCGAAGGCCGCGACCTCCTCGTGCCGGACGTGAACCCACTCGATGTGGCCTTGGCGTCGCAGTGCGTCGGTGAGGTCGTTGAGGCTATCGCCGACAATGCCATAGATCCTCTTGATGCCTGCTGCGGCCAGCGTCGCTACGAATTGCTCGGCCACTGTTCTTGCCATTTCTGTTCTCCGCTCGATCGGTCAAAGACAGCCTTTCACT
>DATATP010000151.1:0-4103 GCA_036268715.1 Rhizomicrobium sp. | reverse complement strand
GTCGTCGCTGGTCATGCCGGGCGGACCATTGAAGCTGATCGCGCGATGGAATTTTACTGCTTCGCTCTTGGTGCTGGCTGTACTGCTGGCGGTATTCTCACCCCTGGCCGATCCGACGCGGATCGCGGTGAATAGCCAGGTGGCGCGGCTGGAGGCGGGCAAGATGCCTGCGACGAAGTTCGATTTTCGCTATCTGCGTTTCGACAGCTATCGTTTCGGCGCCGATGCGCTGGCCGACTTGACCCACTCCGCCGATCGGCGGATCGCCGGGCTGGCGCGGGACGTGCAGAAGAAATCTTTTCCGGCAATGACAATTGAGCCCCGGCCCGTCGAAGTCCTGGCCGGCGACATGAGCCGCATCCAAGTCTATCCCAAGGGCAAGGCACTCCCCCAATCCTTCCGCGCTCAGAAATGGACCAGTGCCAACGGTGGCTATGTGGTTTCGGCCTGCGTGCGGCTCTATCGTAGTGTCGTGCCCGTCGCCGCGCCGGAGCGGGAATGCGATGCGGTGCTGGCCGATTTCGAGGGCGATGGCAAGGACGACATTCTGCTGCTCAATGGGGCTCGAGATAGCGACATAGGATATTTTAGCGGCAACCTTTTCCGGCAGGCGACGGACGAAAGCTGGGCCTCGGTCGCCGTGCTGACCTATCCGCATTGCAAAGGCGATTTTGAGGCGCTGCGGGACGATAGGTTCAGCCTGGCCCCGGCAACCCACCGTGATTTCATGGTCAATGGCCGCAAAATGTTGCTGAACTGGACCGACGACACCAGCGCCTCCTGCCCGAAATAGCCGCTTCGACAAGCGGCGTACGAGCCGCTATAGAGCCCGCGGTTTTCAGGACGGTGCCCGTGCGCCAGGTGGCTTTGATCGATTATGGCTCAGGCAATCTGGCAAGCGCCGGAAAGGCGCTCGCGCGCGCCGCGAAGGAAAGCGGGCATGAGATCGTCACCACCGCCGATCCCGATCGCGTGCGCGAGGCCGAGCGCATCGTGTTGCCGGGAGTCGGCGCTTTTGCCGATTGCATGCGCGGTCTTTCCGCCGTGCCGGGCATGGTCGATGCATTGCGCGAAAAGGTGGTGAAGGAAGGCGCGCCCTTCCTGGGTATTTGTGTCGGCATGCAATTGCTGGCGACGGTGGGGCGTGAGTTCGGTGACCATGCCGGCCTGGGCTGGATCGCGGGCGAGGTGGTGAAGATCGCGCCCGCCGATGCTGCGCTCAAGATTCCGCATATGGGCTGGAATGAATTGAAGCTCGTCAAATCCCATCCGCTACTAAAGGGCATCGACAGCGGCGCGCATGCTTATTTCGTGCATTCCTATCAGTTCAAGCCCATGCTGGAAGACGACCTGCTGGCGACGACCGATTATGGCGGCGCGCTGACGGCGATGATCGCGGACGGCAATATCGCCGGCACCCAATTCCATCCCGAAAAGAGCCAGGCCACGGGCCTGACGTTGCTTTCCAATTTCCTGGGCTGGCGGCCGTGATCATTTTCCCCGCCATCGACCTGAAGGACGGAGTGTGTGTGCGCCTGAAGAAAGGCGAGATGGCCGACGCCACCATTTTCAACACCGATCCGGCAGCGCAGGCGCACGCCTTTGCGGCCCAAGGATTTCAATGGCTGCACTGTGTCGATCTCAATGGCGCGTTCGCCGGACACAGCGCCAACGCGGACGCGATCCGTAGTATTCGCGCCGCTATCGATCTGCCGATCCAGCTCGGCGGCGGCATCCGCGATCGCGGAGCGGTGGACGCGTGGCTGGAGGCGGGCATCGCCCGGGTCATCCTGGGTACCGCGGCCCTGACCAATCCGGAGTTCGTAAAAGAAGCGGCCCGCACCCATCCCGGCCGGATCGTGGTGGGGGCGGACGCCAAGGGCGGCAGGATCGCCACCGAGGGCTGGGCAACCGTCTCCGAACTCACCCCCATCGAGCTGGGCAAACGGTTCGAGGACGCCGGGGTGGCTGCCATTCTCTTCACCGACATCGACGGGGATGGTTTGCTCCAGGGGGTGAATGTCCGGGCCACGGCTGAATTGGCCTCCGCTCTCAGCATCCCCGTCATCGCTTCTGGCGGTGTGGGCTCCATGGCCGATATCGATGCATTGCGGGCGGCGGGACAGCCCAACATTCAGGGCGTGGTGATCGGGCGGGCGCTTTACGGCGGGCGGATCGATCCCGCCGAAGCCTTGCGACGCGCAAAGAGCCGATCCTAGCGCCGTTCGGCGAGCCGTTCACTGACGCGGACGGCTCAACCTTTTTGTCAACTCGTCGAGCTGTTCCAGGGTCTTATAGGAGACCCGGACCTCCCCGCCTTTATCCCCTTTGTGGACGACCTGAACTTTCAGCCCTAACGCATTGGAAATATGGGTTTCCAAATCGACGGTATTGGGGTCCTTGGCAATCTGTGCACCGGGTTTGCGAGTCTTCTTCACCGAACGTAGTTCGGCCTGGCGGACGGTGAGGCCTCCTGTCATGAGTTCCCGCGCTTTGGTCTCGGGATCAGCCTCGAACAGCAAAGTTCGGGCATGACCGGCCGTTAGCTTTCCTTCCCGCACCCATGCTTTGACCGGTTCGGGCAGCCGCAGCAGTCGGATGGTATTGGCGACATGGCTGCGGCTTTTGCCGACTTCCCGCGCCACATCTTCCTGGCTGCGGCCGAAGCGCGACATCAGTTCCTCATAAGCCGCGCCCTCCTCGATCGCATTGAGATCGGCGCGCTGGACATTCTCGACGATGGCGATTTCCAACGCCTGGTCGTCCGGCAGTTCGCGCACCACCACCGGGACATCGTGCAGCTGGGCCATCTGAGCGGCGCGCCAGCGGCGCTCACCGGCCACGATCTCATAACGATCCGGACCGAGCGGCCGTACCAGAATCGGCGACAGAACGCCCTTTTCCCGGATGGATACCGCCAGGTCGGCTAGCGGCTCTTCGGCAAAGTTCTTGCGGGGCTGAAAGCGGCCAGGCTGCAAGAATGCAACCGGCAGGGTCCGGGTATCTTTGCGGGAGATGGGGTCGCCCCGCACCACCGCCGCTTCATCTCCGATCAGCGCCGACAGGCCCCGCCCCAGCCCGCGCGGGCGCTCGTCTTTGGGAGTCATGCGGCGACACGCAGCCTTTCGCGTTGAATCAATTCACCCGCGAGCTTGATATAAGCCTGGCTGCCGGGACAACGCAGATCATAGACCAGCGCCGGCACGCCATGGCTGGGCGCTTCGGAAATCCGCACATTGCGTGGAATGACCGTGGCATAGACCTTCTCGCCCATATTCTGGCGCACATCGGCGGCCACCTGGTCCGAGAGCTTGTTGCGCTTGTCGAACATGGTGAGCACGATGCCCTGGATTTCCAGGCCCGGATTCAGCCTGTCGCGCACCAGGGCGACGGTCTTGAGCAGCTGGCTGAGGCCCTCCAGCGCAAAGAACTCGCATTGCAGCGGCACCATCACGGCGTCTGCCGCCGCCATCGCATTTAGAGTCAGCAGAGTGAGGGAGGGCGGACAATCGATCAGGACGTAGGAAAATTCTCCGTGTACGGAATATTCCTCCAGCGCGTCCTTCAGAATGAAATTGCGCCGGGGCTTGTCGATCAGCTCCAGTTCGGCGCCGGACAGGTCCACAGTCGAGGGCACCAACGAAAGGCCGGGAATGCGGGTCGGGATGATCGCCTCGGCCAGTGGGGCCTCCCCCATCAGCACGTCATAGGTGGTGAGTTTGCGATCCTGGGGATGGACACCCAACCCGGTCGAGGCATTGCCTTGAGGATCGATATCGACCACCAGGGTCGGTTGGCCGATGGCCGCCAAGGCGGTTCCCAGATTGATCGCGGTGGTCGTCTTTCCCACCCCACCCTTCTGATTGGCAATCACCAGAATACGGGGCTTCTTAGGAGAGGGATTTTGCATGGGGGGAGAGCTCCCGCACTTCCAAAATCACGCCGGACGGGGATGTCTGGCTGGGAATTTGCCTGGTCCGCATCTTCCAAGATTTATGGGCTTCGGTCAATTCTGCTCCCAGATTTTGACCCTTCAAGAACAGGCAAACAGTGTTCGGGCCTGTGAAATTATGTGCATAGCCGAGTAATCTGGGCAGGGGGGC
>DATATP010000150.1:0-6556 GCA_036268715.1 Rhizomicrobium sp. | reverse complement strand
GGACCACATGGGTGCCCGTGGGATCGTATTCCACCATCATGATCGCCGGGTTGCGGTTAAAGACCAGAAGATCGCCGTTCGGCATCAGCGCCACTGCGGCGACATTGCCGAACTTCTCGCCATTGGGCGCCACCGGCCGCGCGCCATAATGATAGGGCAGTTGCGGCGCATCGGGGATTTGCACCGGCCCGCGGGGCTCGCCTTGGGTCATCCCCGCCTTCAGAAGCGGAGTAGAACCTTCCTGCGTTTGCGCCAGCGCCGCAGGCACAAGTGATAACGTCGCCATCGGCGCCACCGAGAGCCCTGCGGCAAACAATAACGAAACCGGAATACAGTTTTTCATTTCAAGGCCCCTCCCGGAAGCTTGTGCTCTTTTGACAGCGGGATCTGCGAAATAGCACACAATGCCATATGGCTGGAAGTGGCAATCGGCCCTCCTTGTCAGCACGCCGGACGGGGCACACACTGCCCAATCTCGGGGGAGCCTCGATGCTGGTGCCTGCATTCCGGATCGCGCGATGGCGGCCGACGCAATTGTTCATCCGGTGGGGAATTCTTCTCGCCGCGGCGGCCGCTTTTCAAGCTCCGGCAATACTGTTCAATGTCGGCATTCCCACACACGATTTTCTGATCCACTATCATTGGGCGGTAGAATTTTCGGATGCATTCGCGGCCGGCGATCCCTATCCCCGCTGGATGGGGCGCGCCTTTTACGGATTGGGCGAGCCTGCACTGCTCTACTATTCGCCGCTGTTTTATGTCTGGACTGCGTTGCTGCGCCCGATCACCGGAAACACCTGGGATGCGATGCGTCTGGTGTTTCTCTTTTCCACCTTCCTGACGGGCATATTTGGCCATCGCATGCTGAGGACCTACGCCAGCGAGAGTTTCTCGTTGCTGGGCGGGATGTGTCTTCAGGCAGCGCCGATGATCATCATGCTGTACCACTTCGCCGCCGAACTCCCCTGGGCCGTGAGCTTTCCGATTCTCGTCGCTACACTGCATTATGCGACGCGGCCGGGGGCATTCGGGAAGCTCATCGAAATACCGATTAGCGTCTGCGTCTGCCTGCTGGTGATGACGCATGTTCTGTCGGCATTTATGCTGATCCTCTGCCTTTCCTGCTGCTTCCTGGTCCATCTGAAAATCGGCAAGGGCGTTCTGCGCATCGGCAAGCCGGCATGGTCATGGGCTATCTCGGTTGCGATCGGCCTGCTGTTATCATCTGTCTATCTGCTGCCTGCGCTCACCAGCCTGAAATATATCAGTCCGGGCTTTTACGTCGGCGCAATCGATATGTGGACTGGGTTTTCGTTTCCCCTCGTCACCGCACTGCTGTCTCACATGCGCTGGTTTGCCTTTCAGTGGATCGTGTCGGGCGCGATTCTTGTTTGTGTGGCGGTGGCGACGTGGCTTGCGATGGAGCGCCCGGACCATCGCGATCCGTTGGGCAGGACGATGACGTTTCTCCTCATCGCGGCATGGGTGTCCCTGTTCCTGGCCAGCGAATTGTCAGCGCCTTTCTGGCTGTTGGTGCCGCAGCTGCAGATGCTGCAATTCCCATATCGTTTCATTTATATTGCTTCGGCAGCCGGCGTGCTGGCCAATCTTCTCATGCTGTGGGAAACCCGGCAGGTTCAGGGGGGAGGGGCAGTCGCACGGGCTCTTGCCGCCGCTCCGCTTGCGCTCTCGATCCTGCTGGCCGGCGCCCTGGATGCAAAAATGATCGCGAGGGACGGGCAAAAGCTCGATCTGAGGTCCGACGACCGGTCGCTTTATCCGGGCGCTCGGGAATACCTGCTCAGGACGGCCGCGAACGAATGGCGTTCCCATGGCGAAGCCAATTTCCAGGAGCATTGCAAGCGCAATGGACTCGTGTGTGCGCCGCCCGGACGGACCGGAGACCGTATTGCATTTCACATCGACACGAACCGAACGCAAGCAATTCTTCTGCCGGTATTTGCGTTTCCAGCCTGGCGCGCAGGCATCAATGGCGCGCCGGTGGATATTCATGTCGACAGGGGCCTGGTGTCGGTGCGACTGCCCAAGGGGAGTGACGATATCGTGCTCACCTGGCGGCGATTGCCGCAGGAAAGGGCAGGCATGTGGCTTACGGCGCTGGCCTTCGTTTTCTGCTTATTTTTGTCGGCTTGGCGATTGCGCCGGGCATAGTCACGGCTTGTGGCATCCCGCGAAGGCGGTAAGGCCAAACAATTTGTTAGCGCCCATCACCGGGCGCTCCATCGCAAGAAGGGTTGAAAGCGTGCCGTTCACCAGCGGGCTATGCTGCTGCAACTGGCTCTTGAGTTCCACTGTTTCCCGCTTTTTCATGTGTTCCAGAAGACGCATAGCGGCGGCGAGCGGGAACACGGCGGCATAGTAATAATGGCACCAGTCGACCACCAGTCCCGCCGCCCGCAAAGCAGCTTTCAGATTGCCGAGCGTGTATCTGCGATGATGTTCCAGGAACACGTCATGCGAACTCCAGAGGAAATTGAACGCCGGCACGGAGACGATGAAACGCGTGCCCGGCGCCACAAGGTCGCTATAGGAACGCATCAGCGCCGCGTCGTCCGCGACATGCTCCATCACATCCATGGCCAGTACCAGATCGGCATCGCTGCGTTCTATGCTGCGGCGGAACGCGATCGGCTTGCCGCACCAGACCTCGTCCCGGCTCCCGGCATAACCCGTATCGACGCAGACGGCGCGCTCGGCGCTGGTTTCTTTCAGCAGCACGCGGGAGAAGAATCCCGATCCCGCGCCTATATCCAGAATTTCCCGCGGCATGCGATGGCGCAGATCGCGATGCAGCGCGCCTGCCTTCGCCCTGTAGTACCAGTGTGACCCGACCTGGTCGCCGAGTATTTCCTCTTCCTTGAGGTCCATATTGTCGCCGTTACTCGATTGTCTCGATGATGTAGATCGGACGCGCTTTGGTCTCGTGGAAAATACGTCCTATATATTCACCGATAAGACCGATGGAAAACAACTGTATGCCGCCGAAAAACATGATGGCGACCATCAATGAAGGGTAGCCCGGCACGCCGCCTCCGATCCAGAATGTGTGGATGACGATGAAGGCGGCATAGATGAACGACAGCAGCGAGATGACGGCCCCGACATACAACCACAGACGCAGCGGCAAGGTCGAGAAGCTGGTGATGCCATCCAGCGCGAAATTCCACAGCCTCCAATAATTCCAGTTCGACCCCCCGGCCACGCGCTGCCGCCGCTTGAATTCGACGCTTTCGGAGCGGAAACCGGGCCACGCCATGAGGCCTTTCATGAATCGGCTGCGCTCCCGCAGCTTGTTGATTTCGTCCACCACCTTGCGGTCCATCAGCCTGTAGTCGCCTGCATTGAAGGGGATCTGTATTGGCGAAATCAGGTTGAACAGTCTGTAGAAATAGCCGGCGGTGATCCGCTTGAGGACCCCATCCGAGGCGCGCGAGCTACGCACCCCGTAAACGATGTCCGCGCCGTCCCGCCAGCGGGCGATGAAGGTGCTGATCAGTTCGGGTGGATCCTGCAGATCTGCATCGATCGGGATGACGACATCGCCCTTGGCATGGTCCAGTCCTGCCGTCAGCGCCGCTTCCTTTCCGAAATTTCGTGACAGAGACAGGATTTTGACAGCGGCATCGCGCGCCTTGGCCGACCGCAACGCCTGCAAGGTGTTGTCGCTGCTACCGTCATTGACGAATAGGATTTCGTATTTGCAGCCCAGAGCTTCTATGATGGGTGCGATAGCTTCCAAGAAAATGCCAATGGAAGCTTCCTCGTTGAAGACCGGGACAACAAGGCTCACAAAAGGATACTCGGTCCTGAGCACGCGAGAGTCCCCCAAAAAATGGCGGAGGATAGGCACCTGCGAACAAACCGTCTCCGCCCTGCAGCCTTTACCGGGATTCTTGCCTGCTTGCCAAGCCTCAGGCGGTCTTGATCACATCGTGGCCGACTTCTGTGCGCGATTGTGTGTCCTGCTCGATCTGGGCTGGGCTACCTGAGCATGAGCCGCAGCACCCCGACCTTATCACCGGGCGAACTGCAGCGGTTGCGGCTAGCGACTCAGGTGGTGTCCAACCTGTTCGGCGTTGTTTATGTACTGAATGGGCCTTCGGCAGGCGTGCACTCCGCCGACATTGAAGCCCTGCTGCGCGCGCTTGATAAGCTCAAGCCGTCCGGAAACTCGCTACTCGTGGTTGAGCGAGACCTCGAGGTATCTCTTTGGGACGGCAATAGCACAGCACCAGCGCAGGCCACCAAAAGGCTGGCTCAAATTGCGGGTTGTCAGCCGCAACAACCTGCAGAATTTCGACTGCGACATTCCGTTGGGCGTGCTGACGACGGTGACCGGCGTGTCCGGGTCGGGAAAGAGCAGCCTGATCGCCGAGGCGGTTGTCGATCTTGTTACGGAGTCGCTCGGTCAGGCGCCGTCCGAGTCGGCAGTAGACGGTGACCCGCTCGAGCAGGAAGACACCATCGTCACCACCACGGGACGCATAGGGGACGGCTTGCGCGGCATCTCGGGGTTGCTCCAGGTCGATCAGAAGCCCATCGGGCGGACACCGCGGTCCAACCTGAGCTACTTTTCTTCCCAGCGTTTACGCGCCGTGCCCGGTTTGTCAGGACGCCCGCGATAATCCGCAAACCCTGGAAGTTCAGTATCGCGATAAGAGTATTGCTGATGTTTGTGGCCTCACGGTCGACGCCGCCTGGAAGTTCTTCGGTGATGAAAAGACCATCGCGCGAGCCTTGGGCGTCCTGGGGAAGTTGGGGTCGCTTTCGAACCAAAATTTGCAGTGCGATGCACAATAATTAGCCAGAACGAACGCCACATAAGCAGAGATTCCAAGCGAGTCTTGGGCATTGAACGAAAAACCATCCTTTCAAACGCGTTGCGTCGCGGCGAAACTGGCACGCTACTTGCGATGAATATCGTGCTGACCCGCTAGGCGGGCGGCCGTGTGTTCTTCCATGGCGGAGGATTTCACGACGTCGGGTTTAAACCCGCGGGCCAATGGCGGTTCGCGGTCGTCGGAGCATATTCGCCGAAGGGGCAGGCCAGAAGTTATGAAAAGCGCCTTTCTCAAAGCCGGACATCTGCCGACCCTTGTCGCCTGTTTTTTCTATTTTGATCTGAGTTTCATGGTCTGGGTGCTGCTCGGCCCCATGGCCGTGCTGATCGCCCATGACCTGCACATGAGCGCGGGTCAAAAGGGCCTGATGGTCGCCATTCCGATTTTCGCGGGCGCCGTGCTGCGCGCGGTCAATGGCGTTCTGGTCGGCCAACTCCAGGCCCGTCTGACCGGAATCATCATGCAGCTGGTCGTGATCGCCGGCCTGATCACCGCTTGGCTGGTCGGCATCCACAGTTTCGGCCAAATCCTTATCCTCGGCATGGTGCTTGGCGTGGCAGGAGCGTCCTTCGCCATCGCCTTGCCCATGGTGTCGTACTGGTATCCCCCGGAGCATCAGGGCATGGCCCTGGGCCTGGCAGGCGCGGGCAATTCGGGCACGGTGCTGTCTTCCCTGTTCGTGCCGATGCTGGCTGTGGCGCTGGGCTGGAATAATGTTTTGGGCCTCGCCGCGATCCCGCTGGTCGCCGTCTTTCTGCTTTTCGTGATATTCGCGAAAAACAGCCCCAATTCCCCGCCTTCCAAGTCCCTCGCCGACTATGCCCGTATCCTGCGCACGGGCGATGCCTGGTGGCTGATGTTCTTCTACAGCGTCAGCTTTGGTGGCTTCGTCGGGCTGTCGTCCTTCCTGCCGATCTATTTCCATGACCAATATCACCTGAGTCTGGCGGAAGCGGGTTACTTCACTGCCGCCTGCGTGTTCGCCGGCTCCTTTGCGCGCCCCTTCGGCGGGGCTCTCGCCGATCGCATCGGCGGAACCAGGTCGCTCTCGATCATCTATCTGCTGGTGGCGGCGGTGCTGTTGGCGGTCAGCCACAGTGTCTTGCCGGCTGCCGCGGCGCTGGGTGTCCTAATCTTTGGGATGGCGGCGCTCGGCATGGGCAACGGGGCGGTGTTCCAACTGGTGCCGCAACGCTTCCGGCGGGATGTCGGTCTGATGACGGGTCTGGTCGGCATGACCGGTGGCATCGGCGGCTTCTATCTCGCGGCCAGTCTTGGCTATGCCCAGCAATTCACCGGCAGCTATGCGTTCGGATTTGTCGTATTCGCCGGACTGGCGCTGGTCGCGTTCTGCGGCATCGCCAGCGTTCGCATTCGCTGGCGCCGCGAACTGTCCGGCGGCCTCGCAACGGCGCGGATTTAAGGAACGATCTTCATGAACATGATGACAGATCCCCGCCGCCACCTTGTCGTGATCGGCAATGGCATGGCGGGCATGCGAGCGGTGGAGGAACTCCTCAAGCTCCCCCGCGGCAATTGCTATCGCATCACATTGTTCGGGGCTGAGCCGCACGTCAACTACAACCGGATCATGCTGTCCTCAGTGCTGGCGGGCGACAAGACGGTCGATGAGATCGTCATCAATAGCCGGGAATGGTACGACGAGAACGACATCACGCTCATCACCGGCGATC
>DATATP010000149.1:0-4307 GCA_036268715.1 Rhizomicrobium sp. | reverse complement strand
GAAGATTTCCCCCCTCAATGGCTTCATCCATGCGGGCGGTACATTCTGACTCGGCTTTTTCGCCATGCCGCCGGATCATGTGCGCGGCCATCCCCCGAGGATCGACAACATCGAGCACAGCTACACCCGACAGCTTTAGTTTTAAGATTCTCGTCGGTGATTCTTTGCTTCGTCCCTGGCTAACCTTAACGCGTGAGCCAAAAGCTCCATGTCATTCTGTACTGCGGCCCGGTGCAATGCTGCGAGCATGCTATATATGTAATTCGCGATTTCTTCCTTAGTGGCTAGGCCGAATGGTTGGTCAGATGCTTGTATTTTTTCTAACTGGCCGCGTGGCATTCCCCGATCCCCTGGTGTTGCCCATTGAAACTCCTGTACACACAACACGTAAACAAAAGACGTAACGGGTACGAGACAACAGGGCGGTGCCAAGATGCAACAGAAAAAAGCCAAGTGTACGGACTATTTTCGTTGCGACCGTCATTACAACCCAAACAGAGGAATCGCGTGTGTTGATTTTGTAAAAACTCTTGGGTTCAATAGTTCGATGAAAGCATGTCTCCCAGACATCGATGAAGTGAGCGCGCTCCTGCGCGATCTCCCTCCACACGTTGGCTCTATTGCCGCGCTCAAATATGCCAGGGATTTGTTGGAAAGTGCTTATTACGCCGATGCACTGCATTTCGCGCAGCTTGCTGCTGAGCTTGCGGAAGAGGCAAACGCTTTGGTGGCCAAAATTGCGGTGTAGGCTGACTAAGCACATTCGCTCGCACTGAACCCGATCTTATTTCATCTATGCGCGAGTACCTGGATCGGGCACGCCGAACGCCCACTCTGAGCTAGTTGAACTGGTCGCTGGCGCTTGGCTTCTGCCGCTGTAAGTCCTGCACCGTCCGCATGATCCGCTCCCAGACAGATTCCCTGGCCGAGTCGTCTTGGCTAACGGCCTGATCTGCCCTCATGGCGCATTCCAAATCCGCCTGATCGCCGTAGCGCCGGATCATGACGGCGGCTGATCGCCAAATATCGATTTCGTCCACAGTGCCGACCAATTCGTACTTTGTAATTCGATTTAAGGAGTCACCAATCCAGTTTACACGATTGCGCGGGTCTGCTGGGGAGCGGCGCTTTGGGAAATATCGCATATAGCGCGCAGGAATTGCGCGAGCCGCAAGCCCTTGATGCTAAGTGGCCGCTGCAAAGAAGGCTGAGATTAATCGTAGGATTGTCAGCCCTTCTCTGGCTAACCCTTGGCGTCTGCTTTGCGCTCGTGCTTCTTTGACTGTGGCGGACACCCGCTACTCACCACGCCTCGTTTAACTCGAATTCTTCCATTTCCTCGGCAGTCATGGCGCGATATTCCATCTTGCCGTTCACCTTTCGGCGCATGACGGGGCCGCGAAGAAAATCCCCGGTAATTAGGCGAACGTGGAAAATGGCGTTATGGGATTGCCATTCCGGACCCACTTGAAACCAAAAGCGCATGTACTCCCCAGGAACCGACCAAGCCTCGTAATAAAATTTTCCCGCCTCTATTCTTGTCAAGCCCAATTAACCATAGAGCGGCTTATCGGCTTATCCGCTTCTCTGTTTGGATACCTTCTCGGTTTGTTCTCCGGCTCATTGAGCCCAGCCCAATGTCCTAAGTGGCGAGAAGAGTGTCCTGAGTAGGCCGACTTGGGACAGTACCCGGGTCAGCCAGTTGCGCCTGGCATTGTAAAAATTGAGCCGGGCTTGCAGGCAGGCGACGGTGCGCGGCGCGGCACGGAAGGCGGCAACGGCCTTGAGCAACTGGTCCGGCTCGGGCTGATCCTCGGCGTCATAGACAACCAGATATTCGCCCCGCGCAAATTGCAGCGCATAGTTGGCCGCCTTCGGCTTGGTGCGAGGTCCCCCGGCCGGCACTTCGACGATCTCGAACCGCGGCGCCAAGCTGTGGGCGGCGGCCAATGTCACCGCATCGTCGGCTTCGATCGCCAACAGGACCTCAAGCCGGTCGCGCGGATAATCGAGTGCATCCAGGGCCCGCACCAGATCGGGTAGCACATCGGCTTCGCGATAGAGCGGCACCAGGATCGTGTAACGGGGAAGCGCCAGCCTGCTCTGTGGTGGGGCAGCCGCCGGGCGCGAGCCGCATAGCGCCAGCATCGCCCGGAACAATCCACCCGCGACAAAGCCGAGCGACAGCAGCGCGGTGACCATCCGCAGCGTCGCCAGCGGAGCGGCGGCAAACAGCACCATCCCCAGCAACAACCCCCAGATCAGGACCGCGGCCTGGGCGTTGGAAAGAATTTGCCGCGCCGACAATTGGGGTTGCCGCCGGGCGAGGCCGCCCACCGCTTCCTCCAACAGTGCCGGCCCGAATCGCCGCCGCGCTTCGTCCAGCAAAACGCGGGGTGCGACCGGCTCGATCGCCACGCCCGGATAGAAGGCGCGCAGCCAGCCCAGATTCTCGCAGGACAGATCGGCGACTAGAATTTTGTCATCGGACGGCAGAAACAGTCGTTCCAGATACCGTGGCAACATGGCGCCTTGGGCGCCAACCGCCGCCATCACATGCGTCCCGGCTTCCAGTTCCACCCAATCCCCCGGCATGAACGAACTCATCGCGCAAACAGGGTTTGCACGTCGGCGAACGCAACAGGAACGGACCCCCAAACTCGCGTGAAAATGCAGCGCGGGTTGCATTAACAAATATGAAGGATCTCTTAACGGCGTCAATCGGAATCGTTACCGATGCGCGATTCAGTCCCGCTTAAGATGGACAGAAGTCCGGCAATCTGGCCGCTCTGGTGTAGCCCCGACCTCAAGCCGTCCGGGTTTGCATCGCCCGCCACACTCGTTCCGGTGTCGCAGGCATGTCGATATGAGCGACGCCGATCGCGTCCGCAACAGCGCCCATCAGAGCCGGCATGGCGCCCACGGTGCCCGCCTCGCCGCAGCCCTTGGCTCCTAAGGCGTTGGTCTTGCAGAGAATTTCCTCATAGGCGAACTGGATATCCGGCATGTCGTCGGCGCGCGGCATCGCATAATCGGTGAAGCTGGCAGTCAAAAGCTGGCCGCCCGAGTCATAGACGATGTCCTCCAGCAGCCCCTGTCCCAGCCCCTGCACCACGCCGCCCTGAACCTGACCCCTGACCAGCATCGGATTGATGATGCGGCCGAAATCGTCAAGCACCGAATAAGAGACGATATCGACTTTGCCGGTATCCGGATCGACTTCCACCTCGCAGACATGACAGCCATTGGGGAAGGTCGAAGAGTCGCTTCTAAAGGTGGAATCGCTGTCCAGGCCGGTTTCAAAACCCGGCAGGTTTTCGCGCCGCAACGTGATCGCCAGCTCGCCGATGGAGACGCCGCGCTCGCCGACCTTGAAAGTGCCGGTGCCGCTTTCGGTGTCGAACATCACGGGCTCGCTTCCGGCCTGCAGCACCTGGCCCGCTGCCAGCTTGCCTTTGTGGATCACCTCGTCCGCCGTGAGATTGAGCGCCCCACCCGCCATATTGAGCGAGCGCGAGCCGCCGGTGCCACCGCCATTCACCCATTCGGTATCGCCCTGCTTGACCGTGATGGATTCAAATGGAACGCCCAGCCGCTCCGCCAGCATCTGGGCGAAGGCGGTTTCGTGCCCCTGCCCGTTCGATTGGGTGCCGACATAAAGCTCCACGGCGCCATTGTCGGTGAATTTCACTGTCGCCGGCTCACTGCCGACAGAAAAGGTGATCTCGACATAATAGCCGAAGCCGCGCCCACGCAGACGCCCGCGCGCCAGCGACTGTTTGCGGCGCGTTTCGAAGCCGTCCCAGTCCGCCTTGGCGAGCCCATGTTCCAGCATCCAGGGATAATTGCCGCTGTCATATTTGACACCGAACCAGTTGGCGTAAGGCAGTTCCTCCGGTCCCGGCAGGTTGCGGCGGCGGATATCCTCGCGGCTCAGGCCCGCTTTCGCCGCCGCCACATCCATCAGCCGCTCAATCAGATAGGCGGCCTCTGGCCGGCCCGCGCCGCGATAGGCATCCACCGGCGCTGTGTTGGTGAAATAGCCCTTGATGTTGCAGAAGAAGGCGGGCACGCGGTAAACGCCGCCGAAAATGCGCCCGCCCGCCAGGGTTGGAATGAAAGGGGCATAGAGCGACAGATAGCCGCCCATATTGGCCATGCCGGTGATGCGCAGGGCGAGGATTTTTCCGTCCCTGTCCAGTGCCACTTCGCCTTTGTGCGCCATGTCGCGGCCATGGTCGTCGGCCAGGAAGCTCTCGTTGCGATCCGCGCTCCAGCGCACCGGGCGGCCGATTTTCTTCGCCGCG
>DATATP010000148.1:0-10835 GCA_036268715.1 Rhizomicrobium sp. | reverse complement strand
TTCTTTACCCTGACCACCACCTATCCCGTGGCCGCGGGGCTGGGCGGGGGCGGCCTTTGCTTGATGTATGATCCCGCGACGCGGACCGCTACCGAATTCGATTTCCTCACCCGCGCCGCCGCCCGGGGCGGTGCCTATGCGATACCGGGGGCCGCGCGCGGCTTCTATCAAATGCAGCGCCAGTTCGGCACGCTGCCCTGGCAGCGCGATGTCGCGCCGGGCGAAGAGCTTGCCGCTACGGGTTTTCCGATTTCCCAAGCGCTCGCGGTGCGCATCGCCGCGGCGCAAAACGTGATCCGGCTGGATGCGGGGCTGGCGGCAGAATTTCTGGATGAATCGGGCCGCCCCAAGCCGGCCGGCGCCATCGTCATGAATCGGCCCCTGGCGCAAACCTTGAGCGATGTGCGGCTGGGCGGCGCCGACGGTTTCTATAAGGGCAATGCCGCGGAGCGCATCCTTGCCTATTCCACGGCACAAGGCGGCGGCATCAGCGGTCCCGAACTGGCGGACTATGCCGCGCAGCAGCAGCGGGCGCGCATCATCAGCAGCGGCGGATTGACGGTTGCGCTGCCGGGACCCGGCACCGGTGCAGGTGCTTTCGCCGCAGAGTTGCTGGAAACGCTGTCACGCCTCTCGGCCTCGTCCGCGTCGCAGGGAGCGAGTGCGCTGGCCGTCCGCCAAACCTTGGCGCATTTCGGTGTCGTCAGTCTGCCGCGAGATCTGGGTGCCACCGGTTTTGCCGCGGTGGACTCCAGGGGACAGGCGGCCGCCTGCGCCGTGACCTTGAACGGTCCTTTCGGCTCGGGCCATAGCGCGACCGGAACCGGAGTGGTGCTGGCGGCTTCGCCGGCTGGACCGGCGGGTCTCGCCAGCGCCTTCCTGACGCCCATGATTGCCAGCAACGAGGACGGCGTAGTGCTGGCCGGCGCGGGCGCGGGGGGTCCCTACGGCGCCGCCGCCATAGCCGATGCGCTGTTGAAAGCCGCGCGCGGCCGCGCCGTCGAACGGCCTCGCGATCTCGGTTCCACAGGGGCCGCCCCATACGATACGGTAAATGCCATCTCGTGCCAGAGCGGGGTGTGTTTGGCGTTGCCCGATCCGGGCGCTCACGGCGCAGGCGCGGCCTCGGTGGCGCAGCAATAGACAGTAGGCGTTTTGCAAACCAAGCGGCTGTATAATATCATCTATCCGCCGGGGGCGGCATGGGAGCGGAAATGCAAACGGGCAAGAAGGCGGGGCCGCCGGCAAATTTAAGCACGGCACCGTCCACATTGCGGTCGCATGTGGTGCGCATGCTGCGTGCCGACATCCTGGCCGGCAAGTACCGGCCGGGTGACCGGCTCAATGAGAGCCAGATCGCCCGCGAGCTCAACATCAGCCGCATTCCCGTGCGCGAGGCACTCTCCCAGCTCCACGAACAGGGCTTGGTGATGAATCGCGAGCGGCGTGGCATGTTCGTCACTCATCTGGGCGACGACGAAGTGCAGCAGATCAATTCCCTGCGTATCGTGCTGGAGACCGAAGCGCTGCTGTTGGCGCGCGCCCATATGACACCCGAGATTCTCGCCGAGCTCACCGGCCTGGTGGAACAAATGGAAGCCTGGGACGGCACCTTGCTGGATGCGGCGCAGCTCGATCTGGAATTCCATCGCGTGATCTGGCGGGCCAGCGGCAATCCGTATCTGGAGCGCAGCTTGGACGCGCTCACCACGCCGCTTTTCGCTCACAAGACCCTGGAGCATGTAAGCCAGGAGATTCGGCGCTGGCGGCTCAACCATCACCGCGCGCTGCTGGACGTGCTTGCCAGCAGATCGAATGTCGATCCGCAATCGGCGCTACTGACGCATTTCCGCATCGCCTATACGGACCCGGAGCGCTATTCCAGTCTTGCCGCCCGGACGCCCGAACCGGTGCATGCCAAGGCCGGCAAACGCGGCTGACGTTCTTGTAATCAAGTCCTCGCCCGTCGCGGAGCAATCGCGGTATTGGCGCGGCCTATCAGCGCGCCTGAATCCTGGCGCTATTCAAGCTCTTTCCATCGCAGTACATTGTCTACAGTGAGGCGTTCCGGCCCAACAACGTGATTCCGCAAGGGAGAAACCATGATCTTGTTCCGTCGCCACCTGCTGTCGCTTCTGGCGGCGGCTGCATTGATCCCGCTTGCGTCTCCTGCATTCGCCCAGACCGCGGCCGACTATGCCAACTATGCCACTTACAAGACGCCCCGTCCGCAGGGTCAGAATCCCAATGGTATGCACATCTTCATCTATGGCGGTTTGAAATCGCATGGCCCCGGAGCCCATGACTATCCCCAGTTCCTGGCGGACTGGAGCAAGCTGCTGACCGCGCATGGCGCGGTGGTGGACGGAGCGCTGCATTTTCCTTCCGCGTCCTCGCTCGCCAAGACCGATGTGGTGCTGATCTATAAGGGTGACGCCGGCTATATGACGCCACAGGAGCGTGCCGATCTGCAAGCCTATGTGAAGCGGGGCGGCGGCCTGGTCAGCTTCCATGATTCTCTCTGCGGGCCCGATCCCGCCGATTTCGCGACCCTTGTCGGCGGCGGCAAAAAGCACGGCGAGACCAATTACACCTGGACCGCGACCCTGGACTACAACGTTGCCGATCCGGCTTCGCCGATCCTGGAAGGCTTTCCCAAGAATTTCGAAATCTACGACGAGGCCTTCTTCCGCATGACCTGGGCGCCCCAGGCGATCCATCCGCTCATCACCGTCACCATGCCCGACACCCCCAGCGCCCGCCGCGGCGGCGGCGTCGGACAGACGGTGCCGCAAATGTGGACCTATGAGCATACCCTGCCGGGCGGCCAGCCGGCGCGCGCCTTTGTCTGGATGCAGGGCCATATGCTGGAGAATTTCGCCGAGCCGCAGATGGAGAAGGTGCTGCTGCGCGGTATCGCCTGGGCGGGGAAGCATCCATTGAACGAGCTGGTCGATTACAAGGCGCCGCCGCCGCGCATGCAGCAGGTGCCGCAATAGTCATTGCCAGGTTCGGCTTGCCATAAACGACCGGCGAAGAGCGCCGGCTTCACGGACCAGGGGCGCGCCATCCAGCGTGGGCCGTTTCGGAGGAGACATTGAGGCATATCGGTGCTTTTGTGGTGTTGGCGGCTTTGGCCTCGACACTTGTCGCCTGTGACAAGCAGGGAAACGAGAAAGCCGATCCGAAAACCTTTGTCGGCGGTCCGGTCGATGGCTGGCCGGCCTGGGGCCATGGCGCGCATGGCATGCGCTATTCCGCCGACACCCAGATCACACCGCAGAATGTCGTCAACCTTCATGTCGCCTGGACCTATCGCACCGGCGACCTGTCGGCCGGCGATGAGAAGAAGGACCTCGCCTTCGAGGCGACTCCCATATTGGCCGAAAACACGCTCTATTCCTGCTCGCCGCGCGACCGCATCTATGCGCTGGACCCGCAGACCGGCGCGCAAAAATGGATGTTCGACGCCAAGCCCGACACCAACGGCGCCACGGTCATTACTTGCCGCGGCGTGTCTTATTGGAAGGATTCCAAGGCGGCCCCCGGCGCGCTTTGCAGCGGCCGCATCTTCGCCGGCACCATCGACGGCAAGCTGCTGGCCTTGGATGCGAAGACCGGAAAGAAATGTGACGATTTCGGCGATCGCGGCCAGGTCAACCTGCACGACAATCTGGGCCCCATCGATAAGCCGGGCCTCTATGGCGTGTCATCGGCGCCGACCATTGCAGGCGATCTGGTCATCACCGGCTCCAAGATCATCGATTTCCACAATACCGACATGCCGGGCGGGGTGGTGCGTGCCTTCGACGCCCGCACGGGCAAGGTGGTGTGGGCCTTCACCGCCGCTCCGCCCGATATGCCGTCCACGGACAGCAACTATCCGCGCAGCGCGCCCAATGTGTGGGCGCAGATGTCGCTGGACATGGCGCATAAGCTGATCTTCCTGCCCACCGGAACGCCTCAGGTGGATGCGATAATCGGCAAGGGCGATTGGGATTATTATGGCAGCTCCATCGTCGCGCTGAATGTCGAGACCGGGCAGGTGGTGTGGCATTACCAGCTCGTTCACAAGGACATATGGGATTACGACACCCCGTCCCAGCCGCTGCTGTTCGACTATCGAAAGCCGGACGGCACCACGATTCCCGCGCTGGCCCAGGCGACGAAGATGGGCTGGATTTATGTGCTCAACCGCCTCACCGGCCAGCCGATCTTCCCAGTGCGGGAGACGCCGGCCCCACAGGGCGGTCTGCAGAAAAACCTGTCTCCTACCCAACCCATTCCCGCGCTGCCGGAACATGAAGTCACCATCACCAAGGTGAAAGACTCCGACATCTGGGGCTTCACATTCTACGATCATGACGCCTGCCTGAAAAAATTTCACAAGCTGATCAATCAGGGGATTTTCACGCCCTTCTACTCCAAGCCCAGCGTCGATTATCCGATCAGCCTGGGCGGCATGGACTGGGGCGGCCTCAGCTTCGATCCCAAGCGCAATATCCTTGTCGTCAACAGCAACAACATCCTGGGCGCGCATCATCTCGCCCCGCACAAAGGCTCGGGCGGCTATTCGCCCTTGATTGGCACGCCCTACCGCCAGGTCTATGACGACATGATGTCGCCCTTCGGGGCGCCCTGCATCCGCCCGCCCTGGGGCAAGCTGACGGGTATCGACATGACGACGGGCAGGAAGATTTGGCAGCGGCCCTTCGGCACCAGCCGCGACGAGGCGCCCTGGCCGCTGTGGTTCAATATCGGCGTGCCCAATCAGGGCGGCGCGATCACCACGGCTTCGGGGCTGACCTTTATCGCCGCGACCACCGATCGCTATTTCCGCGCCTATGAGACCGAGACAGGCAAGGAATTATGGCGCGTCACTCTGCCCGCCGCAGGCCAGGCGATCCCGATGACCTACCGCCTCAATTCCAACGGCAAACAGTATGTGGTGATCTCCGCGGGCGGACACACGGCCCTGCGGGACAGGCAGGGGGACTACGTGATCGCCTATGCGCTGCCATGACAGAATGACGATGAACTGGAGTAGCCGATGACCATGCACAGCAACCCGATCTGGAAAGTGGCCATGAGCGGTGCCGCGCTGGCTTTGCTGGCGGGCACGGCTTACGCCGCGGGCGGCACGGACTGGCGGGTCACCGGTCATGATGCCGGCGGCGAGCGCTATTCGCCGTTGACCCAGATCACCAAAGACAATGTGAACAACCTTCAGCAGGCCTGGAGTTTCCATCTCAAGCCCGACGGTTACACCGGCCGGCTTCGCCGCGCCGAGGGCATTCCGCTGGTGGTGAACGACACGATGTACGTCAATTCTCCCTACGGCCAAGTGATCGCGCTCGATGCCACCACCGGAAAGGAGAAATGGCGCTACGACTTGCCGCAAAATGAAGCCATCTCCGAACATGGCAGCGCCTATTGGCCCGGCGGGGAGGGTGCGCCGCCGTCCATCATCTTCGGCACCATGAAAGGCCACCTGATCTCGATCCGCGCCTCCGACGGCAAGCCCAACGCGGCGTTCGGCGATCACGGCATGGTCAATATGAAGACGCCCGAAGTGATGCAGACCGGTCCGGATGGGCTTTATCTGCTGCCCTCGGCGCCGGTGATCTACAAGAACCTCGTCATCACGGGCGCGGGGTCGGGCGAAGGCCCGGGCGGTTCGCGCGGTGGCGATGGGCCGTCGGGCGATACCCGCGCCTGGGACGCCAAGACCGGCAAGCTGGTCTGGACCTTCCATTCGGTGCCGGGTCCCGGCGAGCCGGGTTACGACACCTGGGGGAAGGGAAGCACCAAGAATCGCTCTGGCGTCAATGTCTGGGGCTATATGACGGTCGACCAGAAACGCGGCATCGTCTACATGCCGTTCGGCGCGCCCAACAATGATCGTGTCGGCGTCGACCGGCCGGGCAATAATCTCTACAGCTCGTCGCTGGTGGCGGCGGATGCCAACACCGGCAAATATCTGTGGCATTTCCAGGTCGTGCATCACGATGTCTGGGACTATGACACCCAGGACCCGCCGGTGCTGGCCGACATCAAGCATGACGGCAAGACCGTGCCCGCGGTGTTGTTCACCAACAAGAATGCACTGCTGTTCATCCTGAACCGTGTCACCGGCAAGCCGATCTTCCCGGTCGAGGAACGACCCGTGCCGCAGAGCGACGTGCCCGGCGAGCAGACCTCGGCCACCCAGCCTTTTCCGGTGAAGCCGGAGCCGCTGTCGCAGAACACGCTGTCCCGCGATAATCTCTACAAGGGCGAGCCGGAGCACCAGGCCTATTGCGAGCATCTGGTGGACGACAACCAGATGAAACTGGGCGGGCCTTATCTGCCGCCGGGCTTCAACCAGTACACGGTGTCGCCGCCGGGCACCCAGGGCGGAGTGAATTTCTGGGGCGGCAGCTACGATCCCAAACTCGGCCTGTTCATCACCAACGTGAACAATCTGTTCCAGCCGATGCATGTGATCATGCGGCCGGACAAGGATGGTCATATCATCCTCATCAATGAAGGACCGCTCGCGGGCGTACGCCGCTTCTGGGACGCGGCCAAGCATCTGCCCTGCGGCCCGACGCCCTGGGGGCAGTTGGTGGCGGTGAATGTCGAGACCGGCGACATCGCGTGGCGCAAGACTTTGGGCGAGACCGACAGTTTTCCGGCCCAATTCCGGGATACCGGCCGTCCCGGCACCGGCGGCACCATCCTGACTGCCAGCGGACTTACCTTCGTCGGCGCGACGGATGATTTTCGCTTCCGGGCCTTTGACACCGCGACCGGCGACAAGCTTTGGGAAATCAAGCTGCCCGCATCGGTCGAGGCGACCCCAGTCACCTATCGGGGGGCCGACGGACGCCAGTTCGTCGCCGTAGTGGATACCGGGGGATCGCAGATCGGCTCGGTGGAAACCAATGATGAAGTGATAGCCTTCGCCGCCCCGAAGAAATGACTGAAGACATCCATAGGGAACCCGCTTGTATTGACAGAATAGATATTGTATACACTTGCGCGAAAGGCACCGGCGGACCGTTTGCAGCAGTATGCGGAGCTTCCGCCGAACGGATATCCCCTTCCCCGGGTAGGTATCTGAGCGGCCGATTGCCAGTCTGCGCTCCCGCGCAGGCTGGTTTTTTTTGGCGCCGGCTTTGCGGTGCGAGGGGCACCGCAGCGGATATTAGGCGCGGGGCGGAACGGCCGGATAGTGTCGTCGAGACGTAGTGGAAGCACGGGAAATATCTGGATGCTTGGCAGGAAGTTTGCGCGATTTGGGTTCTGCGGTGCATTGTTGGCCGCAGCTCTACTGACGGCGGCCGTTGGACAAGAGGCCGGTCCTGCTCCGGCCGCTCCCCGGCGCGGTCCCAATGCCACGCCGGCGCAGCGCGAAGCTGCAACGCATGCGTTCCTGGGACTTGGCGTCGAGCCTGACAAGGCGGCGGCTGCCAGAGGCGCGCCGCTGTTCCAGCAAAGCTGCTCCTTCTGCCACGGCCCAGAGGCGCGCGGCGCCGAAGGCCCCAGTCTCGTCACCTCCGATGTGGTGCTGGGCGACGATCATGGCGAGCATCTGGTGCCGTTCCTCAAAGCCGGCCGCCCCGATAAGGGCATGCCGTCCTTTGCCAGCATCCCCGACGCACAATTGCACGACATCGCGGAATTTCTGCATTTGCAGGTCGAGGATGTCGCCAATCGCGGCACCTATCATGTGCTCAACATCCTGGTGGGCGACGCGAACAAGGGAGGTGCTTATGTCGCGGCGAACTGCATGTCCTGCCATACCGATGCGAGTTTCGCCCATATCGCGGGCAAATTCCGCTCCCCAGACCAGCTTCAGCGCGGCTGGATTTGGCCGAACCGTCCCGCCGACCATTCGCTGGATGTTACGGCCATCGTGAAGACGCCGGATGGCGCTACCGTTTCGGGCCGGGTTGTCCAGATCAGCGATTTCCGCGTCACCCTGACGGATACGGGCGGCCAAAACCATGTGATCGACCGAGGACCCGGCGTGGATGTCGAAGTTCACGACCCGCTGGCGCCGCATCAGGCGATGCTGATGACGCTCAAGAATGACGATATGCACAATGTCACTGCTTACCTGGAAACGCTGAAATGAAGCTCGTCTCGTTGCTTTGCGCCGCCGCGGCATCGCTCTCCCTCACGGGTGCGGCGCTGGCTGCGCCCGATCATGTTTTTCTGGACCCTGGCGCCATCGGCAAGCCGCCGGTAGATTCCTGGACCAGCTTCAACGGCGATTATACCGGCCGGCGCTACAGTACGTTGAAGCAGGTCACGCCCGCCAATGTCAGCCAGCTCGCGCAGAAATGGGTCTACCGGATCACGGGTGTCGGAGCGCAACGTGGCGCGCCTGAACCGGTGATCAAGGGCACTCCGCTGCTGGTAAATGGCGTCCTGTTCACCACCATTCCCGACCATGTCTATGCCCTGGACGCGCGCACCTCCCGTTTGCTGTGGCAGTATGACTGGGTCGATCATGGCGGCCATCTGGTCGGACAGCGCGGCGTCGCGATCTGGAAAAGCACAGTGTTCTTCCAGACCCCGGACGACTGGCTGATCGCGCTGGATGCCAATACGGGAAAGGAATTGTGGCGCAAGCAGTATGCCGACGCGCGCAAGCAGTATTTTTCGACCTCTGCACCGCTGATCGTCAAAAACCATGTGATTATCGGCGTGGGCGGCGATGCGATGGACATGCCGGGCTTCCTCAACGCCTACGATCCCGATACCGGCAAGCTGCAATGGACCTGGTGGTCGACACCGCGCAAGGGCGATCCGGCGCTGAAGACCTGGCCCAACGAAGCGGCATCCGAGCATGGCGGCGGCATGACCTGGATGCCCGGAACCTATGATGCCAGTCTCAACCTTCTGTTCTGGCCGACCGGCAACACCAATCCGGTATTCGCGGGCCAGGGCCGTCCGGGCAACAATCTCTGGACGGAATCGCTGGTCGCGCTGGATGCCGATACCGGCAAGCTCAAATGGCACTATCAGGTTTCGCCGCACGACACGCATGACTTCGACGACAACACCGCGCCGATCCTGTTTGACCGGATGGTGGACGGCAAGCTGCGCCATCTCGTGTCCCAGGCATCGCGTAGCGGTTATTTTTTTACTCTGGACCGCCTCACCGGAAAATATCTTGTCGCCAAGCCTTACGTGCCGCTGGATTACGTGTCGGGGCTGTCGCCCAATGGCGAGCCGATTCCGATCCCCGACAAGGACCCGCAGGTCGGCGGCTCGATCAATATCGTCAATGCCACCAACTGGCCGAATCCCGCCTACAATCCGGACGCGAGCCTGTTTTATGTCAATTCGGTCGAGGGCAAGTCGATCTATTACCTGGTGGACGACAGCGCGCATCCCTCGGGTTATGGTGGCACGGGCGCCGGCATTGGTGTTTCCAAACGGGTCTTGAAAGCGATCGATCCGCTGACCGGCGACGCGGTGTGGAAGCATGAATATCCCAATCTCAATGGCGCGCCCACGACCGTGGCGCCCGGCATGCTGACCACGGCGAGCAACCTTCTCGTCACGGGCGATGACCAGAAGGACTTGATCGTCTACGGCGCCGACAAAGGCGAAATCCTTTGGCATCAGGAACTCGGCGCCAATGTTTCCAACGGGCCGATCACCTATATGCTGGACGGCAAGCAATGGCTGCTGGTGGGGGCGGGCGACAGCCTTTACGCTTATGCCCTTCCTGACGGCGCGGCTTCGCGCTAAAACCCGGCGGCATTTTCAAAGGACCAGACTATGAAGCTGTTGCGCTATGGCCCCAAGGGTCAGGAGAAGCCGGGCCTGCTCGACAAGGACGGCAATATCCGCAGTCTTGCCGGGGTGGTGAAGGATATCGATGGCGCGGCGCTCGCGGACCTTTCAACCCTGCGGGGGACGAAAATCGAATCCCTGCCGCTGGTGGAAAAGGGCGTGCGCCTGGCAGAGCCGGTCGCGAGTGTGGGCAAATTTCTCTGCATCGGGCTCAATTATTCCGACCATGCAGCCGAATCGGGCATGGCGCCTCCCAGCGAGCCGATCATCTTCACCAAGGCGACCAGCGCGATCATCGGCCCCAATGACGATGTCTATCTGCCGCCAGCCTCCAAGAAGTCGGATTGGGAGGTCGAGCTTGGCATCGTGATCGGCAAGGAAGCGCGTTACGTCACGAAGGAAAAGGCGCTCGACCATGTCGCCGGCGCCTGCGTGGTGAACGATCTTTCCGAGCGCGAATACCAGCTCGAGCGGCTGGGCACCTGGGACAAAGGCAAAGGCTGCGACACGTTTGGCCCCTTCGGGCCTTATCTGGTGACCTTGGACGAAATCCCCGATCTCAACAATCTTGGCCTGTGGCTGGACATCAATGGCGAGCGGATGCAGACCGGCAACACCGCCAGCCTGATCTTCGACGTGCCGACCCTGGTCAGCTATGTCAGCCAGTTCATGAGCCTGCAGCCGGGCGACGTCATCTCCACCGGTACGCCGCCGGGTGTCGGCATGGGCAAGAAGCCGCCCATGTTCCTGAAAGAGGGCGATGTGATTGCGCTGGGCATCGATGGCCTGGGCCAGCAGCGCCAGGCAGTCAAGCGGACCAGGCTCTGAGACCGCGCTTTACGGAAACAAGGTCGCGCCGCCGTCCACCCGCAGTACCTGACCGCTGATGAAGCTGGCCTGGTCGCTGGCAAGAAACGCCACCGCATTGGCGATTTCGGTGGGGCTGGCGTAACGGTCCAGCGAAGGCCCGCTCTTGGTCATTTCCGGATCGGTCTCACGGGTTGCCAAAAACCGCGCCGTCTTGGTCGGTCCGGGACTGA
>DATATP010000147.1:0-1691 GCA_036268715.1 Rhizomicrobium sp. | reverse complement strand
ACACCTAGGTCAGTCAGCATCTCCACCGTCGCGGCCCTGACTTCGTCGTCGTCCTCCGCCAAGAGAATGGTTTCGGAACCGCCGATGACGGGCTCTTGGCCCGGCGCGGACAAGGCATTCCTCCCTGCAACTATTCGGGCTGGATAGAGCTTCACCGTCGTACCGTGACCCACCTCGCTGTAGATCTTGATATGCCCAGCGTTGCTTGACGAAACCATAGACCATCGAGAGCCCAAGCCCAGTCCCCCTTCTTTCCGGTTTGGTGGAGAAAAAGGGGTTCGAACACATGCGGGCGACCTCGGCCGTCATGCCGCTGCCCGTGTCGGTCACCGCTAGCCTCTTTATTCCCGTGCTTTGGTTTGGGATGGATTTCCAGGGCACCGCGGACACCGAAATCACCGCCTTACAGAGTCGTCAACAATATCTCGCGATGCTGGCGGATCAGAAGCGTTGCGGCGCCGAGCCGGAACCGCCGCCCCCGCCTGTTGCGCGCGTGAAGCCTCATGCGAAGCCCAAGGCCCCCCGCCACACCCGAGATCACTGAGCCCCAGCTTAAGCCGGGTACGAGCTGGCCTGACGAGGCGAGCAACCAACACGTGCGACCTGCGGCGGCTCTGCGTCATCAGGTGCCCCACATCTTGTGCGATTGCGTTGCCGGCCGACCCGCGCTTTGATGGGGCCACGCCCGTTCTGACGCGCCGCCGAGATCCCGAAGGCCCCGATTGCTGGCTCGTCTATTATCGCGAGGTCCAGGTCGGTACGATCGCGCGCCTCTCGGGCGTCCGTGTCGTTGACCAATGGAGATGGATGCTTGGTTTCTATCCCCGGACCGGGGCCAGCGAATTTAAGAACGGCACCGGCGCGACATTTGAGGCCGCAAGCGCTGGTTCGAAACCGCCTGCTGCGCGTTCCTGCCAACACGGACGGAAGCGGATTTCCAGGCCTGGCGCGACCAGCGCGACGACACGGCATGGAAATACGCAATGCGCGATCGAGGCCTCAGGCTTCCGACGGAATTTGCCGACGGCCGCGCACAGTGCTTCTGCGGTGCCGCGATCGACATTGCGCGCTGCCCATGCCCTTAACGCTCATCGAGGATTTAAATTGTGAAATTTGGGCCGGAGCGCAGGAGCGGGTTCACGCCATTATCGCTCGGGCCTTTCGACATCTCCGGCCACGAAGTTCAGGTGCCGGGCCGACCCCCGCCTGTTCCGGTAGGGGGTCTCCCGCTGCTACCGGTGCCGCCGCCTCGACCACAGCCCGGACAGCGACCCTTGGTTACGCTAACCGGACCGACTTTATTCGGACCTCCGGGAATCGGGCCGTGAATGGTGCTCGGGGTGCCGGCACGGAGTTTGTTTGGGCCGGACGGAATCGGGCCGTGGGTGCCGCCGCCGCCATGACCTCCACCGCCTCCGCCCGCGAAAGCGTTCCCACTGATAGCGAGCAACACCGCAGCAAGTGTCGCCGCGAGTGACCGTTGTTTCAGGGTCATGCCGTTTCTGTCCTGAGGGATTGTCTCAGAATGAGGGCCAGCCATCGGCAAGACTTGCGCCGATCTGGCGCTAACGCTTCGATTCTTCATTCTGCATCTTAACCCGGTCTTTTATTGCTGGCCACCGCAAAAACTAGGCCGCAGCGTTGGCAGTCTCTCCCATTGTTAGCTACATTTGTCTGTTTTTCGCGAGCCG
>DATATP010000146.1:0-17457 GCA_036268715.1 Rhizomicrobium sp. | reverse complement strand
TCCGTCAGACCTGCCGACTCGCCAGCGAAAGCGGCGACAATGTTCGGCATCTGGGTGACGATGACAGTGTTGGTGCCTTCGGCAGGCCGCGTCGCGACCGTCCGGCGCAACCATTCGGCATAGCGCGCCACGGCGCCCTGTTGCATGCTGTGGCCGTTGTCGCCCAGTTCAGCCACAATCTTCGGCGATCCCAGGGCCGCAAGGCGCACCGTTTGCAAGGCGCGATAGGTCGGGCTGGACAGAACAAGACCGATAGGAATGTGGAGAGCCTTGATCGCTTTTCCCATCGCAGCCGCGGCCGCGCGGCCTTTGTCGTCGAGCTGCCGTTCCTGGGCGGTATTCCCCGGCGCGGCCGACTGCCGATCCGGCCGCGCCTCGGGCGCGCTGGCGTGGCGCATTAGAAGGACATAACCGCCCTCCTGCAAATGCTGGACCAGCGCTGCGCCTGAGAGCGTCTGAGCCACGCCGGGGCAACAGGTCAGCAGAAACAAGAGACAGGCCGCTATCGCTCTCATCATATGTGTCCTCCGGCGCGCATAGGCGCGCCCGACATCAGCGTCCGCTCGGTTTATACCCCGCCCACAGCCACTCCAGGGCGCTTGGCAAGGTCTGTTCCACCACCCGCGGATCAACATGCTTGGCGCCGCGCGCAAACACAAAGCGATAGTCATAGCCCTTGGCTTTCAGGACCGCGGCGAACCGCTTGTTGGCCAGCGGCCAATTGTGCCAGGTGGTTTCCGGCTGGTCATAGCCGAGATCGTTCTCGCCCACTTCCATCCAGACCTTGATCGGTTTCTTCGGAGCGTCGGCGATGATGTGGTCGTGATACTCCCAGCCGCCGCGCCGGATCGCCGGATCGACCGGCGAAGCCTGGTTCACATAGGTTCCGGAATAGGTGAGCACCCGGCGATAAAGTTCGGGATGAAACCACGCCATGGTGAAGGCGCAGATACCGCCCGACGAGCCGCCCATCGCGGCGCGCCCCTCCGGGTCCTTCGTGAAGGCGACGTGATAATCATGCGCCACCCGCGGCAGCAACTCGCTTTCCACCCAGCGCGTATAGCGGTCCGAGATGGTGTCATATTCCAGACCGCGTTCCGAGCCCTGGGCGTCGCTTCCGCCGGAATCGGGCATCACCAGGATCATCGCCGGCAGCCTGTGCGCCGCGATCAAATTGTCCAGCACCGGCGCCATCCGCTTCACATAGGAATGTCCGTCCTGGATCACCATGAACGGCGCGGGCGTGCCGGGCACATATTGTTTGGGGATATAGACCCAGACATGGCGTTCATAAGGTCCGGGCCGCGAGATCATGTCGGGCGGAGCGGCGATGCGGTTGCCATAAGCGTCGCGCCGGTCGGCGAGCGGGCCTTCGAGGCGCACAATGCCGGGATAGATTTTGCTGTCCTGGGAGTTCATGACAAATTCCTGGACATCACCCTGGGGCACGGCCGGATTCGCCACCGTCTCGGGCGCATCGGCATAATCGGGACCGATCACGGAGTCGGGGTCCGCGCCCTGCGCCAGCGCCGGGGCAAAGGCGAACGCCACCGCCAGCAGGCAAAAGCGAAAGCCTTTCAATCTCGTCATCATCGCCTCCCTTCACGGCCCTGTCGTTTCGCGCTAGTGCTGAGGCGTCTTTCGCCTTGCGGGCCATGGACCAGCTACTCTATCAAGCCGTGCAGCTTCATCAATCGGGGCGGCTGGCCGAGGCCGAGCGCCTCTATCTGCGGCTTCAGGCCCGCATGCCGGCCGATTACCGGCTGCTTCATCTGCTGGCTCTGCTGCGCTTCCATCAGGGGCGTCATCAGGAAGCGCTGCAATATGGCGACGCGGCGCTGAAGCTTCAGCCCGCCGCCGCCGAAATCATATCCAACCGTGCCTTGTCGCTGCAGGCGCTCGGCCGTTCGGCGGAAGCGCTGGCGGCATTCGACCGGGCCCTGGCGCTCGCGCCCGGTCATGTCCAGAGCTGGAGCAACCGCGGCGGCGCCTTGATGGCGCTGGGACGTCTGGCCGAGGCGCTCGCCAGTTTCGAGCGGGCAATCGCGCTGAAGCCGGACTTCGTGCCGGCCTGGAACAATCGCGGTCAGGCGCTGCGCGCGACGGGGCGGCTGGAAGAAGCGGTGGCCTCGTTCGACCGCGCCGTGGCGCTCGATCCGCGTTATGTCGAGGGCTTCAACGAGCGCGGCCTCACCCTGCGTGAGCTCAAGCAACGGGATCGCGCTCTGGCCGATTTCAGTCATGTGGTCGCGCTCGATCCGAACCACGCGCCCGGTTTCAACAATCGCGGCGCCACCTTGTGGGACATGGACCGCATCGACGAGGCGAAGGCGGATTTCGACCGCGCCATCGCGCTGAAACCCGACTTCACCGAGGCGCTGGACAACCGCGCCCAAATGATGTGGGCGCGGCGCGGCGCGCTGGCGGCGGCGATCGCCGACATGGAGTCGTTGGTGCGGCACGATCCTGGCGCCAAATTCGCGCTCGGCAATCTCATGCACCTAAAAATGTACGCCGGCGACTGGCGCGATTTCGAGACGGACAAGGCGCGGCTGGACGAGGGCATGCGCGCCGGCCGGCTGGTGACGGAGCCGTTCGTCTATCAGGGAATTTCGCAATCGCCGGCCGATCTTGCGGCCTGTTCGCGCCTTTATGCCGCCGCCCAATATCCCGCCCGTCCGGCGCAGGCCCCCGCCGTCCACAGCCATGAAAGAATCCGCATCGGCTATGTCTGCGGCGAATTCCGGCGGCAGGCGACGACCTATCTGGCCGCAGGCCTGTTCGAGCATCACGACAAGAGCCGTTTCACGATCACCGCCTTCGACAATGGTGCCAGCGACGGCAGCGATATGCGGGCGCGGCTGGAAGCGGCGTTCGACATATTCGTGAACATTTCCGCTTTGTCCGCAGCCGATGCAGCGCGCGCGGTGGCGGCCGAGGGGATCGATATCCTGGTCAATCTCAACGGCTATTTCGGCAAGATGCGGATGGATTTGTTCGCGCGGCGGCCGGCGCCGGTGCAGGTGAATTATCTCGGCTTTCCGGCGACCTTGGGCGCGGACTATATCGACTATATCGTTGCCGACCGGCAGGTGATCCCGGAAAACGAGGCGCGCTTTTATGCCGAGAAAGTGGCCTGGCTGCCCCACTCCTATCAGCCCAATGACGACAAGCGCGCGATGGGCGAGCAAACCACCCGCGCCGCGCACGGCCTGCCCGAGCAAGCTTTCGTGTTCTGCCATTTCAACTATGGTTGGAAGCTGACGCCGGCAAGCTTCGCCGGCTGGATGCGCATCCTGGCGCAAGTGCCGCAAAGCCTGTTATGGCTCTTGGAGAGCAACGATCTGTTTGCCGACAACTTGCGCGGTGCGGCGCGAAGCCATGGCATCGACCCGGCGCGGCTGGTGTTTGCGCCCCAGGTCACCATGGAGGACCACCTGGCGCGGCTGAGGCTGGGGGACCTGTTCCTCGACAGCCTGCCTTACGGCGCACACACCACCGCGAGCGACGCGCTATGGGCGGGGCTGCCGCTGGTCACCCAGCGCGGCGCGACATTCCCGGGGCGGGTGAGCGCAAGCCTTTTGACCGCGATCGGTCTGCCCGAACTGATCACCGAGACACAAAACGATTTCGAGGGGCTCGCCGTCGCGCTGGCAAACGACCCGGCGCGGCTCGAAGCATTGCGGCAGACGCTGGCGGCCAACCGCGCCACCCATCCGTTGTTCGATACGGCGCTTTACACACGTCATTTGGAAGCGACCTATCTGCGGATGCAGCAACAGCGCGGCGCCCCGCAAAGTTTCGCTGTTCCAGCATGACTGCGGCGTTTCGCGCAATTCCGTGCGGATTGGTGACAGGCCAGCCGCCTCTGTGCCATCGTTGCGGGTGAAGCCGGCTGATCCGACGACCGGTCCATTCTGGGGAGAGTTTCATGAAATATCCCGTCGCTTTGGCGCTGACGCTGAGTTTGATGACGGCGCCGGCCTGGGCCCAGACCGACCTTGCGAACGGCAATCCGCATATCGTGACGCCGCGCCCCACGCCCGGCCTGCATCCGCCGGATGCGCCCCAATTGCCTTACCATTTCGTCACCCGCCCCGAAGCACCTAATGGCGAGCAGTTCGGCAATGTCTCCGATGTGGCGCTGACGGCGGCCGGTCATCTTCTGGTGTTCAACCGCAACCCGAACATCATGATGGTGGAATATGACGCGGCCGGAAAATTCCTGCGCACCTTCAACCCCAATATCGCGATTAACACCCATGGCATGCGGGTGGACCGTCACGGCAATATCTGGGCGATCGACAGCTTTCTTAACGTGATCTGGAAGCTCAACGCCAAGGGCGAACCCTTGATGGTGACCGGCAAGCGGGGAGAGGTCGGCGCCTGGGACGACAGCAAATGGAACGGCATGTTCAACCAGCCGCTCGACATCAATTTCGACAAGGACGATAATTTCTATGTCGTGCAGGGCCATGGCGGCACGTCCCCGCCGCCCTCCTGCATCTATTGCGCGACCTACAAGACCAGTCATCCGCCGGTACCGCAGGGCTCCGATCCGCGCGTCTTCAAGTTCGACAAGAACGGGCATTACGTCACCAGCCGCGCCCTGCCGCATGCGGACGGCACCTATCCCACCATCCACAGCGTCATCGTTACGCCAAAGGGCGAGGTTTGGGTGACCGACCGCCAGCTCAACAAAATCCTGGTGTTCGATAGAAACCTCAAGCCCATCCGCGAAATCCAGGAACCGAACCTGACCAGCGGGCTGTTCGTCGATGCCAAGGGGCAGATCTGGATGTCCGCAGGGATGGACGGGATGATCATGTCGCTCGATCCGAACGGCAAGATCACCGGCTGGATCGGCAAGGAAGGCCGCACCACCGATCCCCATTCCAACCTGATCGGAGAGGCGCATTACCTGGTCGTGACGCCGGACGAGAAGACGATCTATATCGCCGATTCCGAAAACGCCAAGGTGGTGAAGCTGGAACATAATTAAGAACGGAGAGGGGATCATGCCGCAACTGACACGCCGCGCCGCCGTTGCAGGGGCAAGCGCACTGGCGCCGGCCGCCGCCCTGGCCCAGACCGGAAAGGCGATGCTGGCGACGCCGCCCAGCGTCATCACCAATCCACCGCGGGACTGGAGTCCGAACGCACCGCCGGATGTCTATCCCGATCCCGATATCGTCGTGGTCGATCCGGCCTTCCGGCGGCTGCTGGTGAATCTGTCGGCGATCCACCGCCTGGGCACCGGCTTCAAATGGACCGAAGGCCCCGCCTGGTCGGGTGAGGGCCAGTATATCGTGTTCAGCGACGTGCAGGGCGATGCGCAATATCGCTATCTGTGGGACGCCAAGACCATCGTGCCGTTCCGCGTCCCGTCCTTTTACAGCAACGGCAACACGTTCGACTTCCAGGGACGCCAGGTCTCCTGCCAGGATTTCTTCCGCCGCCTGGTGCGCTGGGAACTGGACGGCTCCATGACCGTGCTGACCGACAACTACCAGGGCAAACCGCTCAATTCGCCCAACGATGTCGCGCCACATCCCGACGGCAGCATCTGGTTCACCGATCCTTCTTCCGGCGACTCCTTGAGCGAAGGCCACCCGGACGCGCCGGGCGGCATGGCCAATCCCGATGGACTGTTCGATCCCAAGCTGGGCAATTCCGGCGCCGGACTGTACGGCGCGACGAAGCGGGTGTTGCCGCACAGCATCTATCGCTGGGACCCTAGTGGAAAGCTGGACCTGGTGATCCCCAGCGACCTGATCCCAGGCCCCAACGGCCTGTGCTTCTCGCCGGATTACAAAACGCTTTATGTGATCAGCACTCAGATTTACGTTTTCGATGTTGTGGGACAGAAGGTCACGGGCAAGCGCTTGTTCACCGATTGCATGGTTGACGGCGTCTATTGCCATCCGGATGGGATGCGCGCCGACCGCGCTGGCAATGTCTGGGCCAGCTCCAACGCCCCGCTGGGCTATTCGGGCTCGACCTGCTGGAGCCCGGCAGGCAAGCTGCTGGGCCGTCTGCGCCTGCCGGAAACCGCGTCCAATGTCTGTTTTGCCGGGCCCAAGCGCAATCATCTGTTTATCACCGCGGCCCAGTCGGTCTATATGGTGCCGCTGAATATCCAGGGTGCCGCGCCGGGCTGACCGGTGTGGCTTGGCTAAAATGAGAAGAAAGGAAGGGGAATATGCGTTCTAACAAATTGGGGCTGCTCGCGGGGGCTGTGCTGCTTGCCGCACCGCTGACCACATCGGCCATCGCGCAGGACCAGGCGCCCGCCGCCCCGGCGGACCAGGCCACCGTGCTGCGCGCCGCCCGGCCCGCCAACAAGCCGATCGAGGCCTGGGCAGCGAAATCCACCAAGCTGCGGCCCTATGTGGCGCCGAACAAGCTGGTGTGGCGCTATGCCGAAATCGTCGCCGCTCACAAGGGCAAGCAGAGCTGGAAGCAGCCTGTGTTCCTCAGCCGCGACTTCGCCGGCGATTATATTTCGATGGCGCCGGGGCAGAAGACCAAGACCCAGTTCTATGCCGACGACCGGGTGTTCTGGGTGGTCGAGTCCGGCCAGATGAAGGTGACGATTCAGGGCGTGGACCCATTCGTCGCCTCCAAGCACTTCCTGGTGCAGGTACCCAAGCGCCTGCAATACAGCATGGAAACGGTCGGCGATCAGCCGGTGGTGTTTTTCCAGATGCGCCCGGCCGGCGAGACGCCCGATTATCCGCTCACCGAAACGCCCACCCCGGCCAAGGGCATGAGCTTCGTCAAGGCGACCTATACCGGCCATGGCAATTACGACAAGATCAACATGCCCTATATCGATTTCGACAAGCAGATCGTGCAGGACGGCGAAAAGCGCGGGGTGTGGATTCGTGACGATCACACTTATGTCACCATCCTGCGTTCCCAGCATGGCGTGCCGACACCGCCGCCGACCGAGTACGGCCACTTCCATGCCACCTTCCCGGAAATCTGGATGATCGTCGAAGGCACCCAGCAGTTCCTGGTCGAAGGCGAAAAACTTGTGACGGTGGGCGATGGCGATCTGGTTTCCGCGCCGATCAATCGCTGGCACCGCGCCGAGCCCTATGGCGATGGGCCGTCCACGCGGCTGGCCTATATTCCGCGTCCCGACAATCTGCACTGGTTCCAGCCCAAGACCGACAGCGGGGACTGAAAGCGTTACCGGGTCTCCTCACCCTCCGACAGGCTCAGGGTGAGGAGATCAGGTCGGTGCTTCCACCGGCTCACCGGGCATCGGGCGTGACACCGAGATCGGCGGATAGGGAAAACAGCGCGTTGCTTTCTCCGACAGCCGCATCGCTGACCCGGTTGCGTGCGTCCAGCACGGCCGCGAGTTCGTCCGCAGTCGGATGATGCGGATCGCGCATCGCCTGATCCGCCTTGGCGGCATCGGCATTGGCGTCGATTCCTGCCAGAAGCTGGCCCAGCACTTGCTGCGCTTGATTGCGCGCATCGGAATTGCCGAAATGCGGGGCCCTGATGGCAGCGGCATCGGTGCGGATCGCGGCCATGCTGTCCCGCAGGCTGAGCGCGGCGCGGTCGAACGCGGCGCGGTCGTTCCGGTCCAAGGCGGCGCGGCTCGCTTTGGTATAGGCATCCGAGTCGGCGCTCACCCGGTGGTCGATGGCGGCAATTTGGTGGCGGAAGTCGGCGAATTTCTGGGGGTCGGTCCGCGTGTCGTGCGGACCGCAGGCGACAAACACAAGCAAAAGCGAAACGATCCAGGCGCGGCGCATGCGCGGCCTCCCGTCGGCAATGCTAGAGCAAATCGGCCTTAACTGTATTCAATCTCCTCATGCTTCGACAAGCTCGGCATGAGGAGATTGGCCACGCTCTTCACCTTGTCGATCGCGCTCTAAGCCGCGAGAAGATTTCGCAGCACATACTGCAATATCCCCCCATTCTTGAAATAGGCCACTTCGTCCGCCGTCAGGATCATCAGATAAAGCGGCAGGGCGAAGCTCGACCCGTCGGGGCGATGCACCGTCGCATCCATCCGCATGCGCGGCTTGATCTCCCCGGCAAGGCCCGGAATGTCGATCACTTCGCGTCCCGTGAAACCGTAGTCCTTTCGCGTTTTGCCTCCTTCGAAGCAGAAGGGCGCCACCCCCATGCCGATCAGGTTGGAACGGTGGATGCGCTCGAAGCTCTCGGTCAGCACCGCGCGCACGCCCAGCAGCTTGGGCCCTTTCGCGGCCCAGTCGCGTGAGGAGCCGGTGCCATATTCCTTGCCGCCGATCACCACCGTGGAATGCCCGTCTTTCTTGTAGCGCTCCGCCGCATCGAAGATCGACATCGCCTCGCCCGGCGCGTTGGGATCGGAATAATAGACGGTGTTGCCGCCCTCCTTGCCGCCCATCATCTCATTCCTGATGCGGATATTGGCGAAGGTGCCCCGTTCCATCACCTCGTGATTGCCGCGCCGCGAGCCATAAGAATTGAAGTCCTTCTGGGCCACCTGGCGCTCCGCGAGATAGGCGCCGGCGGGCGAAGTCGCCTTGATGTTGCCGGCGGGCGAGATGTGGTCGGTGGTGATGGAATCGCCGAACACCGCCAGCACCCGCGCGCCTTCGATCGCCTCGACCGGCGCAGGCTTGATCTGCATGCCCTCGAAATAGGGCGGGTTCTGCACATAGGTCGAGCCAATATCCCACTGGTAGGTCTGGCCCTTCACCAGCTTGATCTTCTTCCAGTTGGAATCGCCCTCGAACACGTCGGCATAGCGGGCCTTGAAGTTCGAGGCCTTCACCGCCTTACGGATGGCGGCGGAAATCTCCTTCGGACTTGGCCAGATTTCCTTCAGATAGACCGGCTTGTTCTTCCTGTCATAGCCGACCGGCTCCTTGGTCAAATCGATATTGACAGAGCCGGCGAGCGCATAGGCGACCACCAGCATGGGTGAGGCGAGATAATTCGCCCGTACCTGGGGATGCACCCGGCCCTCGAAATTGCGATTGCCGGAGATCACCGCCGCGGCGACCAGATCGGCCTCGGTGACCGCCTTCGCCACCGCCTCGGGCAAGGGCCCGGAATTGCCGATACAGGTGGTGCAGCCATAGCCGACCAGTTCGAAGCCGAGCTTGTCCAGCGCCTTGTCCACCCCGGCCTTCCGCAGATAATCGGTCACCACCTGACTGCCCGGCGCCAGCGAGGTCTTCACCCAGCGCCGCACCTTGAGGCCTCGCTTGACCGCTTTCTGTGCCAAAAGGCCGGCGCCCAACATCACATTGGGATTGGATGTGTTGGTGCAGGAGGTGATCGCCGCGATCACCACGTCGCCATGCCCGATCGAAGCCTCCGAACCCTCCAGCTTGGCGCGCTTGCCCGAACTGTCTTCCTTCTTGAAGGTGCTTATGAGGTGCTCGGCGAAATTCTGCGCGACGCCGGAGAGCGGCACCCGGTCCTGGGGCCGCATCGGTCCGGCCATGCTGGGCTCGACCGTGGTCATGTCCAGCGACAGGGTATCGGTGAATTCCGGCTCCGGGCTCTTTGCGCTGCGCCACAGGCCCTGGGCCTTGGCATATTTCTCCACCAGCGCCAGCCGCGCCGGCTTGCGCGACGTATTCTTGAGATAGCGCAGCGTCTCTGCATCGACCGGGAAGAAGCCACAGGTGGCGCCATATTCCGGGGCCATGTTGGCGATGGTGGCGCGATCCTCCAAGGTCATCTCGTCCAGCCCCGGGCCGTAAAATTCGACGAATTTGCCGACCACGCCCTTTTTGCGCAGCATCTGGGTGACGGTCAGCACCAGATCGGTGGCGGTGACGCCTTCACGCAGGGCGCCGGTCAATTTGAAGCCGACGACTTCCGGGATCAGCATCGAGATCGGCTGGCCCAGCATTGCCGCTTCCGCCTCGATCCCGCCCACGCCCCAGCCCAGCACGGCCAGCCCATTGATCATGGTGGTGTGGCTGTCGGTACCGACCACCGTGTCGGGGAACGCGACCTCGACGGTCTTTTTCGTCTTCTCGTCCTTTGCCTTGCGGCTCCAGACCGTCTGGCCGAGATATTCCAGATTGACCTGGTGGCAGATGCCGGTTCCCGGCGGCACGACGCGAAAATTCGCGAAGGCCTGCTGGCCCCAGCGCAGAAAGCTGTAACGCTCGCGGTTGCGTTCATATTCCACCGCGACATTCTTCTTGAAAGCGTCACGGGCTCCGAAATTGTCCACCATCACGCTGTGGTCGATGACAAGATCGACTTCGGCCAGAGGATTGATCTTCTCCGGATTGCCCCCCAGCTTCTTCATCGCGTCGCGCATGGCGGCCAGATCGACCACGGCCGGCACGCCGGTCAGGTCCTGCATCAGCACCCGCGCCGGCCGGAAAGCGATCTCCCGGTCCGATTTTCTGTCTTTCAGCCAGCTAAGAACCGCCTTGATGTCCTCGTCCGTTACCGTCCGGCCGTCTTCGTGCCGCAGCAGGTTTTCAAGCAGCACCCGCATCGAATAGGGCAGGCGGGAGATGCCTGCGAGCCCGTTCTTTTCCGCCGCAGCGAGGCTGTAATAGACATAGGTCTTGCCCCCGGCGACAAGGGTCTTGCGGCATTTGAAGCTGTCTTTGCTCTGGGTCACGGGGCGCCCTCTTAAGGATGAGATGTCGCGGGTTTAGTCGTGTTCGGCGGTGAAATAAAGCCGACCTCCGGCCGCAGCGATTGCTTTGCGCCGGCGTCTGCCCCCAATTCGCCCCATTGGGGAGTCATCCTGCCACCAGGAGAAGGCTCCCTCGCCAACAGGCGAGAACGGCAAGGCATGGGCGCGAAATCGGTATTGATATCCCTGCTGTCGGCGGCGTTGCTGGGACAGGGCTCGGCGGCCTTGGCTCAGGGCGACCCTTTGGCGGCGCGCCTGTCGGCCGCCGGGGTGGGCGGCGTCGCGGCGGGCGAATATGCCACGGATGCGGGGCGGCAATTCGTGCTGCAGCCCTATTCGGAAGAATATCTGCTGCGCTTCAGCGACTCGCCCGAGAAATTCGTGCTCACCATGGAGCGCGGCGTGCTGGGCTCCAAGCTGCTGCTCTATGACACCGGCGGCACAGCTTTGAGGGTCTCGATCTGGGGGGGGCTGACGCTCTATACCCAGGATGCGCCCAACGGGGTGCCCGCGACCCGCGAGGGCGACGCGCCGGCCCTCAGCCTGACCCCCGTTTCCGCCCCCGACCTGGCGGGCGCGATGCATGACGAATCCGGCCACCTGTCTTATGTCCAGAAAATCGCGCTCGATTTTGCGGCCGATCCCAGCGTGATGAAGTCCGACGGCGAGACAAGGGCGGTTGCCTTCGACACCCTGACCAATACGGCAATAGGGATTGAGCGATTCCTGAGCCAGCCGGCCGCCCGCCAGGCGTTGACCAACCGCATCAGCGCGGTGCGGGTGACGGAAGGAGCCAAGCCGACCCTGCTGATCGCCGGCCGGGCCCTGATGGTGAGCTTCGTGCCAGGCGAGGGCTATGACGGGCGCGCCTCCTCCCACGCCATCGCCCATGAACTGGGCAAGCTTTTGCAGGTCTCGACGCCGGAATAGGGACGGGGACCCACGCCATATTTTACCCCCGCCCCGATCTCTGCCAAAGTCGTGACCGCAGATCGCTGGGGACTCTTCGTGTCGCGCAAACAAATTCTCATCGCCCTCGGTGCGATCGTGCTGATCGCCATTGCGGTCACAGCCTCGCTCTGGTGGCCGCGCTCCTCCGCCGAGGCAGGCACAACGCCTCGCAGCGGCAAAGGCTTTCAGATCATCGCGAGCGACCACACGATGGGCAATCCCAAGGCGCAAACAGTGCTGATCGAATATGCCGCGCCCATCTGCCCCCATTGCGCGCGTTTCGAGGAAAACGTGTTTCCCAAAATCAAGAAGAATTATATCGACACCGGCAAAGTCTATTATGTGTTCCGCGTCTTTCCCCTGTCGCCCTATGACGGCGCGGCGGAGAAACTCGCCCGCTGTCTGCCCAAGGACCGGTATTTCTCCTTCATCGACATGCTGTTTCGCGGCCAACCGAAATGGGACCCGGAATATGCCGAGCAGAACGCCGCGCTTCAGACCCCGGATGGCGTCCGTGCCGCGCTGGTCCAGATGGCCGGCAATGCGGGGATGAGCCAATCCCGAGCCGATCATTGCATAAGCGATACGAGTTTGGACGATCAGATCAATAATGTCGCGGTCGACGGCCAGAACCGTTACAACGTCTCCAGCACGCCGACCTTCGTGCTGGACGGGAAGGCGATGGACCCGCCCTATATGCGCGAATGGGGCTATGACGATATGGCACAGCTGCTGGATCAGGCGCTGGCGGCAAAGAAATAGACTCTTTGTTCTGTTTGTTCTGTCGCGGTTCCGGACGGAGTTGGTAGGTCCGAGCGAAGCGATGGACGCGTGTCAACGCTACACACTTTTCCTGGAGCCGCTGGGCTCAATTGTGATCAAGCAAATCAACAACTTGTCATAGCCGGGCTTGACCCGGCCATCCATGCCGCAGATGCAAATCTTCAAGACATGTGCGCGCTGGCCTTGGATGGCCGGCTCGGAGGCCGGCCATGACAGGGTAGTTCTGTTTTAATTGGGTACGAACCCTAGTCTCAAGGCTCGAATCCCTCCGGCGCCATTTCGAAGGTCGAGAAATCGAAGCCCGGCGCCACGGTGCAGCCAACCAAGGTATAGGCGCCCAAGGAGCGGGCGCTTTGCCATTCCCGCGGGGGCACGATCAACTGCGGCTCCTCGCCATGTTCGATCGTGGGACCGAGAATCCGGGTCTCGCGTCCGATCTTCAACGCGAGCGGCGCGCCCCGGTAGAAATGCCAGACCTCCCCGGCATCGATCCGGTGCCAGCGCGAGACTTCGCCCGCTTTGAGCAGGAAATAGATCAAGGTGGAATGGCCGCGCTCGCCTCCACCCGACAGATCGCGCCAGGTCTGGCGGTAATGGCCGCCCTCGGGGTGAGGCATAAGGGCCAGCACTGCGATCAAGCGGTCGACTTCGGTCACGGAAATTTCCCCGGAACTGTCATCGCGGGGCGAATCAGGTTATCCTTGCAAATTAAGACATTCTTAATCTTGGAAGCCGAGCCTCTAGCTGCTCCGGTCATAAAGGGGGGCATAGCATGGCGCGTACCGACAGCGGAAAACTGCCTGAAGCGGGACGGCACGAAGCGGGTCTGCCGGCCGAGCCTGTCCTTGCTCGCCAGGTACCCATCCCCCGCGAATCCCTGGCAAAGCTCGGCCTGCTGCATGCCGAAGCGGCGTGCCATGTGAGCCTGGGACGCTTTGTCGCCAATTCGGTCACCCTGGCGGGACTGTTGATGCTGATGGGCGGCGCCAGCCTGCTCGCCGGTGGAGGAACCCTTGCGAGCGATTTCGTCTGGAGTGTGCTGGTGCTGGCCGGTGTCACGGCGATCACGGTCAATTTCATTCGCGGCCCGGCGCGCGCGCCGCTGGCGCCTCCGCTGGAAAGCTCCGCCGCCGATCTGCGCGCCATCCTGCTCTACACGGGCTTCGCCTGGGGTGCCGGTGCATTTCTCGCGCTGCCGGCCGATCCCGGTCCTGGTGTGGCGCTGGGTTTTGCAATCGCGCCTGCGCTGCTTGCAAGGGCCCTCCTGAAGGACAGAGCCGGCATTGCCGCCTTCTGCCTGCCCGCCATCGGGCTCACCGCCGCGGCGGCGTTGCTTCAGCATTGGCGTCAGGGACATGTCTTGGCGCCAGGCATCTTGGCGGCGGGAATCCTCATCATCCTGTTCACCTATCTGGAGACGGGACGGGCGCGGCTTTATCCAGGACGGCACGGGACGGCCTGACACCTTATTTTCTGGGTGGTTTTCGCGCATAAGAGTTTGGCATGACCGCCCTGCCCCGCTCCGGCATCCGCTCCTCCGACAGTGAAAAGGCCCGCGACGCAGCCCGGCGGATTGCCGAGGCGCGGACCGGCCTGGCCGATTCCGATGCGTTGGGATTTTTCGACGCGCTGTTTGCGGGCGCGGTGCCGGACGATGTGCTGCGGGTCCGCCCCGAACGGCTCGCCGCCCTCGCCGTGGCGCTCTACAAAGAAGCCGCGAAGCATGGCAGGGACGAAATCCTCGCCACCTTGCTGGACGATGATGAGACCCGCGGAACCGTTCTGCTCGCGGTCAATGACGACCGGCCCTTTCTGTTCGATTCCGTCCTGCTGGCGGCGATGGCGGCGGGCGCGCATATTCGCGCCGCCTTTCATCCCGTCGTCACCATCGGCGATGTCCGCACCAGCGTCGTCGCGCTGATCTGCGATTCAGCGACAGATGAGGCCGCGCGCAGCCGGCTGGTCGAGCTGGTGCGCGAAGCCTGCGAACAGGGCCGCGTCGCCGTGCGCGATTGGCATGCGATGCTGCGGCGGCTGGCGGTGGCGCGCAACGGCCTGCTGGCGCAGCCCCCGAAATCCGGGGACGATGCCGTGCCGGTCGAGGAAGACATCGCCTTTCTGGACTGGCTGGCGGCGGATCATTTCACCTTCCTGGGCGCCCGCGACTATGTCCTTGAGGAGCAAGGCGCCCATGGCACCTTGGAGCCGGTGGCGGGCAGCGGGTTGGGGGTTCTAGCGGATGCGCAGACGCGCATCCTGCAGCGGGGGCCGGCGCGGACCGGCTTGACCGGCGAGGTGCGCGGCTTCCTGGAGCAGCCCGCGCCCCTGATCGTCACCAAGTCGAACGGCCGCAGCGTCGTGCATCGCCGCGCCCATATGGATTATATTGGCATCAAGACCTATGGCGCGGATGGACGGCTGAGCGGCGAACGCCGCTTTGTCGGCCTGTTCACCTCCAGCGCCTACAGCGCCCAGCCGCGCGCCATTCCCCTGTTGCGGCGAAAGATCGAAGCGGTGACAGCGCGCGCGGGCTTTCCCGCCGCCAGTCATGACGGCAAGGCATTGGCGCATATCCTGGACACCTTCCCGCGCGACGAGCTGTTTCAGGTTTCGCAGGACGAGCTTTACGACATCGCGCTCGGCATCCTGCGGCAGAGCGGGCTGCCGCGTCTCAAGCTGTTCCTGCGCTTCGACCGCTTCGACCGTTTCGCGTCCGCCATCCTGCTGGCGCCGCGCGAACGGATGGACGAGCGGGCCCGCACCGCCATCCACGCCCTGCTGGCCGAGGCGCTGAACGGACGGATGTCGGCCTTCGATGTGGGGCTGGACGACAGCCCCCTGGTGCGGCTGCATTACATCATCGGCCGCAACGATGGGAAGCTGCCGCCGGTCGATGTGCGCGCTCTGGAACAGCGGATCGCGCAACTGCTCGAGACCTGGGACGACGCCTTCGCGACGGCGCTATGCGCCGAACATGGCGAAAACGAAGGCCAACGCCGGCTGGCTACGCGGGCGGCGCAATTCTCTCCCGCTTATCGCGACACGTTCTCCCCCCATCAAGCGGTGAGCGATCTGGACGTGCTGGAATCCGTTGTGGCCGAAGGGGGACTCAAGCTGCGCGCCCGTGCCTGGCGCAAGCCGGACGACACTTCCGCCGCGCTACGATTGAAGCTCTATGTGCTGGGCGAAGTGCTGCCCCTGTCGGCCTCGCTGCCGGTGTTCGAGAATCTCGGCCTCATGGTGATCGCGGAGGATTCCTTCCCCGTGTCGTTCCTGCGCGACGACGGCGCGCGCCAGGAGGCCATTATCCTGGATTTCATCATGGAGCGGGCCGACGAAAGGCCCGCCGAGCTGGATTCGATCCGCGAGCCGCTTGAGGACGCTTTCCATGCGGTGTTGCGCGGCGAGGCGGAAAGCGACGGTTTCAACAAGCTGGTGACCGGCGCGGGCCTGGCCTGGCGCGAAGTCACCATTTTGCGCGCCCTGGCGAAATTCCTGCGCCAGGCGGCGATCGCCTTCGGCCAGGACTATATGGAGCAGGCGCTGACGCGAAATCCCGGTCTCGCCCGGCTGCTGGTGGGGCTGTTCAAGGCGCGTCACGATCCCGCGCTCACGGACCGCGAAACGCGCGCCGCCGGCCTTGCCGCTGAGATCGAGAAATCGCTCCAGGACGTGCCCAGCCTGGACGATGACCGCATCATCCGCCGCTTCCGCAACCTTATCGAGGCGAGCCTGCGCACCAATTACTGGCAGAATCACGCGGACGGTTCGCATCGTCCTGCGCTTGCGATCAAGTTCGACAGCGCAAAGCTCGACGAGCTGCCCGCGCCGCGGCCCTGGCGGGAGATCTTCGTCTATTCGCCGGCGATGGAGGGCGTGCATCTGCGCTTCGGCAGGATCGCGCGCGGCGGCATCCGCTGGTCCGACCGGCGGGAGGATTTCCGCACCGAGATTCTCGGCCTGGTGAAAGCGCAGCAGGTGAAGAATGCGGTGATCGTGCCGGTGGGCGCCAAGGGCGGTTTCTATCCCAAGACGATGCCCCCTGCGCCCAGCCGCGAGCAGGCGATGGCGGTGGGCACCGCCGCCTACCGGACGCTGATCGAGGCGCTGCTCGATCTGACCGACAATCTCGATGCGCAGGGCGCGGTGGTGCCGCCACCCGACACGGTGCGCTGGGACGGCGACGATCCTTATCTGGTGGTGGCGGCCGACAAGGGCACCGCGAGTTTCTCCGATATCGCCAACGGCATCGCCATTGCGCGGGGCTACTGGCTGGGCGACGCCTTCGCGTCGGGCGGCAGCGTCGGTTATGACCACAAGAAGATGGGCATCACCGCCCGCGGCGCCTGGGAGGCGGTCACGCGTCATTTCCGCGAACTGGGCAAGGACATCCAGGCGGAAGACTTCACCGTGATCGGGGTTGGCGACATGTCGGGCGACGTGTTCGGCAACGGCATGTTGTTGTCGCGGCACATCCGCCTGCTCGCGGCTTTCGACCACCGCCACATCTTTCTCGATCCCGAAGCCGACGCAGAAACCTCTTTTGCGGAGCGCGCCCGGCTGTTCGCCCTGCCGCGTTCGAGCTGGGACGATTACGACCGCAAGCGGATCGGCAAGGGCGGCGGCGTGTTCGCGCGCTCCTTGAAGGAAATCCCGCTCAGCCCGGAGGTCCGGGCGCTGACCGGCAGCGACAAACCCGCGCTCGCCCCCGCCGCGCTGATCGGCGCCCTGCTGCAATCGCAAGCCGACCTGCTCTGGTTCGGGGGCATCGGCACTTATATCAAGGCGTCGTCACAAGCCAATCTGGAAGCCGGCGACCGCGCCAATGACGGCCTGCGGGCGAACGGCGCGCAGGTGCGGGCGCGGGTGATCGGGGAAGGCGCCAACCTGGCTGTCACCCAGCCGGGCCGCATCGAGTATGCGCGGGCGGGCGGCCGCATCGACACCGACGCGGTCGACAATTCGGCCGGCGTCGATACCTCCGACCATGAAGTGAATTTGAAGATTTTGCTCGCCGGTCCGCGGGTCCGCGGCGAGCTTTCCGAAGACGCGCGCAATGCGCTGCTCGCCGCCATGACCGACGATGTGGCGCA
>DATATP010000145.1:0-4071 GCA_036268715.1 Rhizomicrobium sp. | reverse complement strand
GCGGGCCGCGCATCGCACCCACCGATGCAACGCCGCTCCGCTTCCGCCAGGAAATACGGGAAGTCGCGCCTGTCGGCTGACCCTTTGCGCCCCGATGGTTTGCAGGCATAAAGGCGCCATGACCCGTTCTCTCGCCGCGCCAAATGTCCTCAACATTTCCGACTTGCGCCGCCTCGCCCGCCGCAGGCTGCCGGATGCGGTGTTCGATTATCTGGACGGTGCCGCCGACGATGAAGTGACCCTGCGCGACAATATGAAAGCCTTCGAGGAGATCGTGTTCCTGCCGCATCATGCGGTGGCGATTGCGGATTGCGATCTTTCGGTCACGGTGCTGGGTCAAAAGCTCGGTTTTCCGGCCATCCTCTCGCCCATCGGCTACAGCCGCATGATGCATCCCCGCGGGGAAGTGGGGGCGTCGCGGGTGGCGGGGCTGAACGGCACCGGTTACATCCTTTCCACCCTGTCGGGGCACACGATCGAGGATGTGAAAGCCGCCTCGCCGGGACCGAGCTATTATCAGCTTTATCTGGCGGGCGGGCGCGACGCGGCCTGCGCGTCCATCGAGCGGGTCAAGAAGGCTGGTTATAGCGCCATGTTCGTCACCATCGATACGCCCGTCGCCGGCAACCGGGAGAAGGATTTCCGCAACGGGATGAAGGAACTGATGGGCAACCGGCTGGGGCCCAAGCTCAAATATGTGCCCAATATCCTCGCCCATCCCGAATGGCTGGCGATGTTCCTGGCCGATGGCGGGGCGCGGCCCTTTCCTAATGTCCAGGTGCCAGGCAAGGGCCCCTTGATGGCGATCGATGTCGCGGCCGCCCTGCAGGAGGCCCAGGTGTCCTGGACCGATCTGAAATGGATCCGCGAAATCTGGCAGGGCCCTATCGTGATCAAGGGCGTGATGACCAGCGACGACGCGCGCCGCGCCGTCGACGAGGGCGCGGAAGGCATCGTGGTTTCCAACCATGGCGGGCGGCAGCTCGATGGCGTGGCAGGCTCGATCCGCGCTTTGCCAGGCATCGTGGAGGCGGTGGGCGGACGCTGCGAGATCATTTTCGATGGCGGCATCCGCCGCGGCTCGGATGTCGTCAAGGCGATCTGCCTGGGTGCGCAGGCGGTGCTGCTGGGCCGTGGCTATGCCTATGGAATGGCGGCGGCGGGCGACGCCGGCATCGAGCGCGCCATGCAGATTTTCCGCGCCGATATTGTGCGAACCCTCAAGCTGCTGGGCGTGTCATCGATCGCCGAGCTGAAAGGGTCCTTTGTCAGGACCAGGCCCGGCTTTGCGGTGAGTTGATCCGCGGCCGGGCCCAAGTCTTTATGCGTTCAGATTTTGAACCGGCACATCCAGCCCGTGTCATCGCAGAAATACATCCAATCGCCGATCAGCTTGGCGCCATGGATGACGGGCGAATCGCTTGGCAGTTCCACCTTTTCGAAAATATTGCCGGTCCTGGCGTCGTGATGGAAGAAGGCGTTGAGGTTGGAATCCGATGACCAGATCGTGGAATGGTCCTTGCCCCAGGTCATGCCGTGGGTGCGGTTGCCGGGCACCGGCCAGGTCGCTTTCACCTTCCAGCTATCCTTGTTGATGGTGAAGATCAGCCGCGCCGGCGGGCAGGCATAGATCAGATAATCGCCGTCATTGAGGATTGCGTGTGCGCCGGTTCCACCTGAGCCTTCCTCCGCGTCCAGCGGCAGATGGCCGGGCTTGAGGCCGCGGCCGGTGCGCAGGCCGACATTGTTCTGCATCGCAGGTCCGATGCCGCGCTTCGTATCATAGGCGGGCTTGAGCGGCGAGCGCCGGCCCGGCGGATCGTCCTCGCGTTCATAGATGCGGCCCGCGCCGGGCGTGACGAACTTGTCCAAGGTCTTGCCGGTATGGATGTCGCAATGGACGATGATGCTGTTATGGGTCGAAGTGATCCACATCGTATCGCCATCGACGCACAATCCGCTGGGGCCGACTACATCGGCCTTGAACTCGCGGATCACCGAGCCGTCCTTGATACGGGTGAGGGTCACCCAATGCTCGGCCCCCTGGTCCAGCACCCACAGCTCGGCCGGATTATCGGTGACGGCGAGGCCGTTGGGCTGACCGTGCGTGGTTTTGTAAAGCACTTCGATCTTGTTCGCCGGCCGGCTCTTGATCGAGGCCCAGGCCGGCAGACAGGCAGGATGGGCGATCTGCGCCATGGCGGGCAGCGCGGCGGCAGCCGGGGCCGCGGCCGCCAGGCTGAGGAAATTGCGACGTTTCAGCATGTAAACTCCTTCAAGCCATATCGATGCGGAATATCCAGCCGGCATGCGGACTGTCGTTGTTGGGCCAGCCAGGATGGATGCCCGCGTCGCAACTGACCAGTGCGCCGTCATGCCATTCCAGTCCGTGCGGATCGGCCGAACCCGGCGCAAAATCGCAGGTCATCAGCACTTGGCCCGTCTTGCCGTCATATTTGACCAAGCCGGGTGTGCCGCGGTTGTAGCGTGTGCTGTCGTTGCCGGTCACTTGCCAGATATTGCCGTCGGCATCGAAGGTCATATCGTGCCAGCGCTGTTTTTCGGGCGTGACATAGATCGGGATGGCGACTTCTGGGGTCCAGCTTTTGGGGTCGACCCGCAACATGAGCTTGGGCCGGTTGGCCACGATCCATAATTTGCCGTCATGCCATTGCGCGCCATGGCTGCCGCCGCCGTCCTGGCCAGGGAGGCCCAGCGGAATCTGGCGATGGCTCACCTGCTTGGAATTCATGTCCACCTGGAAGCAGCCTTCCGGCGTCTCGTTGGCCATCATCCAGACGCAGCCATCGCCATAGGCCATGCCGGAGGTGTTGCGGGAATTCGTGGTGACCGTCTTGAGCAGCTTGCCCTTCCAGTCCACCAGCCAGGCGGCCTCGCGCAGGTCCTTGGGCTCAGGCAGATGATAATCGCGTGCCGAGCGCCCCGAAAGTTTCTGTTGGCCGACCCACAAGCCATCGGGCCCGACTGCCACCGCATTCGCGTAATTGCCTGGCGACCGGAAAAGCCGGCTGGTTTTCACCATGCGATGCGGGATTTTCTTGTGCTCTTCTCCGGTGGCGGATGGTGGCATGGGCAGCGGTTTCGGTCCGTCCTCCTGGGCCTTCGCCGCGCCGGCAGCAGCGATCAGGCCGAGGCCGGCCAGAAAATCGCGTTTGTGCATCCGATTTGCCATGAGCTTCTCCCGAGAGCGCCGCAGACCCGTAGCCGGACGGGCTGCGTCCTTCTGAACGTTCGCTTTGGATGCTGGGCCAAATTGGGGGTTTGTCAAAGCCGATTTCCGATCACGTCTCTCATCTGTTGAGTTTGCGCCGCAAGATGAACATTGCCTGACCGGATGTGGTTCAGCGCACCTTGGCTGTCAGCAATTTGGCGGGCCGGCGCGCCTTGGCGGCTCCGAACAGGGAGAAGGTGCGGCCCACATAATTGGTGACGCCCCGGATCGCGTCGGTGTACTCGCGCAAGGCGGGGGTGAGTTCCGCATCAATCAAACGCACCGGACGCGCCGGGTGCTCGGTTTCGAAACTGACATAAAACCAGGGCTCGCCACGCCGAATCAGCAGATCCGGGGATGTGTTGTGCCATTCGAACGCCCAGACAAGCTCGCGCGGCCACAGATGGACGGGGAAGCGTCCGCCCAACATGGTGCCGGGAAGCGGTGTCGTGCTGAAATGATGGAAGGCGGGCCACTGCGTCAGCCATACCGGTTCGTCGGCAATGAAGAACAGCGGCGTCATCACCTGGATGAGTGGACGGGCAGGGTGGCGCCACTCGCCCGGATGCACCGCCATCACCATCTGGCCGAATTGCGCCGGCCGGATGGTGGACTGCTCGCCGTCGATCGCGATCATCGACGGATTTCCCTGGTTGTCGCGATAGAAGCGCAGGCGGATGTCGATCGGGCAGGATACTTCAAAGAGCCGCGATTCATGGTCCCTGATCGCGGCCCATTGTGACAGGCCTTTGCTGGTGCCGGTATCCCCGTCCGGACGGGTCGGTTTGTGGGGCGCGTCCCAGATGATGGACGCTTCCCGGTTGGGATCGATCACCCAG
>DATATP010000144.1:0-9280 GCA_036268715.1 Rhizomicrobium sp. | reverse complement strand
GCTTCGAATCCCATTGCGAGCATCATCTGGCGCCGATCATCGGCCGCGCCCATGTCGGCTATCTGCCGAGCCACCGGGTGGTCGGCATCTCCAAGCTGGCGAGGGTGGTAGAGGCCTTCGCCCGCCGCTTGCAGGTTCAGGAAAAGATGAACGCCCAGATCGCCAACTGCATCCAGAAGGTGCTGGAGCCCAAAGGCGTGGCGGTGGTGATCGAGGCCACGCATCAGTGCATGACCACGCGCGGGGTGCATAAGACCGGCGTCACCATGGTGACCTCGACCATGATCGGAGCCTTCCGCAAGAGCAGCGACACGCGGCGGGAATTCCTTAACATCATCGGCAATCCCGTTAACCGAGACGACCATTAGGTGGGGGTATGAGCGCGCTCGAACTGGTCAAGGCGCTGATCGCGTTCGATACCACCAGCCGCGGCTCGAACCTGGCACTGATCGAGTTCGCGGAAGGATTGATCGAGCAGGCAGGCGGCCGCTGCCGCCGCAGCTATGACGCCGGGCGCATCAAAGCCAACCTGTTCGCCAGCTTCGGCCCCTGGAAAGACGGCAAAGAGTGCGATGGCGGCATCGTGCTGTCGGGCCACACCGATGTGGTGCCGGTGGACGGCCAAGCCTGGTCGAGCGATCCGTTCAAGCCTGAGACCCGTCAGGGCAAATTATATGGCCGCGGCGCCTGCGACATGAAGGGTTTCATCGGCGTGGCGCTGTCGCTGCTGCCGGAGATTGCGCGCGCGCCGCTCAAGCGGCCGCTGCATTTGGCGCTATCCTATGACGAGGAAGTCGGCTGCGCCGGGGTGGTGGGGCTGCTGGAGGATCTGCATGCGCAAAATCTGAAGCCGGCCCTCGCCATTATCGGCGAGCCGACCTTGATGGGGGTGGTCGGGGCGCATAAGGGTGGCGCCAAGCTGGTGACGCGCTGCCACGGCCGGGAGCATCATTCCAGTGCGCCGGAAAAGGGCGCCAATGCGGTGATGATGGCGGGCGAGTTCGTCGCTTTGTTGGGGAAGGTATGGGATGGATTGCGGGCCGATGCCGATCCGCGCTTCGATCCGCCCCATTCCACCGTGCAGGCAAATGTGATCGGCGGCGGAACGGCGGTCAATATCCTCGCGCGCGAGGCCGAGGTGACCTGGGAATATCGCTGTCTGCCCGATCGCGATCCCGAAGCTATCCTCGAAACCGTGGAAAAGCGCGTGCAGACGGAGATCGTGCCGAAATACCGCCACCGCGCCATCCAGGCCGCAATGACCACAGAGCTTCAGGCGCAATATCCCGGTCTGACGATGGACGAGGACTCGCCTGCGGTGCGCCTCGCGCGGGAACTGACGGGCGCCAATCATGTCGAGGCGGTCGCTTATGGCACCGAGGCGGGACAGTTCCAGAGATACGGAGTTCCCGCGGTCATCTGTGGCCCCGGCTCGATCGAGCAGGCGCATCGGGCGGATGAATTCGTCGCGCTGAGCGAATTGGAAGTTTGCGAGGCATTTTTGCGCAAAGTGATCGCGCGGGCGTGCACATAATCACAGATGTCATGGCCGCCCGTGAGACGGCCATCCATGGAGGTTAAGTCAGCGCCTCCAGCGCGATCTCATGGGTGCGGGCGCAGAACTCGCAGCGGGCGCGGATGATGCCGTCCGGATCGGCAAGACCGGCGCGCTCGTCCAGCGCATAGCCGCGCAGTACATTGGTAACGCGTGCCGCGTCGCAATCGCAGCGGAAGGCGATGGTTTCGGGCGGATGCACCCGCACCTCGTCTTCATGGAACAAGCGCCACAGCAGGGTTTCAGGTGCCAGCGCGGTATCGACCAATTCGACGTCCGCGACGGTCTTGAGCAGCAGCGACAGCCGCTCCCAGTCGTCTTCATTGTTCTTCGCTTCCGGCGTCTCCTGCAGCATCAGCCCGCCGGCACGCCAATGGGGCTGCTTCTGGCCCGCCAGGAACAGCGGCGCGGCGGCCAGGCGGATCACGGTGGGCAACTGCTCGGATTGGGCGAAATAGGTTTCGGCCGAGGGGGCGACGCCCTCGCTCGAAAGCTCCACGATACCCTGATAGGTGTTACCGCCCAGCTTGGGCTCGATGGTGATGACGAGCGCGCCCTTGCCCGCCAGCGCGGGAAAGTCGCGGCTCGGCAGATGCGCGAAACGCTCAGTATCGAGCCGCGCATAGCCGCGCACCCCGCGCGGCTTGTCACCTTCGGCGCCGTAATAATCGACGGTCACCAGGTCGAGCGGCCCGTCGCTCTTGATCTGCACCGTAAGCCGCCCGTCCAGCTTCAGCGCGGTGCCCAAGATAACCGACAGCGCCACCGTCTCGCCGGCAATTCGTGCCGCCGCTTCCGGCAAGGCATGGACCCCGAGAGCGCGCGCGGAACTTGCGTCCAGTCGTACCAGTCGCCCGCGCACACCGGCTTTGGGAAGGTCGAACGGCAATACGAAGTCGCCATAAAGCGCGGGTTCATGGGCTTTGTCGGGCATAACCTGTCAATATGGCGATCAGGCCAAAGTTTTCAACTGGAGCCCGTCTTGAGTGGCGGTTCAGTTTGAAAATACTCGCGACTCCGCTCGCGTTTTGAACCAACCTTTTGCATTTCCCGCAAAAACCAAAGTTGATGCAGCAAGCAAAAGCGAGGTGGTTAAAAATTGGCTAGGCGCGGCCCAGTGATAACGAAGATAGTTGTATCCATACGGCCTCACCTGGACGGACCGCGCGGCATCAGCGAACAAAACTATTTCCCGGAACAAAAACAAGATCACGAACGCCCACCGCGCCCAGTTGTAATGCCGAAAGGCGGCCAGCCAGGCTAGGCCGAATGTTAGGGCACACCAAGGTATGGTCACGAAAAGCGTCGTGTCCATTGCAGTGCGAACGAAATACCGGTTCAAGCCAGCAAGATAAGGCGTGGACTGAATCCAGAAGGAAGATGCCCTGATCGCCCAATAGGCCACGACAGCGACACTGAGCCAGAAGAAAAGTCTTATTTGTAATGGCATTTCCGCGCCCCCGTTCCCTCGATCAACGCCAAAGATCGGACATTCCTCAGAACGTGACCACGAACCAGTCGCCATGGACTTTTTTTCTATGTCATTGCCCAGGCCAGGATCGCCTTCTGCGCATGCAGGCGATTTTCCGCCTCGTCGAACACCACGCTTTGCGGCCCGTCGATGACCTGGTCGGTCACTTCCTCGCCGCGATGAGCAGGCAAACAGTGCATGAAGATCGCATCGCGCGCCGCCAGGCTCATCAGATGCGCGTTCACCTGATAGGGCTTGAGCAGATTGTGCCGCTTGGTGGCGTTGTCGTCGCCCATCGACACCCAGGCATCGGACACCACGCAATCGGCGCCCTTCACCGCGCTTTCCGGATCGGTGCCGAAGCTGACATTGTCGGCGCCGCGTGCCCAGTCGCGCAGTTCGGGATCGGCGGAAAGTTCGCGGGGTGAAGCGACATTCAATTTGAAGCCGAACTTCACCGCCGCATGGACCCACGAATTCAGCACATTGTTGCTGTCGCCGCTCCACGCCACGGTCGCGCCCGCGATCGGACCCTTATGCTCCTCGAAGGTCATCACATCCGCCATCACCTGACAGGGATGAGACCATTTGGTGAGACCGTTGATCACCGGAATAATGGCGTTGGCCGCGAGTTCCTCGACCATCTCATGGTCCAGCAGCCTGATCATCACCGCATCGACATAGCGCGACAGCACCCGGGCGGTATCGGCGATGGTTTCCTCCCGGGCGAGCTGCATCTCGTTGCCGGTCATCATCAGGGTGGTGCCGCCCAGCTGGCGGGCCGCCACATCGAACGAGATGCGGGTGCGGGTGGATTGCTTGTCGAAGATCATCGCCAGCACCTTGCCGTCCAGCGGACGGTCGCTGTCCGGCACGCCCTTGCTGAGGCCGGCGCGGGCGAGCTTGCGGCGGCGCGCATCGGCAATCAGCGCCCGGAGCGTTCCACTGTCGTGGTCGGACAGGTCGAGGAAATGCTTCGGCTTGGATTTGATAGGCGCGTTCATTGCGCGGCTTCCTTCCGCGCTTTCATCACGTTGGCTGTCCTGTCCAGGATAGCGATGGCTTCCCGTGCCTCGTCTTTCGTAATGATGAGAGGCGGCACCAGCCGCACGACATTGTCGCCCGCACAGATGACGATCAGGCCATTGGCCCGCGCCGCATCGACGAAATCGCCGTTGGGCATCCGCATCCTGATTCCCAGCAGCAGCCCCTGTCCCCGCACGCTTTCGAACACGTCCGGGTGTCCCGCGATCAGGCCGCCGAGTTGCTGCTGCAGATAATTGGCGACATCGTTGACGTGATCGAGGAAGCCAGGTTCCAGCAGCATTTCCACCGCCTCGCCCGCCACAGCCATCGCCAACGGATTGCCGCCATAGGTCGAACCATGCGTGCCCGCCGTCATGCCCCCGGCCGCCTCTGCCGTTGCCAGTAGCGCGCCGACGGGAAAACCGCCGCCGATCCCCTTGGCCACCGCCATGATGTCCGGTGTCGCCCCAGCCCATTCATAAGCAAAGAATTTGCCAGTCCGCCCGGCGCCGGTCTGCACCTCATCGAAGATCAGCAGCAGACCGTTCTCGTCGGCAAGCTTGCGCAAGGAGCGCAGGAATTCCGGCGGCACGGGCCGCACCCCGCCTTCGCCTTGGATCGGCTCGATCATCAGCGCTGCGGTGGCGGAGGTAATCGCAGCCTTCACCGCAGCCAGATCGGCGCTGCCGAAATCGGTGACCGGCATCTGATCGAAGCCTTCCACCGGCGGCCCGAAACCTTCCAGATATTTCGCATTCCCAGTGGCGGCGATGCCGGCCAGGGTGCGGCCGTGGAACGCGCCTTCGAACGTGATGATCCGAAAGCGTTCGGGATGACCGTTCACGAACTGATAGCGACGCGCCATCTTGAAGGCCAACTCCGTCGCTTCCGCCCCCGAATTGGTGAAGAACACCGTATCGGCGAAGCTGTTGGCGACCAGTTTCGCCGCCAGCTTCTCCTGTCCCGGCACCCGGAACAGGTTGGAGGCGTGCCAGATATCGCCCGCCTGCCGGGTCAGCGCCCCGACCAGCCGCGGATGAGCATGACCGAACGCGTTCACCGCCACGCCGGAGCCGAAATCCAGGTATCGCTTCCCATCCTCGGCGAAAAGGTACGAACCTTCGCCGCGGACGAACGCAATGTCCGTCCGGTTATAGGTGGGAAGAATCACGGGAAACACGGCTGGCTCCTTTGTATGGGTGAAACTGATAAAACAATGAGGGAATCGTTGTTTATCGGCTTTCCAGAGGTTGCGCACAACCCCGCCGGGCATGCCTGACCTCCTGTTGCATCTTGTGGACAAGGTCCGCCGGAGCGCACGCAAGGCTTGTACGGCGATATAACGGCGCTACGATATCTAGTGCCGGGAGCCAATCCTGGTGAAATGGAGCGACCAATGTCCCAATTGAACTGGTCGGACGACCGCGTCGAACAACTCAAGAGCCTCTGGACCGAAGGACTTTCCGCTAGCCAGATCGCCCGAGCGCTGGGCGGCGTGACCCGCAATGCCGTGATCGGCAAGGTGCACCGGCTGGGCTTGGCCGGACGGGCCAGCCCGTCCCGCAACGAACGACCGCGCCTGCCGATGGCGCCCAAGCCGACAAGCCTGCGCAGTCATGTGCCGCCGATCCCGATCATCGAGGAAGATCCCTTGACCCTTGAAGACGGGACGCACGCCACCGTGCTGACGATCAGCGATCGCATGTGCCGCTGGCCGATCGGCGATCCCGCCGCGACGGAGTTCCACTTCTGCGGCCGTGCGCCCAAGTCCGGCTCGCCCTATTGCGAGGCCCATGCCCGCAAAGCCTATCAGCCGCAGCAGCAGCACCGGCGGGACAGGGACAAGGGAAGAATGGCAAGTTAAGTTTGCCCCCGTCTGTCTGCTATGCGCTCTCGCGCAGCAGACATCTTTCCCCGCTGTCGCTACGCTAGCGGGAGAAGAAAGCCGACGCATGTTTTGGGGGACAAACAGCCATGAACGTCTATGACTTTTCCGCCAAGCGTCTCGATGGCCATGAACAGTCGCTGGGCGATTATCGCGGGCGCGTACTGTTGATCGTCAACACGGCGAGCCAATGCGGGTTCACACCCCAATATGCTGGCCTTCAGGCGCTGTATCAGAAGCTGGAGCCGAAAGGCCTCACCGTGCTGGGCTTTCCCTGCAATCAATTCGGCGCCCAGGAGCCGGGCGGAGCGACCGAGATCGGCGCCTTCTGCGAAAAGAATTACGGCGTCCGTTTTCCGATGTTTGCCAAGATCGACGTGAATGGCGAGGCCGCGCATCCGCTGTTCAAATTCCTCAAGGCCGAAAAAGCGGGGCTTTTGGGCAGCGAGGCGATCAAATGGAATTTTACCAAATTCCTCATCGGCCGCGACGGCGAGGTGGTGGCGCGCTACGCACCCCAGACCAAGCCGGAAGACCTGGAAGCGCCGGTCAGGAAGCTATTTTAACCGCTCAACTATAGGCCAGGCACCAGCCGGACCCGCGCAGCCAGCAACGCTCGTCCGGAACCTGCTCGCTGCGATAAAGGCGCGTCACCTTTCGCGCCTCGCCGGTTTGCAGTGCCAGGGCGAGAGCTTTCTCCGATGCGTCGTCACGATTACCGGCGCAGGGAAAGATGGCCACCGGGGAGATCCATTTCGCATGAAAATCCGTCCCCCGCTTTCCGATCTGGAACACCGCGCCGCGCTGCGCCACCTTTTCCACTTCGATCTTGCCAAAACCCTGTTCGGTGGTGAGCGGCAGGATCAGGCGGCCGCCCTCGGTCAGCCGGTCGAGCCAGGCGCTCGCCGGAGCCGTCGCGCCGGCATTCACATATATGACATCGGCCGCGTCGTAGCGCACCGCGGCGCCATCGCCTTCGATCACCGTCACGTTCGGATAGTGCGCAAGATTGGCCTCCGCGCGACGCGCCAGTTGCCCGTCGAATTCCACGCCGGTCACCCGGCCCGGGGCGCCCACCATCTCGGCCATGATCGCGGTATAGTAGCCGGTACCCGCGCCGACATGCACGACATGCTCACCCTTCGCCGGCACTGCGGCAGCGAGCAGATGGGCATGAAGCGACGGCTGGCCATTGTTGATGCGGCGTGCCGGATCGATCCCAACCAGACTGTCGGTGTAGAGATATACCGGGTCGTCACTGGGCGTTGGCAGGTAAAAGTCCTGATAGCGCATGATTGGCCAAGGCCCTGGCCCTAGGAAATCCTCGCGCCGCACGGCCGCGAACGCGGCTTCAAGCGAAACATTGTCCACTCGGACGGCAGCCAGTATTTGCTTGGCGTAGGCTCGGCGGACGACCGCCAGTTCCGCTTCCCGGTCCATGCGCCATCGTGGAAATATCGGATGACCGCGTCAAGCCCGGCCATGGTGGTCCACCACGACCGATTGCTCACCGCGAGGGATTTTGCTCGATGAGCAGGAGGCCGCGCAGAGCGTACGGACGTACGTGCGCACGGCCGACGCACTCAGCGGCCAAAAGGCCCGCGGTCAGGACGCGTTGGCCGGGGCCTGCAGCGCGTTCTCGTCCAGCGAATAGCCGGCCGAACGCACGGTGCGGATCGGGTCGCCTGCCCCCTCGACAATGAGGGCCTTGCGCAGCCGTCCGACATGCACATCCACCGTGCGCGCCTCGACATAGACATCGGAACCCCACACGGCATCCAGCAATTGTTCGCGGCTGAACACGCGGCCCGGATGCTGGATCAGATGGTCCAGAAGGCGGTATTCGGTCGGCCCCAGATGCACCTCCATCCCGGCGCGGCGCACACGGTGCGCGGCGCGGTCCATCTCGATGTCGCCGACATTGACCACGTCTTCCGCCAGGCTGGGCCGGATGCGGCGCAGCACAGCGCGCAACCGCGCCAGCAATTCGGTCATCGAAAAAGGTTTGGTGAGGTAATCATCGGCCCCGGTGTCCAGGCCCCGGATGCGGTCGCTCTCCTCGCCCCGCGCCGTGAGCATCACGATCGGCACATTGCGTGTTTCCTGACGGGCGCGAAGACGGCGGCACACTTCGATGCCGGATAGCTGCGGCAGCATCCAGTCCAGGATGACCAGGTCGGGCTTTTCCTCGTCGGCGACCAGCAACGCCTCTTCGCCATCCGCGGCCTCCAGCACGCGATAGCCCTCACGCTCCAGATTGTAGCGCAGCAGGGTGATGAGGGCGCTTTCGTCTTCCGCGACAAGGATGGCGGGCTTGGTCATTGATGGCTGCTTTCATAGGGCACGGAGGTTTCGCTGGTCGTGTCGGCCTTGGGCCGGTTGGCGGCGAGATGGCCGGCGCTCACCATGTGATAGATCACCTCGGCGATATTGGTGGCGTGATCGCCGCTGCGCTCGATATTCTTGGCGACGAACAGCAGATGCGTGCATAGGCCGATGGTACGCGGATCTTCCATCATGTAGGTGAGAAGTTCGCGGAACAGGCTGTTGTAAATCTCGTCGATCTCCCCGTCTCTGATCCACACCGCCTCGGCGGCACGGGCGTCGCGGTTGGAATAGGCGTCCAGCACCTGCTTGAGCTGGCTGAGCGCCACCTTGCCCATGCGCGCCAGCGACTGGGTGAGACGGATCGGCGGCTCGCGGTTGAGCACCAAAGCGCGCTTGCCGATATTCTTGGCGAGATCGCCGATGCGCTCCAGCTCCGCGGCAATCTTGATCGCCGCCAAGGTGTCGCGCAGGTCCACCGCCATCGGCTGGCGCAGCGCCAGCAGCTTCAGCGCCCGGTCCTCGATTTCCTGCTGAAGCTCGTCGGTGCGCATGTCACCCACCACCGCGCGCTCCGCCGCGGTCGAATCGCGGCGGGCGATCGCCTCGATGGCGGCCGCCAACTGGGCCTCGGCCAGGCCACCCATCTGGGCGACCAGCGCGGAAAGACCTTCAAGCTGTTCGCTGAAGGATTTGACGATATGATCGGTCATTGGCGGCCTTCCGGGCGGCGTTTAAGTCAATGCAGTTGCTAGAGAGTTCGCCGCAACTCTATGCGTCGCTTTTATAACATCTCCGTGACAGCAAGGGGCAGCCCCGGCCGGAAGGCTGTTTCCGGCCCTTCCAGGGGCAAAAATACGGTGAAGACACTGCCCTCGCCCTGTTTGCTCTCGATGACCAGCCGGCCCTGATGGCGGCTGACGATATGCTTGACGATGGCAAGGCCCAGGCCCGTGCCGCCCTTTTCCCGACTGCGTTTGACATCGACCCGGTAGAACCGCTCGGTGAGCCGGGCAAC
>DATATP010000143.1:0-4116 GCA_036268715.1 Rhizomicrobium sp. | reverse complement strand
ACATGGTGTTCTCCTTTCCAAGGCTGATCGCCCATGCCGCCCGCACGCGCGCCTTGGCGGCGGGCACCATCATCGGTTCGGGCACCGTGTCCAACCAGGACCGCAGCAAGGGATCCGCCTGCATCGCCGAGCGGCGGATGCTGGAGCAGATCGAGAGCGGCGCGCCCAAAACCCCCTTTCTCAAATTCGGCGACCGGGTACGGATCGAGATGAAGGACGCGCGAGGGAGCAGCATTTTCGGAGCCATCGACCAGCATGTCCGCAACCTCTGATTTCGCGCTTTACGGTTATTTCCGTTCCTCGGCGGCATTCCGGGTGCGCATTGTGCTGAACCTGAAAGGCCTGCAAGCCCACCCGCGCTTCGTGCATCTGCTGAAGGACGGCGGCCAGCAGCACCAGGATGCCTACAAGACGGTCAATCCGCAGGAATTGATCCCGACCCTGCTGCATGACGGGCAGGCGATCGGCCAGTCGCTGGCCATTATCGAATATCTGGACGAGACCGTGCCCCAGCCGCCGCTGCTGCCACGCGATGCCGCCGGGCGCGCACGCGTGCGCCAGATCGCGCTTGCGATCGCCTGCGACATCCACCCGCTCAACAATCTGCGGGTGCTGCAATATCTGCGTCACCGGCTGGGCGCCGGCGATACCGTCCGTGCCGACTGGCAGCAGCATTGGATAGCCGCCGGCTTTTCGGCACTGGAGGCCATGGCGGCACGCGACGGCCTCGCCGGGCGTTTCTGCCATGGCGATGCGCCCAGCTTGGCGGATGTCTGCCTGATCCCGCAGATGGCCAACGCCCGGCGCATCCAAATGAACCTTTCGCCCTATCCCACCCTTCGGCGGATCGAAGATGCGGCCTATGGCCTGCCGGCCTTCATTGCGGCCCGGCCGGAGAACCAGCCCGATGCCGAATAAGACCCGCCTGGATCTGGACAGGTTCATGCCCTACCGCCTCTCGGTGCTCACCAATCGCGTCTCCAGCGCCATCGCGCGGCATTATTCCCGGCAATTCTCTCTCTCCGTTCCGGAATGGCGGGTGATCGCGGTATTGGGACAGACGCCGGGCCTGTCGTCGCGGGAGGTTGCCGAGCGGACCGCCATGGACAAGGTGCAAGTCAGCCGGGCGGTCCAGTCGCTGCTGAAGGCCCGGCGGCTGACCCGCATCGCGCATGCGCGCGATGGCAGGGTCGCACACCTGTCGCTCTCGGCGCGGGGCCAGGCGATTTATAGCGAGGTCGTGCCCCTGGCACTGGCGCTGGAGGAACAGTTTCTTTCGGTTTTGAGCCCCAAGGAGCGCAAAGCCTTCGATGCCCTGCTCGCGAAACTATCGGCGGGCCCCACGATCGCCCCGTTCAACAAAGGAAACTTGTAGTGCCGGACGCTTTTTACGCGCGCTTGCGCGAAACACTGGACGAGATCGAGGCCGCCGGCCTGACCAAACCGGAGCGCATCATCGTCTCGCACCAGGGCGCGGCCATCACCGTGAAGGGCACCGGCGGCAAGACTCGCGACGTGCTGAATTTCTGCGCCAACAATTATCTCGGTTTGGCCGGTGACGGGCGGGTGTCGGAAGCGGCGGCGAAAGCGGCACGCGATTCCGGCGCCGGCATGGCTTCGGTGCGCTTCATCTGCGGCACCCACAGTCTGCACAAGGAATTGGAGGCGGCGATCGCGGACTATCTGGGCTATGAGGACGCCATCCTGTTTCCGGCCGCCTTCGATGCCAATGGCGGGTTGTTCGAACCCCTGCTGGACGAAAAGGACGCCATCATCTCGGACAGCCTCAACCATGCTTCGATCATCGACGGGGTGCGGCTTTGCAAGGCCAAACGCTACCGCTTCGCCAATGGCGACATGACGGCTCTGGAAGACAGTCTCAAGAGCGCGAAAGCCGACGGCGCCCGCGCCATTGTCATCGCCACGGACGGCGTTTTTTCCATGGACGGCCATATCGCCGATCTTGGGACCATCACCGCCCTGGCTGACAAATATCAGGCGCTCGTCATGGTGGACGATTGCCATGCAACCGGCCTTCTGGGACCAAAGGGCCGGGGCTCGGCGGCGTTTCGCAACGTCGAAGGGCGCGTCGATTTTCTCAGCGGCACCTTCGGCAAGGCCCTGGGCGGCGCAATGGGTGGCTTTGTCTGCGCCAGGCGCGAAGCGGTGGCGCTGTTGCGCCAGCGGGCGCGGCCCTATCTCTTCTCCAATGCGCTGGCGCCGGCGGTCTGCGAGGCCTCGCTGGCGGCCATCCGCATCGCGAACTCCCAGGAAGGCGACATGCTGCGCACCAGGCTGTTCGAAAATGCCGCGCGCTTCCGTGGCGGCATGGCGGCTGCCGGTTTTGATCTGCTTCCCGGCGAGCATCCCATCGTCCCGGTGATGCTGGGAGATGCCCGGTTGGCCCAGAACATGTCGGCACAACTGCTGGAGGAAGGGGTCTATGTGATCGGTTTTTCGTTTCCGGTGGTGCCGAAGGGCCGGGCCCGCATCCGCGTCCAGCTGTCGGCGGCGCATGGCAACGCGCATATCGATCATGCCATCAAATCCTTCGCGCGGGTGCGTGATCAATTGGAATTATCATGAAAGCCCTGGCAAAAACCGCCGCCGCACCCGGCTTGGCCCTGATCGAAACCGCCACGCCGCAAGCCGGCCCGGACGACGTACTGATCCGGGTGCGCCACACCGCCATCTGCGGCACCGACCTGCATATCTACAACTGGGATCAGTGGGCGCAGAAAACCATTCCCGTCCCCATGATCGTGGGCCACGAATTTTCCGGCGAGATCGCGGAGATCGGCAAGAACGTGACCCGGCCGCTGCGTGTCGGTCAACGCGTGTCTGGCGAGGGTCATATCGTTGATTTCAATTCCACCGCCGCCAGGGCCGGCCTGTTTCATTTGGACCCAAACACCAGGAGCGTCGGTGTGAACCGCCAGGGCGCTTTCGCGGAATACCTCTCGATCCCCGCCTTCAATGTCGTGCCCCTGCCCCAGGAGGTGAGTCTGGAGGTCGGCGCCCTGCTTGACCCCTTTGGCAATGCCGTCCATACGGCGCAACAGTTTCCCCTGATGGGCGAAGATGTCCTTGTGACGGGTGCAGGTCCTATCGGCATCATGGCCGCGATGGTCGCGCGCAAGGCCGGCGCCCGCAGCGTGGTGATCACCGATCAGAATGCGTATCGCCTGGGGTTGGCGGCAAAATTGGCCGATGTCCGCACCGTCAATGTCGCCAAGGAAGATCTTGAGAGCGCGATGGCGCAAGAGCGCATCGAAGATGGCTTCGGAGTGGCTTTGGAAATGTCGGGCGCCCCCGCCGCCATCCGCCAGGCAATAGAGCGCCTCAAGACAGGCGGCAAGCTTGCCATGCTGGGCATCCCATCCGGCAGGATGGACATCGACTGGTCGGATGTCATTCTCAAGGCGATTACCATCAAGGGCATCTATGGCCGGGAAATGTTCGAGACCTGGCGCAAGATGCTGGCGCTCCTGTACGCAGGACTCGATCTCAAGCCGCTCATAACCCATGAGGTCCCGATGGCGGCGTTTCAAAGTGGTTTTGACACGGCGCTTTCCGGACAGGCCGGCAAGGTGGTCATGGACTGGTAGGCGCGGCGGCCCTGTTGCTATTTGTCTTCTGTCCTCGCCAGCAAGGCTTTGGCGCCGCGCAGATGCGGCGCATCCAGCATCCTGCCGTCCAGTTCAATCGCGCCCGCACCGGCATTCTGCGCGAAAGCCGCGACCACACGCCGGGCCCAGACAATTTCGTCCGGCGATGGCGTGAACGCGGCATTGATCACCGCGACCTGCGTGGGATGGATGGCCAGCATGCCGGAAAATCCGTCGCGCTTGCCACGCACCGCATAGGACGCGAGCCCCGCCTCGTCGCGGAAGGAAGGATAGACCGTCTCGATGGCGGGCACCCGGGCGGCATGGGCCCCGAACAACGCCAGCGCCCGTACCATCTCATAGGGCGGTGTGAAACCTCCGTCCGCCTCCCGTGCCGTCATGGCGCCGATGGCGGCGGGCAGATCCTCGGCGCCCCAGCTCAGGCCGCAAAGGCGTGGCGTGACATCGCCATAGCTGCCCAGCGCGAATATCGCCTTGGGCGTTTCGC
>DATATP010000142.1:0-2942 GCA_036268715.1 Rhizomicrobium sp. | reverse complement strand
GACCATGTGGTGGAAGTGGGCGTGGACGTGATCCCGGTGGACCAGGCCCTGCCCCAACTGCCTCACATTGCTCCGTGAGCCACGGCGCCGAAGGCGTGAGCAGGTGTTCGGCGCCCAAAAACCTCCAGTGGACGATTTTGGGCGCTACGAACGGACCTGCGAGAGCGGCGGACGGTCCGTAGCGACAGCGTATGGACGGCTTGAGCGAGCGGCAGACCCGCGATAAGCAGGGCGCGTGAACGACCTGCTCATCCTCGCCCTGGCGGCCGGGGCTTGCGCCGCCACCATGACCGGCGGCCTGTTTGCCCTGAAGCTCAGATCCCTGCTTCCGGTCGCCATGGGCTTTTCCGCCGGCGCGGTGATCGGCGTCGCCTTCTTCGATCTGGCGCCGGAAGCGCTGGAGGCGGGCAAGGGCATTTATGATCCCCGCACCCTGCTGACCATCGCCGCCCTCGGCTTCTTTCTCTATGCCGTGCTGGACCGGATGGTGGCGCGCCATGACTGCGAGGGCCAGGCCGGACCGGCGCGCGGCATGATCGGGGCCGCGAGTTTTTCCGCCCATAGCGTGCTGGACGGTTTTGCGCTGGGTGTGGCCTTTCATGCCAGCCGCGAGATCGGGCTGGTGGTGGCGGCGGCGGTGCTGAGCCACGATTTCGCCGATGGCCTGAACACCGTGACGGTGGTGACCAAGAATGGCGGCTCGCGCGGCTTTGCGCTGCGCTGGCTGGCGGTGGACGCGCTGGCGCCGGTCCTGGGCGCATCCCTGAGCCTGCTGGTCTCGCCCGGCGCCAATGTGCTGGCGTTCCTGCTGGCGCTGTTCTGCGGCTTTTTCCTGCATATCGGCGCCAGCGGGCTTTTGCCCGAAAGCCACCGCGCCTTCCCGCGCCCGACCACCACGCTTGCGACGCTTGCGGGCGCTGCGTTTCTCTATGCGGTCACCACCTTGGTGCAATAAGCTGCTGCGAGTCTTTTCTCTCCCCGTGAGGGGTCCGAAGGACGGGCGCGCAGCCAAGCGCGGCCCGTCGAGAACGCGAAATCTTGCACTTAGCGAAGCGCATGCGGAGCCAAGTGCTTAGATTTTTCTGGTGAGGACATACTCCATCGGCTCGGAGAGCCATACTATCAGTTGATGTCCAGTTTGAGTAAATCGCTTAAGGTCAGTCTTATCGGTTATCCGGGTGTCATGGGGCCATCGCGCGCCGTCCGGAAAGCAAGGTAGCGAGCACTCGAATCGGCGGGCCAAGATAGAAGCTTTTAATCCTGAATGAACACGAAAACCCAGCTCGATCAGGCAAGGGAACTGCACCGGCAGGGTAACCTGGCGATGGCCGAGGAATTCTATTTTCAGATTCTTCAGGCCGACCCGGTCTGCTTTGGTGCCTATTTGCTGCTGGGTACTTTGCGGTCACAGCAGGGACGAATAGCTGAAGCGATCTCTCTCATCGGCAAGTCACTGCAAATCTGTCCCAATGATTTTGAGGCCCTGTCAATTTACGGCCCATTGCTGATGGCAGGGGGTCGCTTCGCAGACGCGCTGGAGATATTCGACAGCGCCCTCGCGATCCGGCCCGGCATCCCGCAAGGGCTGTACAATCGCGGGCTTGCCCTGGCCAATCTCAATCGTTTCGAGGCAGCGCTGGCCAGCTATGACAATGCAATTTCGCGGCAACCCGATTTCGCATTTGCCTGGATCAACCGGGGCATTGCACTGGGCAAGCTTGGGCGTTTCGACGAGGCGATTGAAAGTTACGACAGGGCGCTTGCATTGCAGCCGCAGCTTCCGCAAGCGCTGGAAAACCGCGGCGCGTCGCTCTTGAGCCTTGGCCGCGTCGAAGAGGCGCTGGCGAACTACGACAAGGTGCTCGCCATCGAGCCGGGAAACGCCGCCGTCTGGAACGTCCGTGGCGTCGCCCTGCACGCACTCGTCCAGTTTGAAAGCGCGCTGGAGGCTTTCGAACGGGCGGTCGCGCTCCGGCCGAACTTCATCGACGCCTTCCGAAATCGCGGCGATGTCTTGAGAAACCTGAGGCGGTTTGACGAGGCCCTGACGAGCTATGACCGGGCCATCGCGCTCGATCCCGGCAATGCCGCAATCTGGAACGAGCGGGGTGTGCTGCTGGGCGAGATGAACCGTCTTGAGGACGCCCTAGCGAGCTATGACAAAGCCCTTGCCTTGAAGCCCGATTACGCCAATGCACTGATCAATCGTGGCTCCCTGCAATGGTCCAGGATGGGGCGGCGTTACGATGAGGCCACCAAAGACCTGGAGCGCGCGCTCGCCTTGGACCCTCAGCATGCTTACGCGCGGGGCGAGTTGTTGCATATCAGGATGCAGGCCGCGGACTGGCGCGATTTCCCGCGGGAGAAAGCGCAGATCGACCAGGACATTCGCGAAGGTCATCTTGTCATCCAGCCATTTGTCTATCAGGCGATAAGCGACTCCGCGGCGGATCTGGCCGCCTGTTCGCGCCGCTTTGCCAAACTTTATCCGGCTGTACCTTGCCCGCCGGTTCCCCGGAGCCGCAATCATGCCAAAATCCGCATCGGTTATCTCTCGGCGGACTTTCGCGAACAGGCGACCGCCTATCTGACCGTGGGTCTTTATGAGATGCACGACAGGCAGAGGTTCGAGATCATCGCCTTCGACAATGGCGCCAGCGATGACAGCGCGATCCGCGCCAGGCTGGAAAAGGCGTTCGACAAAATCGTCGCTATCGCGCATCTGCCGGATCATGTGGCCGCAGACAGGATTCGCGCCGAAGAAATCGATATCCTGGTCAATCTCAACGGCTATTTCGGGTCGCACCGGATGGGGGTCTTCGCCCGCAAGCCGGCGCCCGTGCAGGTGAATTTTCTGGGATTTCCGGCGACACTGGGCGCGCCCTATATGGACTATATTCTGGCGGACCGCGTCGTCATTCCCGAGGAGGAACGCTGCCATT
>DATATP010000141.1:0-12353 GCA_036268715.1 Rhizomicrobium sp. | reverse complement strand
CGTGTCCAGGGCAAGCCGGGGATGAGCACCGATTTGTTGATGACCGGCTCATAGGTGCCCAGCAGGCGGCCGGTCCAGGAACCGTCCCAGCCTTGAACGATGTCAGCCATGTCCCAGTTGTAATTGGTCTCGAAGTCCCAGCCCTCGGTCGAAGTGGAAGCGGTATTGAGGTTGAAAGTGTAGAGCCGGGTCACCTCGTTCGCTGTTGTATGATCGCTGAACGGCAGAGGGCGCTGGTAGTTCTGGCAATACACCGAGGTGCCGCCCGAAGCCTCGCAAATGCTCTGGATCGTGCTGCTGGGCCCGACCGATCCGATCGCATTGTTCAGATGGATACGGTAATAGTCCAGCGACATGGTGAGGCCGGGAATGAAACCCGGTGTCCATACCGCGCCCACCGTATAGGTGCGCGCCACTTCCGGTACCAGATTGGGATTGCCCTGGCTGCTGTAGGTGGCCGTGTAGCTCACATACTGGGGCACGGGGGTTTGCGGCTTGTTCGGATCCGGAATGTGGAGATCGCCGTTGAAGACGTTCTGCAGCAAGGTGGCCGGCCGGAACAGATCGTCCAGCGTGGGCGCCCGAATGTCGATCGAAGTTGTGCCGCGGAAGCGCAAGCTGTCGACGACATTCCAGTTGAAGCCGACCTTCCAGGTCTCGACAGAGCCGGAAACCGAATAGTCGGTGTAGCGGCCTGCCAGGTTGAGGTCGAAGGCCTGAATCAAGGGAACGTCCTTGATCACCGGCACTTCGGCTTCCGCCGCCACCTCCCACACATTCTGGCTGACATCGACCCCCTGGACGATCGGCTGCGAATAACTGGGCAGAAGGGGGCTGCAGAGGCGCAGGCCGGTGCAATCCACAAAGGTGCTGCTGGGCACATTGGAGGTGACGTCATAGCCGTTGGAACGGTATTCCGCCGAAAGGGCCGCGGTGATGGGGCCCGCCCAGTCGTCCAGCGCCTTGCCCGAAATGCTGCCGCCCATATTGTCCAAGGTATTGGTCTGGTGGAACGATGTGGTCTGGAACATGTAATGGAAAGCATCCCAGGTCACGGCGTTGGGACCGAAGGGATTGATCGGCACGCAATTGGCATATTCCGCGCCGATGGCGCCGCCTTCGGTCGAGGCGTAGCAGGCGGTGTTGCCGTTGGACAGCTTGACCGCATCCTCGGCCGCATACATGTGCTGCAGGTTCTGGTTGTTGATCAGATTGACGCCCAGGCGGTTCTCGGCATGGGTGTAGAAGACATCCCAGTTGAAACGGCCATCCATGATGGTGCCGTCCAATCCGGCCTGGATGCTAAGCACGCGGTTGACGCTGCCCGTCGCGTTGGTCTGGTCCTGGCCAAGGCCGGTGAAGAATTCGCCAAGCTGGAATGTGTTGGAGGGCTGCACTGCCGCGCCATTGGCGACGGTCTGCAAAGGATTAGTGCCATCATTGCCCAACTGCGCCTGCACGGTGGGCGACAAGAACGCGTTGTTTTTATAGAATAGATCGGCCTGCCCGGCGCCGGGCTGGATTTTCTGCGGGAAATACCAGCCAAAGCTATAGGCTTCCGAGGCCTGGCCCTGAAGATGGAAGGTGATGTTATCGGCCAGGTCATAGTCGAAGCGGCTGAAGAACGAAGCCTGGTGATAGCCGTTGAACACCTGGCCATAAGGGCTGTAGGCGCCATCGCCGCCCGCGTTCAGGTTGCTGGTCCCGGCCGTGCGATTGCCGTTGGCATCCGTTGCGCCGGAAACGCCGGGATAGAAGGCGCTGAGTACTCCGTCCGCGGCAAACTGCGTGCCATTGGCCGCGGAACAGGCCGGTACGCAGCCCTGGACGACGCCGCCGAAGCTGGAATTGGGCCGTCGGCCATTGTCGATGTAGGCATAGGGGTTGGCAGCCGTGCCGGTGCCCACCAGCGCCCCGTAGTTGGCGGCGGGCCCATAGGGCCGGTTGGACTGGTTGACGGGATCGCGGTGGCGATATTCCAGCGCCGCTTCGAAATGGCCGCGGCCGCCGAACAGGTCGGTGCCCCATGCGGTACCGAGATTATAGCCGGCGGCATCCGCATAGTTGGAGACACCGGTATTGATGTCGAATTTCAGCCCGTCGAACTTCTTATTCAGAATGAAGTTCACCACGCCGGTCACCGCGTCGGAACCATAGACGGCGGAGGCGCCGCCGGTGACGATGTCCACCCGCGAAATCAGCATCTGCGGCAGGGTATCGATATCCACCGTGCCATCGGAGTTGGACGGCGCGGCGCGATGGCCATCCAGCAGGACCAAGGTACGCTGGGCGCCAAAATTGCGCAGGTTCAGGGTGTTACTGCCGTAGTTCTGGCTGCCATCGCCGGGGCGGCCGATCTGCTGAGACCCCTGGAAAATGGGGAGTTTGTTCAGACCATCGGGAATGTCGGTCGGTGTCGTAGCCAGCAGGTCGGCGGTGGAGACGACGGTCAGCGGCGTGGGCGAGTTGGCTGCGTCGGAAATAACGCGGCTGCCGGTAACCACCACCGTTTCGCCGCCCGATGATCCGGAGGATTGGGCAAACGCCGACCCGGTGACGGATACCAGCGCGGCGCTGCACAGCAATAGATTCCTGATGAGCACTGTATTCCCTCCCGCTTTCGCCGCAGAACTCATTTTTGAGCTTTTGGCGACTCTCTGCACGGCGTTTTCGCTATCGCGCAGTTTCGATTGATCCCCAAATTAAGGAACTAGTCGGGCTCCCAACCTTTGTCCAAGTCAATTGCGCTATTAATTGATAGCGGGATTAAATCGATGGGCGCGAACGTGTCCATCAATAGTCTTGCGTGATGCTGACTAGCACCACGGAGCGATGGTCGATTATCGCCATGAAATGTCAGACATTCTCGACCGGGTTCAATTTGCAGCTTTCGCCGGCAGCAGGATGGGTGACGTTATCGGGCGCATAGAGTTTCGCCGTCCGATCGGTGACGCCCCGAAAGCGATTGAGCTGGCTAAGCCTGGCGAGACTCACACAGCCGGGAAGCCCCGCGGGATCGCGCGGAAGTCCGGGTTATGCCACCGGCCGTAGCGACAGCCTCGCGCACGACGGCAATGCTCGCTCCAGCGGCGTCTCGCGCACGATGACGACCACTGCGCGAAGAGAGAGGGTGGCGCCGCGGATCCCGGCTAATAAGCCCGGCCGATCAGGATTTCTTCCGCGCCCGGCGCGTCCGTGAAAATGCAGGGGCCGAATTCACCTCCTTCGCTGAGCGGCTTCTGGTCCAGCGGCGCATTGCGGATGGTGAGCTTCAGGGTTTTCAGCTTGGCTTCCACCGCTTCCAGTGCCGCGCCACGCGGCTTGCTCCAGGACGCGCGCACCCAGCCTTTGAAACTGTCCTCGTCTTCGCCGAAATAGGCGGCGATGTCGTCCCAGCTTGTGAGGTCGCGCCTGATATTGTTGTCCAGCCGCGCCTTAGCCTCCGCATAAAGCCCGGCCTGGATTTCGGTCAAAAGTTGAACGGCATTCTCGATGAAATCCTGGCGCGCCATCGGAATCGATTTTACCTTGTCGCCGTCGCGCAAGGCATCGCGCCGCAGATAGGTCACCTGTCCGGCCGCTGCATCGCGCGGCCCGATCTCCATGATGACGGGCGCCCCGCGCCGCACCCAGTTCCAGCGCTTCTCCGCCGACTTGATCTTCTTGATATCCAGATGGGCGCGCAGCGGCTGGCCGAAAGCGGTGAATCTGTTCAGTGCCGCGACAAGCACTTCGCAATATTTCAGCACGTCGGCATCTTCCGGCTTGTCGCGCAACATCGGCACCACCACGATCTGGCGCGGCGCGACGGCCGGCGGCAGGCGCAAGCCGTCATCGTCGCCATGGGTCATGATGATGCCGCCGATCAGCCGGGTGGAGACGCCCCAGCTCGTGGTGTGGCACAGTTCCAGTCCGCCGGCCTCGCTCTGGAACTTGATGTTCTGGGCCTTGGCGAAATGATCGCCCAGATAATGCGAGGTGCCGGCTTGCAGCGCCTTGCCGTCCTGCATCATCGCCTCGATGGAATAAGTGGCGACGGCACCCGGGAAACGCTCATTTTCCGGTTTCTCGCCCGCGATCACCGGCATCGCCAGCACATCCTCGGCGAAGGCCCGGTACATTTCCAGCGCCATCATGGTTTCCGCCTTTGCTTCGTCCGCGCCGGCATGGGCGGTGTGGCCTTCCTGCCAAAGGAATTCGGTGGTGCGCAGAAACAGCCGCGGCCGCATCTCCCATCGCACGATGTTGGCCCATTGGTTGATCAGCAGCGGCAGATCGCGGTGGCTGCGGATCCAGCGGCTGAAGGCATCGCCGATGATGGTCTCCGATGTCGGCCGCACCACCAGCGGTTCTTCCAGTTTCGCGTCGGGATCGGGCTGCAGCTTGCCGTCGATCAGCTTCAGACGATGATGGGTGACGACCGCCATTTCCTTGGCGAAGCCTTCCACATGCTCGGCCTCCTTGGCGATGAAGCTGAGCGGGATGAACATGGGAAAATAGCAGTTCTCATGCCCCGTCGCCTTGATGCGGCGGTCCAGTTCCTGCTGGATCTGCTCCCATACGCCATAGCCCCAGGGCTTGATCACCATCGCCCCGCGCACGGGGCTGGTTTCGGCCATATCGGCGTCGCGCACCACGGCCTGGTACCAGTCCGCGAAACGGCTGCGGTCTACGGGCAGGGCGCGCTGCATGAAAACTCCTGGGTTGCGGCGCCTTCCTTTAGCCGAATCCGCCCTCAGGGCAAATGCGGCGGATGCTTGCGGCGGACTGGGTAGAACAAAAGGTTGGTGAGAAGTCCGCTGGCGCCGAACAGGCACATCAGTGCCGCCATGGGCAACGGGGTGGAAGGTTGGAAGGCGCCCATCAGAAGAGAGGCGAGGGTGCCGCCCGCATAGATGAACAGTCCCATCAGCGCCGAAGCCATCCCGGCTGCATGGCCATAGCCCGCCAGGGCCAGCCCCGCCGCGGTCGGATTGATCGCCCCTATCAAAGAGCAGAACACGAACAGCCAGGGCTCCAGGCCATAGATGCCACCCCAGCCGGTCGCCCCGAACACGACGGCGCCCACACCGGCCGCCGCCTGGACACCAAGCGCCGCCAGCAACAGCCGCCCCGCGGGCCGGTGATGCAGCATCTGGGCGGTAACCTGGGATGAGATCACCAGGCCGATGCCGTTGAGCATGAACAGGAAGCCGAAATATTGGGCCTGGATGTGGAAGATGTCGATCACGACATGGGGAAAGCCGGTGAGGAAGACATAAAGCCCGCAGCCTGAAAGCGTGAGCGACAGGATATAGCCGATGAAGCGCCGGTCGCCCGCGATCACCAAATAATCCCTGGCCACGGCGAAAGGGTGCAAGGTCCTCTCCGAGCCGGCATGGCTTTCGGGAATGCGCAGCATCATCACGCCCAAGGTGAGCAGGGCGGCGCCGCCCTGAATCCAGAACAGGGTGCGCCAGCCCGTCACCAGCAGCAGCCAGCCGCCGAGCAGGGGTGCGAACAGGGGCGACACCGACAGGATCAGCAGCATCTGGGCGAAGATGCGGCTCGCCTGTTCGGGCGGGAACAAGTCGCGCACACAGGCGCGGGCCAAGACCGTGCCGGTGCAGCCGCCGGTGGCCTGGACGAAACGGGCGATGTTCAGGGTCATCGGGTCCCGTGCCAGGGCGCATGCGGCAGAGCCGATTACATAAAGAGCCATCCCGATGCACAAGGGCCGCTTGCGGCCGAAGCGGTCGGACAAGGGCCCGATCGCCGCCTGGCCGACCGCAAGTCCAAGGAAATAGGCGGCGAGCGAATGCTCGATGGCGGCGATCGGGACATGGAATTGGCGCGCGATTGTGGGCAGCGCCGGCAGGTACATGTCGATGGCAATGGGCGTGAAGACCGTCAGCAGCCCGAACAGGGCGATCAGCTCGACCCGCCGGCCGGGAGAGAAGCTGTCACTGGGGGCGGGATGAGCCATCGGGGGCAGGGGGATAGGGCGCGCAGCCACGCGGTGCAAGCGCTGCACCAACCCATTGCGGTGCATAGATCCTTTGCGATGGACGCGGGCGGCAGGCGCCCTTAACCTGCCGTCTCGGACCTCGAGACAAGGACAGCCCCATTTTCGCGCCCTTCGAATGGATGATCGCGCTGCGCTATCTGCGGGCCCGGCGGCAGGAAAGCTTCATCTCCGTCATTTCCGGCTTTTCGCTGATCGGCATTGCGCTGGGGGTGGCGACCCTCATCATCGTGATGTCGGTGATGAACGGCTTCCGGCACGAGCTGCTCGCAAGCATTCTGGGGCTTAACGGCCATGTCACGGTGCAAGGCAATCTGAGCGATTTCGATCGCATTGCCGCGCGGCTGCGGGCAGTGCCCGGCGTGGTGCGTGCCATCCCGGTGGTCGATGGCGAAGTGATGGCGAGCCAGAACGGGGTCAATGTCGGCGTGCTGGTGCGCGGCATGCGGCGGACGGACCTGGCGGCTCTTACCACCGTCGCCAGCAAGCTGACCCCGCATGCGCTGGACCATTTCGACAGCGGCGAGGATGTCGTCATCGGTGCGGGCCTCGCCATGAAGCTGGGCCTGCATGTCGGCAGCCCGATCACCCTGATCGCGCCGCAGGGCAATGTGACGCCCTTCGGCACCACGCCCCGCATCAAGACTTACGCTGTGGGCGGCACCTTCAGGATCGGCATGACACAATACGACACCAGCTTCATCTTCATGCCCCTGTCCGAGGCGCAGCTTTACTTCAACACCGGCAGCGCGGTGACCAGTATCGAAACCATGGTGCGCGATCCCGACAATGATTTTGCACTGCTGCCCGCGATCAGCCGTGCCGCCGGACCTTATATGCGGGTCACGCCCTGGCAGGACACCAATTCCAGCTTCTTCGAAGCGCTCCAGGTCGAACGCAACACCATGTTCCTGATCCTGTCGTTGATCATCCTGGTGGCGGCGCTCAATATCGTGTCGGGTCTCATCATGCTGGTGAAGGACAAGTCGCCCGACATCGCGATCCTGCGCACCATGGGGGCTAGCCGCGGCGCGGTGATGCGGGTGTTCTTCATTGCCGGCGCCAGCATCGGCGTGGTGGGCACAGCTCTGGGTTTTCTGATCGGGGTCTTGTTCTGCGCCAATATCGAAAGCATCCGCCAGTTCCTGTCGCGCCTCACCGGCACCACCCTGTTCGATCCGACCGTCTATTTTCTGTCAAAAATGCCCGCCGAGTTGGACGAAGGCGAAGTGGCGGCGGTGGTGATAATGGCCCTGGTGCTCACCTTCCTGGCCACGTTGTATCCGTCATATCGCGCGGCGCGGCTCGATCCGGTCGAGGCGCTGCGCTATGAATGACGTGCTGCGGCTGGAAAATGTGGCGCGGCGCTACCGGCAGGGAGATAACCAGCTCGAAATCTTTTGCGACGTGAGTTTTGCGCTGCGGTCGGGAGAGGTGGTCGCCCTGGTCGGACAGTCCGGCGCCGGAAAATCCTCTCTGCTGCATATGGCGGGGCTGCTGGAATCGCCTTCGGCAGGGGAGATATTCATCGACGGCGCGGCGGTGTCGAAACTGCCGGACGAGGCGCGCACCCGCATAAGGCGCGAACGTATCGGCTTCGTCTATCAGGCACATCATCTGCTGCCGGAATTCGACGCGGCAGAGAATGTAATGCTGCCGCAGATGATCGCAGGCCGGTCGCGCGATGCGGCCCGCATAGAGGCGAAGCGGCTGCTGACGCAATTGGGCCTTGGGGCGCGGCTCAATCATCGCCCGGCGCAATTGTCGGGCGGCGAACAGCAACGGGTCGCTATCGCCCGCGCACTCGCCAACAAGCCGAAGATTCTCCTGGCCGACGAGCCGACCGGCAATCTCGATTCCCGTACTGCAGGCGGGGTGTTCGAGGCGCTGCTGACGATGGTGCGGGCAGAGGGCCTCGCCGCCCTTGTCGCCACCCACAATTTCGAGTTGGCGCACCGTATGGACCGGGCGCTGCAACTCGATCAGGGCAAATTGATCGAAGGACCTTACCCCCAGTCACCGGTCTGACCCCTTTTCAAGCGGTTGAGGACGACTGCGAAAATCCGATGCCGAGGGCTGTCCACAGCAGATTCGCGAATCCTGATCTTGTTTTGTTCTTAAAGAACATATATAGAACAAATGCGGAAACGGGGAGAACAGCAGATGTGGCTCAAGGATGCGGTGGCAGGTGCGGGACTGGTGGTGTTCATGTTGCTGTCCTTCGTGATGGTCAGTGGAGCAGAGACCTTCATCCGGCTCGGCTGAACTGTGGACAGACGGCCTTGACGGTTCCCTCCGGACCGGGAGCAGTGAATATGAGGCCGCCTCTTGGTCCCTCCGAATACCGGAATTGTCATGGCCAGCTTTGTTCATCTGCGCGTCAAGAGTGCCTATTCCCTGCTCGAGGGTGCGGTGCGGCCCAAGGAGCTGGCAAAGCTTGCGACCGAAAATGGCATGCCGGCGGCGGCGGTCACCGACAGCAACAACCTGTTCGGGGTTTATGAAATCGCCGACTGCCTGGCGAAAGCGGGGGTGCAGCCGATCACCGGAGCGCTGCTGTCGGTGGAAGTGCCGGGCGGCAGTCCGCACAACGGGCCGGCCGGCCGCCGCAAGCCGCCGCATCTTGCCCTGCTGGTACAGAATGAGGTGGGCTATCGCAATCTGACCAAATTGCTGAGCGCCGCCTATCTGGAGGTCGAGGCCGGCGATTTCCCGCATGTGATGCTGACGCGGCTGGCGGAGTATTCCGAGGGCCTGATCGCGCTCACTGGCGGTCCCGGCGGTGTGGTCAACCAACTGCTGCTGGATGGCCAGCGTGCCAGCGCGGAAGCCGCGTTGGAGACGCTGGCGGCGGCCTTTGCGGACCGGCTCTATGTCGAAATCCAGCGTCACGGGCTGGCGGAAGAACGCGCCACGGAAGATTCGCTGCTCGACATGGCTTATGCCAAGCGCTTGCCGCTGGTGGCGACCAATGACGTGCATTTCGGCAAGGCGGACATGTACGAGGCCCATGATGCGCTGCTTTGCATCGCCGATGGCAGTTTCGTGTCCCAGGACGATCGCCGCCGCCTGACGCGGGAGCACCGCTTCAAGACGCCCGCCGAAATGGCGGCGCAGTTCGCCGATCTTCCCGAGGCGATCGAGAATACACTCGAGATCGCGCGCCGTTGCGCCTTCCGGCCCAAACGGCGCAAGCCGATCCTGCCGGTGTTCGTGCCGGAATCGGGCCTCACGCCGGAAGAGGAATTGAAAGCACAGGCCGAGGCAGGGCTGGCCCGGCGGCTGGCCCTCAACACCCTGTTCGCGGAGCGTCGGGTTTATGACGAGCGCCTCGCCTACGAGCTTTCCATCATCAGCCGCATGGGCTTTGCCGGTTACTTCCTGATCGTCTCGGACTTCATGAAATGGACGCGGGGGCGGGGCATTCCGGTGGGCGTGCGCGGCTCGGGCGCTTCCTCGCTGGTCGCCTGGGCGCTGGACATCACCAACCTCGATCCTTTGCGCTTCGACCTGTTCTTCGAGCGGTTCCTCAATCCCGAGCGCATCTCGATGCCGGACTTCGACATCGATTTCTGCCAGGAGCGGCGGGACGAAGTGGTGCGCTATGTGCGCGACAAATACGGCCATGACCGGGTGGCGCAGATCATGGCGCTGGGAAGCCTGCAGGCGCGCGCCGCGGTGCGCGATGCGGGCCGGGTGCTGCAGATGCCGCTGGGTCTGGTGGACCGCATCGCCAAGCTGATCCCCAATCCGCCCGGCAAGCCGGTGTCGCTGCATGATGCCATCGACAGTGAGCCAAGGCTGCAAGCCATCGCCGAAGCCGAACCCATCGCTCAGCGGCTGTTCGACATCACCGCCAAGATCGAGGGCCTTTACCGCCACGCCTCGACCCATCCGGCGGGCGTGGTGATCGGCGACCGCCCGCTGGATGAGATTTTGCCGCTCTACCGCGATCCGCGCTCCGACATGCCGGTGACCCAGTTCGATTATGAGGACGCGGAAAAGGCTGGGCTGGTGAAGTTCGACTTCCTGGGCCTGAAGACCCTGACCGTGATCGCCAAGGCCGAAGAATTGCTGCAGCGGCGCGGCATCGCGCTCCATACCCAGACCATCGATTTCAGCGATCCCGCCACCTTCGAAATGCTGAGCCGTGGCGACAGCGTCGGCGTGTTCCAGCTCGAAGGCGCCGGCATGCGCGACCTGCTGCGCAAGATGAAGCCGGACCATATCAACGACCTGGTCGCGCTGGTCGCGCTCTACCGGCCCGGGCCGATGGATTCGATCCCCAAATACATCGCCTGCAAGAGCGGCAAGGAGGCGCCGGAATATCTCCACCCTCTGCTGGAGCCGCTCCTCAAGGAAACCTATGGGGTGATGACCTATCAGGACGATGTGATGCGCATCGCCCGCGAGCTGGCCGCCTATACGATGGGTGAAGCCGACCTGCTGCGCCGGGCGATGGGCAAGAAGATCGCATCCGAGATGATCCCCCACCGCGAAAAATTCCTCAAAGGCGCTGGCGAGCGCGGCATCCTGCCGTCCGTGGCCGCGCAGATTTTCGAACAGGCGGAAAAATTCGCGGGCTATGGCTTCAACAAGGGCCATGCCGCCGCCTATGCCCAGGTCGCCTATCAGACCGCCTATCTGAAGGCGAACTATCCCGTCGAATTCCTTGCCGCCTCGATGACATTAGATATCGGCAACACCGACCGCCTCAATGTCTTCCGCCAGGAGGCGCAGCGGCTGGGGGTGCGGGTGGCGCCACCGGATGTCAACCGTTCGGATTCGGTATTCGCCTGCGATGCCGGGTCCAATACCGTGTTTTATGCCCTGGCGGCGGTGAAGGGGGTGGGACGACAAGCGATGGATCATGTGGTGGAGGTGCGGCGCGCCGGCGGCCTGTTCAGGAACATCTCCGATTTCGCCCGGCGGGTGGATCCGAGGCAGGTGAACAGACGGGCGCTGGAAAATCTCATCCGCGCCGGCGCCTTCGACAGCCTCAATTCCAACCGGCGGCTGTTGGTGGAGAATTCCGACCGGATCCTTTCCAGCGCCCAGGCCATGGCGCGCGATCGGGAAAGCGGCCAGGTGAGCCTGTTCGGCGGAGGCGGCGCGCCGGCCGAGGAACTGCGTCTTGCGCAAGGGCCGGACTGGCCGGTGCATGAGCGGCTCGCGGAAGAATTCGGTGCGATGGGATTCTATCTCTCCGGTCATCCGCTGGATGCCTATGGCAACGCCCTCAAGCGGCTGGGCGCGAGCAGCTATGCCGCGCTGGTGGAAGACCGCCGCCGCGCCGGCTTCAAGGCCAAGCTGGCGGGCACGGTGATCAAGAAATCGGAGCGGCGGGGCCGCAACGACCAGATGTATGCGTTCGTGTCCTTTTCCGATCCCACCGGCATGTTCGAGGTAATGCTGTTTCCGGAAGTGCTGGCCGCCAGCCGCCCCCTGCTGGAGGCGGGAAAGTCGCTGTTCATCACCGCCAGCGCGGAATGGGATGGCGATGAATTGAAACTGCGCGCCGCGTCAATCGTCGATCTGGATGCCGCAGCCTCGCAGGCCGGCGAGGGCATGGTGATCCATCTGAAGGACGCACAGCCGCTCAGCGTACTCGCGGCAGAATTGTCTCAGCCGGGCAAGGGTCTGGTGAGCGTTGTGGTGCCGGGGCAAGCCGGCGAAGAGGTAGAGATCGCGCTCGGCAAGCGGCTCACCGTCAACGCCACTCTGCGCAGCCGGATCGCCGCGCTGCCGGGGGTAACGTCGGTGGAAGCGGTCTGACAGCCGATCTGCGCGCCCGCAAAGTCTATGACAGCGCCGTCAGCGCGCCCTCGATACGCGCCAATCCCTCCGCTATTCGCGCCGTATCCTGGGCGAAGCAGATGCGGATGAAGGCTTGGTCGCGCGGATCGCCCATGCTGAAGGCCGAACCCGGCGCCACGCCGACCTTGGCGCGCCGTACCATGTCTTGCGCGAAGGCCAGACTGTCCTTCAGGCCTTCGATGTGGAGGAAACCATAGAACGCACCATCCGGCTTCATCCAGCGCACCCGGTTCTGGCGGGAAATGAAATCGGCCACGACCTCGCGGCCCTTGCGGCACCGCTCCAACAGTTCGGCGCGGAACGCATCGCCTTCCGCAGACAGCGCCGCCAGCGCGCCATACTGGACGAAATGGGTGCTGCCGGTGTTGTCGGCCTGCGCAAGCGCGCCCGCGGCCATGTCCAGCGAAGCGGGATGCACCAGCCAGCCGATGCGCCAGCCGGTCATTGCCCAGGGCTTTGAGAAGCTGTTGATGACGAACACCGCGTCATCCGGCTCGGCCAGGGTGAGAAAGGACGGCGCATGTGCCGCGCC
>DATATP010000140.1:0-7883 GCA_036268715.1 Rhizomicrobium sp. | reverse complement strand
TCCTGCAACAGGACGGATTGCATCTGGCGTGCCGCAACGGTGCCAAGGATTGCGGCGAGCTGGTGCTGAAAGCCGGCGGGGAGGGGCTGACCGGCGGCGGCGCATTGCTGGGAGCCGACACACAAGACCACTTTCCGGTCACCATTACCGGCAGGCGGCCGACGCTGCGGCCCGCCGCACCGGCAACCCACGACTATGATCCCAAGGTTTTCCGCCCCTTCTATTCGCCGAGCCTGGCGCCGGTGATGCACATTTTCCCCGGCGACACGGTGCGCACCCGCACCGCTGATAGCCGTGGCAACGACAAGGACGGCCTGCCCAAGGGCCCGCGCGGCAATCCCCAGACCGGACCTTTCTATATCGAGGGCGCGATGCCCGGCGATACCTTGGTGGTGCATCTGGACCGGGTGCGCACCAATCGCGGCACCGCCTATCAGACCGATCAGGTCGCCGCCAATGCGCTGGAAACCGGCTATCTGCGCAGCCTGCCGCGGGAGAGCGGTTTCGCCACCTGGCAGCTCGATCCCGCTACCGGCACGGCGAGCCTGGCCCGACCCGGCGGGCATCTGCTGGACTATAAGATAAAGCTGCAACCGATGCTGGGCTGCATCGGCGTGGCGCCGCCGCACGATGAAATCCTGGGCAGCGGCCATCTGGGGCCCTATGGCGGGAACATGGACTTCCCGGAGATGGGCGAAGGCGTGACGCTCTATTTGCCGGTGTCTGAGCCCGGCGCGTTGCTTTATCTGGGTGACGGTCATGCCGAGCAGGGCGACGGCGAACTGCCGGGCCAGGGGCTTGAGACCTCGCTGGACGTGCAGTTCACCGTCAACGTGATGGAAGACAAATCGCTCGGTCAGCCATGGGCCGAAAACAGTGACTATGTGATGGTGATGGGCATCGGCAATTCGACGGATGAAGCGATGCGCCGGGCCACCACCGGCATGAGCCGCTGGCTCGCCGACAAGTACCACCTGACACCGCAGGAGATCGCCGCCGTGCTGGGCACTGCAATGCAGTATCAGATCGCGGAAGTGGTGGATTCGGAGATCGACGTGGTGGCCAAACTGCGCAAAGACGCGCTCGCCGAGATTCGGCAATGATGCGGTTTGAGCGTAGCGAGGCGGCGCCCGATTCTGCCACGCTTGAGAAGGACAGCCGCATTTCCGGACATCCTGGGGCGTTCGCGGCCACTCAAATGACGGTCTACCAGCGCTTCAAGGCGATCTTCGCCGGCTCGGTGGGCAATCTGGTGCAATGGTATGATTGGTACATCTATTCGTCCACCGCGCTTTATTTTGCGCCGGTGTTCTTTCCCAAGGGCGACAGGACCGCCCAGCTCCTGCAGGCAGCGGTCGTGTTTTTTGTCGGCTTCCTGGCCAGGCCGGTCGGCGCCTGGGCCATGGGGCGCTATGGCGACCAGGTTGGGCGCAAGGCTGCGCTCAAGCTGGCCGTGGCGATGATGGCGTGCGGATCGCTCGCCATCGCCTTGTCACCCGGCGCGGCGCAGATCGGAATGTGGGCCTCCGTCGTCCTGGTGGTTGCGAGGGTTTTCCAGGGCCTGTCATTGGGCGGCGAATATGGCGCGAGCGCCACCTATATCAGCGAAATGGCGGGCAAGACCTATCGCGGCTTCTGGTCCAGCTTCAACTATGTGACCCTGCTAGGCGGCAATCTGGTGGCGCTATCCCTCCTCATCCTGCTTCAAGGCACGCTGACGGGCGCGGAGATGAGAGAGTATGGCTGGCGCATTCCCTTCCTGGTCGGCGCCGTGCTGGCGATATTCGCCTATTGGCTGCGTGCGACGATGGAAGAATCGCAGTCCTTCGCTGCCGCGAAGGCGGAAGGCGTCAAGAGCGGCAACATCATGACGCTCATCCGCCAGCATCCGCGCGAGGCGCTCATCATCATGGGCCTCACAGCCGGCGGCACGCTGATCTTCTATATCTATACCGTCTATATGCAGAAATTCCTCACCAACACGGCGGGCTTTACCGTGCAGCAATCGACCCGGATCTGCGCCGCCGCCCTGTTCTTTTTCATGCTGGCCCAGCCTCTGGTCGGATTTCTCTCCGATAAATTCGGGCGCAAGCTAGTGCTGGCGCTTTCCTTTGCGGGCGGAGTGGTAGCAACCTATCCGATCCTTTCGAGTCTGGCCGCCAAGCCCAGCGTGACCGCGGCATTCGCCCTGGTGCTGGGCGGGATGTTGCTGCAGACGGGTTATTCCGCAACGGGATCGGTGGTGAAGGCCGAGTTGTTTCCGACCGGCGTGCGTACCTTGGGCGTCGGCCTTCCCTACGCCATCGCCAACGCGATCTTCGGCGGTTCGGCGGAAACGCTGGCGCTATGGTTCAAGTCGATTGGGCACGAGACGGGCTTTTACATCTATGCCTCGGTGATGCTGGTGTTCGCTTTTCTTGTGACCATGATGCTGCCCGACACGCGCCGCACCAGCCGCATCCTGGAGGATTAGAGCTTCGAATCCTCGAGCGCCATGGCGCTGCCTTTTTCCGCGATCATGATGGTGGGTGTGTTGGTGTTGCCGGAGGTGATGGTCGGCATCACCGAAGCGTCGATCACCCGCAGGCTTTGGATCCCGTATACGCGCAGCCGCTCGTCCACTACCGCGAAGGGATCGCTGGAAAGGCCCATCTTCGCAGTGCCGACCGGATGAAAGATGGTGGTTCCGATGTCCCCGGCGGCATGAACCAGTTCGTTGGTCGCATCGGACACGGCGGGACCGGGGCGGAATTCTTCCGGCCGGTAACGCGCCAGCGCCGGTTGTGCCATCAGCCGGCGCGTGACGCGGAGGCAATCCGCGGCGACATGGCGGTCTTCCTCGGTGGACAGATAGTTCGGCTGAATGTGCGGCTTGCTGCGCGGATCGCGGTCGGCGATCCGTACCGTGCCGCGTGAGGACGGCCGCAGATTGCATGGGCTGACTGTGATCGCGGGAAATCGATGCAGCGGCGTGCCGAAACGGTCCAGCGACAAAGGCTGCACATGGAATTGGATGTTGGCGCGGCCCTGCGACGGATCGGAGCGGGTGAAGATGCCCAGTTGCGAGGCGGCCATCGTCATCGGCCCACGCCGCAACAGGGCATACTGCGCCGCCATCAGGGGTCGCCCCAAGGGCGCATAATATCTCTCGTTCAACGTTCTCACGCCGCTGACGCGGTACATGGCGCGTAACTGCAGATGGTCCTGCAGATTGCGGCCCACGCCCTCCAGCGCTTGGACGACCGGTATGCCCGCCTCGCCCAGCCATCCTGCCGGGCCGACGCCGGAGCGCTGCAGGATTTCCACCGAGCCGATCGTGCCGGCCGAGAGAATCACTTCGCCTTTGGCGCGTACTTCAAAAGTCTCGCCGTCGCGCAATATGCGCACGCCAACTGCGCGGCGGCCATCGAACAGAAGACGGTCCGCCAGCATGCCGGTTTCCACGCGCAGATTGGCGCGCGGCAGCGCCGGCCGCAGAAAAGCGCGCGCCGCCGACCAGCGCCGGCCATTCTTCTGGTTCACATGAAAATAGCCGACGCCTTCATTGTTCCCGGTATTGAAATCGAGAACCTTGGGGATGCCCATCTGCTCCGCCGCATCCGCCACCGAGTCCAGGATCTTCCAGCGCACCCGGGGCGCTGCGACCCGCAATTCGCCTCTGGTCCCGTGATGCTCGCTTTCGCCCAGGAAGTGATTGTCCAGCCAGCGGAACAAGGGCTTCACATCGTCCCAGCCCCAGCCCGCAAGGCCGAGTTGGCGCCAATGGTCGTAATCCGCGGCCTGGCCGCGCATCGACAGCATCGCGTTGATGGAGGACGAGCCACCAAGCGCCTTGCCGCGCGGATAATTGAGCTTGCGGCCGCCAAGGCCCGGTTCAGGCTTGGTTTCCAGCATCCAGTCGCTGCGCGGATTACCGATCAGGAACAGATAACCGACCGGGATGTGAAACCAGATCCAGTTATCGCGCCCGCCCGCTTCCAGCAGCAAGACCAGGTTTTTGGGATCAGCCGATAGCCGGTTGGCGAGTACGCAACCCGCCGATCCCCCGCCGATAATGATATAGTCATACTCGCCGTCGAGCATCGCGGGCATGTCTGACCTTAGCGAGGTTGCACGCAAAACCAAAATGCGGTCCATTGCGCGCCATCACAGACGACAGGATCAGAGATGGAGCTGCTGGAAGAATTGCGCCGCGCCCGCATCGTGCCGGTGATCGTGATCCGTGATGCGGCTCAGGCCGTGCCGTTGGCCCGCGCGCTGGTCTCGGGCGGCCTTCACATGCTGGAGATTACCCTGCGCACCGATGACGCGCTGGACGCCATGCGGCGCATCGCGGCGGAGGTGGAAGGCGCCCTGGTCGGCGCCGGGACGGTGGTGGACCGGCGGCAGATCGCTGCCTGCCGCGAGGCGGGCGCGCGATTCATCGTCAGTCCCGGCCTGACGGAAGACATCACCGACGCGGCACGCGGCGAAGGCATGCCGCTGTTGCCCGGAATCGCAACGTCGTCGGACATCATGCGGGGGCTTTCGCGCGGGCTTTCGATCTTCAAATTCTTTCCCGCGGGAAGTTTAGGCGGCGTGTCCTCGCTAAAGGCATTGGCGGGGCCCTTTCCGCAAGTGCGCTTCTGTCCAACGGGCGGGGTGACGCCGAGCAACTTGTCCGATTATCTGTCGTTGTCCAATGTGATTGCGGCCGGCGGGTCTTGGATGGTTCCGTCCGATCCTGGCGCACCGGGTGCATTGGAGCGGGCCACGGCCCAGGCGCGGGAAGCAATGACGTTGGCGGGGCCCGCGCGCGCATGACGACGGCGATCTCGATCGGCGAATGCATGGTCGAGTTGCGCGCGGAGCCGGACGGCCGGCTGCGCCGCAGTTTCGCGGGGGATGCCTATAATACCGCCGTCTATCTGAAGCGCAGCGCGCCCGAGATCGAGGTCGCGTTCCTCACCGCTACGGGCGAGGAGTCCCTCAGTGCCGCGATGATCGAGACCTGGCGCGGCGAAGGCATTAGCGATCGGCTCGCGTTTCGTATCCCGGGCACGCGCCCTGCGCTCTACCTGATCGAGACGGATGCCAAGGGCGACCGGACATTCCATTACTGGCGTGGCGACTCGCCGGCGCGGCAATGGTTCAGATGTGTGGCGCAGGCGGGTCCGCGGATTTTCGACGGCGCGGACCTGGTCTACGTCTCGGGCATCTCGCTGGCGATCCTGAATGAGGAAGATCGGCGGAACGCCATCGCCTTCCTGGGCAAGCTGCCGATCAGAATTGCATTCGACCCCAATATCCGGCCCGCGCTGTGGGCGACGCTCGACCAGGCGCGGGAAACCTTTGAGGCGATGGGCCGCATCGCCGCCATCCTTCTGCCCAGCCGGCAGGATCTGCAATTGCTTTACGGCATCGAGGATGCGCCCTCGCTGATGAAGCGGATGGCGGAAATGCGTGCGGGGGAGATTGCGCTAACCTCTGACGAGGCGGGGTGCATCCTGCGGGCGGGCGGCGAGATAGTGACCCTGCCGGTGACCGCAAGCGCCGCCGTGGTCGATACGTCGGGCGCAGGCGATTCCTTCAATGGCGCCTATCTGGCGGCGCGCCTTCAAGGACGGCCTCCATTGGAGGCCGCGCGGGCGGGCTTGAGGCTGGCTGCGAAAGTGATCGGCGCACCCGGCGCAATTATTCCCCGGGAATGACCGCGCAAAAGATCGCTATCGCGCAAGCTAATTTTTGCGTCAAAGCGCGAGCAGCGCACCCGCAGAAGGTGCGGCGGATACGGCCATCAGGTCCAGCACGATGGGATGATGGTCGGACGATCCCCTATCCAATACTTCGGCCGCCGAACAGCGCAGATTGCGCGCCATGCAGCGATCGAGCCGCAAGGGGATAATGTTTCCCGATTTATGCGTGCGCCGCCGCGGTCCGATATCGCGGAATCCGTCCATCCGGATCGGGCCCACCGCGTTGAAGTCACCGATGATCGCCGCCGATCCTTCCAGCGCCGCGGCGAGATGGAGCAACTGCCAGCGGTTGAGAAACTGGCCATGCGACAGATGCACATTCGCGAAGGAGATGCCGCGGAATTTCACAATCTGCGCCACTCGGGGGGGCACCCGGCCAGGCAATACCGAATAAGGCAGCCGAAGCACGGTCGAAGGCGGAAAGGCGTGGGGACTCCACGCCGCCAGGCCATAAATGCGTTCATGCATCGGGTGGCGGAAGAAATGGCCGCCGACCAGGCCCGGCAGCGCGGTCACATCCTCAGTGGCCTCCTGAAGAAGCACCAGGTCGGGATGATAGCTGCGCACCAGCCTGGCAATATCGTGGACATTTGCGCCAACCCGGCGCAGCAAATTCCAGCTTAGCACCCGCAAACCGTCCGTCGGCTGCACCTTTGTGGTCTGCGGTTTATCGGAACTCATGTCCTGTCCTGGCGTTACCGTCGAATAGATTTTTCGAGCCCATCCGACCATAAGGGTCCTGTTTATTTAACTATGGATGCCGCAGTCGGTTTCAAGTCAAATCCAGCGTCAGATTGTTGCAGAAGGATTGTCCGGACAGGTTGTCCGGCCCGCCCCCGGCCGCGGGCGAAAACCATGAAGGGTGTGGGGCCAGATGTTTATCTATTCAATACCCTGGTCGTCTCCTCTCCTCGCAACCGCGGTGGTGATCGCCTATGTCGTATTGGCCGGCACGGTAACGGTGGATGTGCTTCTGAAACGACAGGATGTACGGGCGGAGCTGGGTTGGATCGCCGCCGCCTGGTTTTCTCCCATCCTGGGTTCGCTGTTCTATTATTTGTTCGGCATCAACCGGGTGACGCGCCGCGCCTTGCGCTTAGGCCGGCTTGGCGGTCAGCCCAAAGCTTCTGACACCGTTTCGCAGCCGCTTGCCGCACCCCATATCGCGCTTCTGGCCCAGTTGAGCGGAAAGGTCACCGGCAGTCCGCTCGCCGCCGGTAATCGACTCGCGATATTGCAAGGTGGCGACGAGGCCTATCCGGCGATGCTGGAGGCGATCAGGAACGCCCGCCAGTCCGTCGCGCTGGCGTCTTATATTTTCCGCGACGATGCCGCCGGAAAAGCGTTCGCGCGGGCCCTGATCGACGCCCGCCGGCGTGGCGTGGAGGTGCGCGTGCTGCTGGACAGCATCGGCATCGGCTATATTTTTCCGCTCATCTTCTACCGGCTGCGGCGGGGCGGGGTGAAAGCGGCACGTTTCCTGCACACTTGGCTACCCTGGCGCATGCCGTTCCTCAACATGCGCAATCACCGCAAGCTGCTGGTGGTGGATGGTGCCTTGGCCTTTGTCGGTGGCATGAATGTCGGAGCGGAAAATTACAGCAGCGCAAGACCGAAGGACCGGGTGCAGGACATCCATTTCCGGATCGAGGGCCCGGCGGTACGGCTGGTGATGGACGCTTTCGCGCGGGACTGGAGCTTTACGACCGAGGAAGCTCTGGACGAAATTTGCTGGTGGCCGAAACTGGAGCCGGTCGGGCCCGTGTTCGCGCGCGGTCTGCGCTCCGGGCCCGATGCCGACATCTATAAGCTCGAGCAGATTCTGGGCGCGGCGCTGACTCTCGCCAAAAGCCATATTCGGATCGTGACGCCTTATTTCCTGCCCGACCAGCGCCTGCAATTCGCCATCGCCCAAGCGGCATTGCGCGGCGTGACGGTGGATATCGTCCTGCCCGAGCATACCGACTATATCTTTATGGATTGGGCGATGCGGGCGCATCTGCGCTTTTTCCGGCACATCGCCGCCAACATCTACGTAACGCCGCCGCCTTTCGATCATTCCAAGCTGGTCACTGTGGACGGAGAGTGGTGCCTGATCGGCAGCTCCAATTGGGACGCGCGCAGCTTCCGGCTCAATTTCGAATTCGA
>DATATP010000139.1:0-10636 GCA_036268715.1 Rhizomicrobium sp. | reverse complement strand
TCCGACCACCTATCCGCTGGGCCGCATCGTCGAGATTCCCGAAACGGTGGAGCTGGACGCGGTCGCGGCCTATGCGATTGGCAAGCTGCGCTTCCAGCTCAATGTCAACAATCTGACCGACCGGCTTTATTACGCCCAGTCCTTCGGCAATCGCGCCACCCCGGCGGCAGGCCGTACCTTCATCTTCTCGGTGGGGGCGACGCTTTAAATGCTGGTCCGCATCCCCGCTCTGCTTGCGCCCCAGGATGTCGCCTGGTTCCGCGACACCCTGGCGGGCGCGGACTGGGTCGACGGCAAGACGACGGCGGGAGCGCAATCGGGCGGAGTAAAGCGCAATCTGCAACTGGCGGAGACTTCTCCCACAGCCCGTGTCCTGGGCGAGCGTATTCTGAGTGTTTTGGGCCGCCACGAGCTGTTCAATTCCGCGTCGCTGGCGCTGCGCGTGTTTCCGCCCCTGTTCAACCGCTATGACAGCGGCATGGGCTTCGGCGCCCATATCGACAATGCGATACGGTTCGTGAGCGCGTCCATCGGCACCGGCGCCCCGATCCGGGTGCGCACCGATCTTTCCGCCACACTGTTCCTCACCGACCCGGCGGATTATGACGGCGGCGAGCTGGTGATCCTGGATGGCTATGGCGAACAGCGCGTGAAGCTGGCGGCCGGCGATCTGGTGCTCTATTCCGCCACCAGCCGCCATCATGTGACCCCCGTGACCCGCGGCACCCGCTGGTCGTCTTTCTTCTGGATTCAAAGCATGATCCGCGACGAAGCGGCGCGGAACATGCTGTTCGAGCTGGACACCACGATCCAATCGTTGCGCCGCCAGCACGGCGAAACCGAGGACGCGGTGCGGTTGACCGGGCTTTACCACAATCTCGTCCGCCGCTGGGCGGAAGCATGAAAGAGCGGACATGACATTCACCGCCATCCGCCGGACATTGTTCGTGCTGCATATGTGGCTAGGCCTGGGGTTGGGGCTGCTGTTGGTGCTTTTGGGCCTGTCCGGCAGCGTGCTGGTCTATGACGACGCAATCGCCGATCTGCTGGCGCCTCCCCCCAAGGCTGTCGCGCGAGGCCCGATACTGCCGCTGGATGCGATCATCGCCGCCGCGCGAGGACAAAGCAGCCGCGGGCCGGTGCAGCTTGTGCTGCCGCAGGCGCCGGGCGAAGCTGCGTCGGTGCGGCTGGGCGCGATGTCGCGCATGGGACCGGCGCGCGGCGGCCGGCGCAGCGCCACCGAAATATTCGTCGATCCCGTTTCAGGCAAATTGCTCGGCGCACGCAAAAACCTGCAGCCGTCGTTTCTTGCTTTCGCCCATCAGTTGCACGGCAATTTTCTGATGGGCCGGAAGGGGCGGCGCTTCGTCGGCTGGCTGGGCGTGGCGATGGTACTGCTCGGTCTCAGCGGTCTGGTACTGTGGTGGCCGAAGCGCGGGCAATGGAAGTATGCCTTCATCGTGCGCTCCACCGCACGGGGACTGCGCTTCCACCGCGAGCTGCATGCCATGCTGGGCATCTGGGCCTTTATCGTGTTCATTCTGGTGAGCTTTTCGGGCGTGGTACTCGCCTGGCCGCAGACCCTGGGCGCTCAACCGCCGGGCTTCAATCCACAAGCGCTGCAGACCGTCGAGCCGGTTGCGGGCGCGGCCCCCATCGGCGCGGACCGCGCCGTCGCGCTTGCCTTGCGGGCCGTGCCGGACGCGCGCTTGCGCTCTGTCACCCTGCCCGGTCGTCGCAACCAGCCGATCAGCGTTGCTCTGCTCAGCCATGGCGCCATCGCGGCGAGCGTCTTGATCGATCCCTATCGCGCCCGCATCCTGTCGGTGCGCGACCCTTCGCAGAACTTCATGGCCTGGCAGCGCCCGCTGCATCAGGGCGCATTGGGGCCGGTGTGGAAATTTTTGGTGTTCCTGACCGGCCTGCTGCCCACTGTATTTGTCATCACCGGCGTCATGATGTGGGCCAAGAAACGCGCCGCCCGCCTCGCCACGAATGCGCCCTTGCCGGAAGGGGCGATGCCATGAATGCGCCTGTGACCAATGCATCCTTCGCGCACGCGCCTCAAATGCTGACGCGGCCCGTACATCTGCAAGCGTCCTCGCGGCCTGCCCGCGACAGGATCGTAAGCGGTCTCATCACCCTCACCGCCCACTTGGCTGCGGCGGTGGCGCTGGTCCTGGGCGCACAGATGGCAAAGCCCGTGATCGCGGCGCACCCGATCATGGCCGACATCATTCCGGTGAAGCAGAAGCCGCAGGAGATCAAAATAGCGCTGCCGAAATTCACCGCCGCGCCCAGGATAACAGTACCGCCCCCCGCCTTCGAGATTGCCCGGCCCGCACCGCCGGTGATGACTGCCGCGCCGCCGCTTGCCGCTCCCGTTGCAGTGGCGGCGCCACCCATCTCCGCTCCGCCTCACGGAAACGAAAGCCGCGCCACCTATCTCGGCCTGCTGCTGGCTCGGCTTAACCGCTTCAAGCATTATCCGCCGGAGGCCAAAGCGGCCCACATCGAAGGCGTGGTGATGCTGCATTTCGTGCTGAACCATGACGGCAGACTCATCACGGCGGAGATCGCCAAAAGCTCCGGCCGACCGGCACTGGACCGCGAAGCCCTCGCCCTGATGGCGCGTGCCCAACCTTTGCCTGCGATGCCGGTGGAGATGGGGGACAAGCTTGATGCCGTGGTGCCAATTGAATTTTCGTTACGCTCTTGAGACGCGCTCGGTGCCTCGATGTGACGAGATGAATTGGCCGTAACTCTAAATGAAGCGCAGGCCGGCCCAGACGATCACCAGCCAAAAAGCGGCGCAAACAGCGAGAACACCGAACCATCGCAAGGTGCGTCCGCCATCAAACTCTCGAATGCTCGCAATGCGCTGCCGATAGGACATCGTTCTCACAAAAGTTAACTGTGTCGCTTGGATGCATAAGCCGTGCCAGCAAACAATTTCAAATGCTTGGCGGCTGCCCGTCATATCATTGTAAAAATTGTTGACAGCCGCGCCGCGTGACGTGCTGCGGCGAGTCTCAGGTTCAATCCCTGTGTCGCAACGGCCATACTTTGTAATTTACAGCTATCGCAGACCTACCTGGGCCGGAAGCCAGAGAGCGAATTGCGCTACGACGACACCGGGCTCAGGACGAATAATATTTGTTATATTCCCGATAATCCTGATAGCCGTAATTGTAATATTGGAACTGCTGGGAATTGGCGCGCATCATGACAATGCCGCTGACCGGAGCCTCGACCTCGTGCAAAATCTGTATCGCGCGGCTCACCGCTTCACGGGGTGTCTTTTCCCAGCGCGCCACCAGAACTGTCGCATCACTCAGACTGGCGATCACCCAGGAATCATGCACCGGCAAGAGCGGCGCTGTGTCGAGCACGACCAGATCGAAAGCCGTGCGTGCCTTCTTCATCAATTGCTGCATCGCCGGCGAGCCGAGCAGCTCCGCGGCATTGGCGGCATGGTGCAAACAGGGCAGGATCATCAGCCTGGATTTGGGATCGGAAACAAGGCACTTATGCCAAGATTCGACATCCGACAGCGCTTCCACGATACCCTTGTCGACATCCTTGAGTCCGATCGCCTTGGCGACACCGGGTTTGCGCAAATCGGCATCGATCAGCAGCACGCGCTGTCCCTTTTCCGCCGCCAGGCGCGCAAGAGAGGCGGCAACCGTAGTCTTGCCTTCCGCCGGAACCGCCGAGGTGACGATGACCGTGCGCGGCGAGGAATCGCCCCGGGCAAGCCGTAGCCCCAGATCGATGCCGCGAATGGACTCGGTGAAGGCCGAGGTCGGCTGTTCCAGCACCTGTTCGGAAGGATCGCGGCGGAATCTCTTCGCGGTCTTGAGTTCCAGCACCGTGGCCAATACCGGCAGGCCGAAGCGGCGCTCGATTTGAGCCGTGGTGCGAAAACCGATATCGAGATTTTCCACCGCGAAGGCGAGGACCAGGCCGAGAAACAGTCCCGCAGCGATGCCGACCGCGGTATCCTTCGCCTTTTTCGGCGAACTGGGATCGTCCGGCACCACCCCGCGCGACAGGACGCGGGTATCGGGCACCTGGAAGCCGGACTGACTCTGCACGTCCTGATAGCGCGACAGCACCGTCTGGTAGAGCGTCAGCGCTGTCTGCGCATTGGCTTGCAGGCTTGCCAGCTTGGCCATCGCCCCACCTTGGGCACGGGACTGGCTGCTTGTGTTGCCCAGGCTCGCTTCGAGCGAGGCGACATGAGCGCGCGCCACCATCACATCGCTTTTGGTGGTTTCCACCACCCGGTTGACCTCCTCCTTGATCTTCGCTTCGAGATTCTTCTTCTGGGATTCCAGATCCATCATCTTGGGATGGCGCGGCCCGTAGCGCGAGGAAAGATCGGCTTCCTGTCGCAGCAACTCCGTTTCCTGGGTGCGCAGCGAGGCAATCAGCGGCGAAGTCACCACGGCCGAAACATCTTCGGCATGGCCGGAATCGGCTAGTTGCATCACACGCTGGTAGGTGGCTTCCTTTTCGGCAAGATCGGCCTTGGCAGTGACGATCTGGGCGGAAATGCCCGCGACCTGCTGATCGAGAATCGAATTGGGCTGGGTGGCGTTGTTGGGTGCGGTGCTTTGGGGTATCTCTGTCAGATTGTTCGCCACCCGGAATTTCTGCACGGTTTCGTTGGCGGCGGCGACCTGCAGACCCAATTCCCTGAGCCGGGCAGACAGCCAATGGGCGGTCTTCTTGGCAGCTTCGAATTTGGTGTTGAGCGAATCCTCGACATAGGCATCGGCGATCGCATTGGCGATGGCTGCGGCCTTGCCCGCGTCCTTGGACGTGAAGGCGATGCTGACTGCGGTGGTGACTTCGCTGGTGGGCGTTATCTGTTCGGCATCCAATTGTTCGAGAAAATTATCGATCGTCGTCTCTTCCAGCGACTCCGTTTCGGAATAGCTGGGTGCCCCGGGAGCGCCCGCAGGGGCGGGAGTTTGCGGGATCAGCTTCATCCAGGTCTTGGGATTGAGCCAGCGCAGCGAATGGACGAAGCCCGCAATCCCTCCCTCGGCGACCGGCTGGCCATTGAATTCCGGATCGTCCGTGAGCTTCAACTGCTCGACCACGCGCTGCGCCAGCTCCCGCGAAGAGATGATCTGGACCTGGTTGGGCATGACGGTCGGATCGTTGGTCAGCCCCTGCAGCACGTCTGTCAGATCGGTGATGTTGTTTTTGCGCTGATCCAGCATCACCGTCGCCGTCGAGGTATAATTGGGCGGGATGGTGAAGACGGCGACCAACGTCGCCAGAGTGACGGCCAGGGCGGTACCCAGGATCATCACCTTGCGGACCTTCAGCATCCTGAGGAAGTCCACCAGGCGGTATTCCAGATCTTGCAGCGACGGGATAAAGCTCCCCGGATCGCGCTTGTCGGGGCCCATCATCGGAAGCTTGATTGGCTCATTCACGGTCGTGATTTCCCGATTGCCGGCCCGGCATAACGGCCGGCCGTGTCATCGCAAACACAATGGTGTGACAAACGATCCATCGCCTACAACTGTCCTGTCAGGCCGATGGATAATACATTGTTATTATAGATGTCCGAGGGGACCGTCGCGGTCCGGCCATTAAAGGAATAATGAACGTTCGCGCTCAGGTAATGGTTAATCAGATAGGAAGCGCCGAAATCCACGGTCTTTGTATCCAAGGTGAAAGGATCGACGCCGACATAGCGGCTATTCACATAGGTGAAGGCCGCCTGCAGGATCAGATTGCGCAACAGCTCATAATCGACATCCAGGGTCACAGTCTGGTTGTTGCTTGCCGACTCCCCCCGCAACACCGTGTCGACGATGTCATGCGAGGCGATTAGATTGACGGTGATGAGTTCGGTCGCATACCAGTGGATATCGCCGCCGAAATCCAGGCCGCCCACATTCGGCAGCAAGCCGTGATAGAGCTCCTGCTCATAGCCGGCAAAGACATCGCCATCGATCAGGTTGCTGAGCGTGAATTTCGACCCGGCATTGAGGATATACCCTGTGGAATTGCGGTCGAAGCCGTAACGGTCCACGTGAAGATCATAGGCGCGGTCCTCATAGGAGCCCTGCACATAAAGGGAATAATCCGGGGAGAGCTGATAACTGGCCTTGCCGAACCCCGTGTAGTTGTTGCGATTCCGGTCGTCATTCGACAAAGGCGCAGCATCGATCAGCGACGTGCTGTCATAGTCGTAGTCCTGATAAGTGCCGCCAAGCTGCAGCCCCAGACCGGCCACCTGATAATCGCCGCGCAAGTTGAGGGTTTCGGTTTGGAATGGAGTCGGCGCTGCTGCCCTGCCAGGGCTATCGGGCGAATAGCGCGGCTCATGCTGCGCCTCGTAATCGGTCTTCAGATAGAGGTCGACGCCACGCAGAATGTCCAGCCGCCCTGCCCCGCCCGTGCCCCAGTCGGTCTGATCCTCTGAGGACAGGCTGGTGAATTTCTTCTCCTGCAGCCCGCCGAAAAGCTCCAGCGCGTTCTGCGACCATTGCGATTGCAGATCGAGGCGCGGCGCGATGGTGAAATAAGCGTCCGACTGGGAAGGGCTCGGCGTGTAATAAACATTATCGGTGCCTGCCACCGCCAGATCGAGAGTCGGAAACAGGCGGAAGCCGCCCAGTGGCAATCCCTTGGCCTCATAGTCCGGGCGTTTGCGGCCCAACACGCCAAGAAGCGTGGTCGAGTAGGACGTGGGACAAACACCCTGGCAGAGATAGTCGTTCTTCTCACCGATCGTCGGCGTGATCGGCAGCAGGTTGTTGCCATAGGCCTGTGTGCGCAGATAGCCATCGGATGTCTGGGTGGTCGGAGCGAACAGATTGGGCTGCGGCTGGGGCGGGACGGTGATGTCCGGTGGCGCATAGGGAGTTGGTTGTTCGGGCGTTGTGTAGACATCCCCGGAAGACACGGGAGGCCCAGATACGCCCGGCGCATGGGTGGGTGAAGGCATGATGGCCGGTGCTGGCATCGCCGGCGGCGGGTTCTGAGGGGGGGTCTGGGCCGTACCGCCCTGGGCCAAGGCGGCGCGGCCCTGTGTCAGTATCAGCGCCAACGCGCTACCAACCACGAGCCCGTATCGCACCTTCCGACGCTCTCGCACGTGTCCCGCTCCGTCCCCACCGATGTCCCGCAAGAGACCAGGGGCCTGGCATTCCTTAATGCCATCCATACCGCGTATGCACAAGACAAGCGGCGACAAGCCATCCCAGCGGCCGGTCAGGCCGGGGGCGCTCGCGTGATTCTGTCGAGAGAGCGACCTGCAATACCGGGATCGCGTTCTGAGACCTTCAATGAGGCGCAGGGACGTGAAATTTTTCCGGGCAATCTGCGGGTGGACTGCGGACAGATCATCGGCCCTGGAATCGCCCGGTCGGGCTGAAGTCGGGAAAAAGAACCTCTTTGAAGACGATCCGGATATAGACGTCATTGTTCCCGAACTCATGAGTCTGCGACCGCGTACTCAGCAGTTGTCGAGCTTCAGCAAGGATTACGCCATTCATGTGGCAGGCGCGAAGTAATATTGCAGCGCGTCAATGGGGGGCTGCCTAGCTGGGCGGCACAGGAAATGGCCGGTATACCCCGCAAGGCCTTCAATCCCCGAGGAAATCCGATCTCGCGTCGGCCGGAACTTTGGTCAAGGCGCAGCGGCAGCCGGTGCCGCAGGCAAAACCTGCATTTCGACACACGCGTTCGGCTGTAGGCTTCCGGCGGTGACACCCGGACCGGACACAGCGCGATGAAAATACGTGGGCGCAGACATGCACCCGGTGCGGCGGCAAAGCATCGCGGCCGCTTTGCCGCGATGTCGGCCTGTGCGATGGCAGCCTGTCTTTGCATGTTTTGCGGAGTGGCGATGTCTTCATCTTGGCCCGATATCAGAAATGTGGTGACGTTTGGCACCAGCCTGACCGCACGCGGCGGCTGGCAGCAGCCGCTTGCTCATGCGCTCGAGAAAATCTACGGCCACAAGGTCGAGGTATCGATCATCGCCAAGTCCGGCGAGGATTCTCGATGGGGACTTGCCAATGTCGGGCGCGTGATCGCCGCCAAGCCGGATGTGGTATTGATCGAATTCGCGGTAAACGACGCCTCGCTGGTGCACCTGGTCTCGAAGGCGCAAAGCCGCCGCAACACCGCCATGATCGTAGCGCGTATCCGCGAGAAGGTCCCAGCGGCGCGCATCTTCCTGATGAGCATGAGTCCGGTTTGGGGCTATCGCTTCTGGGTGCGGCCGTTCCTGAATTCCTACTACGACCAACAAAAGGAACTGGCGCACGATCTGAGGGTCGGTTTCATCGAAAACAGAGGAAGTTGGAGCCGGCTTTCCCCGGCGGAGCTTCGCCAGGCTATCCCCGACCGGGGCCATCCGCGGCCCGAGGTGGCGACCCGCTTGATCGTGCCCCATATTGTGGCTGCCATCACCGCGCCACATCCGTAAGAACACTCGGTCCGCGCGATGCCTCACTGTCGCCTGCCGGGGATTAGGAAGACCGGCCTGTGACTGCTAGGTTGCATCGCAACATGGGATAGAGTCGTGCCGCCATTCTGCCGGCCGACGCGGGAACAAATGACCGGATGAAAGTTTCCGTTGTAATTCCCTGCTACAATGGCGAGGCCTTCATCGCCGAGGCCGTGCGCTCGGCGCTTGCCCAAAGCGGCGAGATCGAATGTCTGGTGGTGGACGACGCATCGAGCGATTCGTCTCGCGAGATCATCCTGGCGCTGGCGCGGCAGGACGGGCGGGTGAAGCCGCTGCTGCTGGACGAGAATGGCGGTCCCTCTGTCGCGCGCAATCGCGGCTTAGACGAGGCGGACGGCGATTGGATCGCGCTGCTGGATGCCGACGACTATTATCGTCCCGACCGGCTGGAAAAATTGCTCCAAGTGGCAGAGGCATGCCAGGCCGATATCGTGATCGATAATATCAGCCGATTCCATCCGGACGGCCGCCTTGAGGAAAGCGCTTTCAAATTCCTGACGGGCGCAAAAGCCTGCATCATTCCCCTGGCGGAATTCTGCCGGCTGAACATCGCGACCGGGTGGGGATTGTCGATCGGATTTTCCAAACCGATATTTCGTCGCGAATTCCTCAGTCGCCATGCGCTGCGGCTGAACCCGCAATACCGGGTCGGCGAAGATTATCTGCTGCTGGCCGAGTGCCTGATGCGCGGGGCGCGCCTGGCCGCGACGCCTTATTGCGGGTACGTCTACCGCGTGGTGCCGTCCTCGCTCTCGCGCACCCTTCGGCTTGCAGATCTGAAAGGCCTTTGCGAGATTCATGACCGGCTGCTGACCTATCCGGCCGCCCGCGAAGGGTCGGTTCGGCGGCATCTCTCGGCCCAGAAGCGCAATGTGCGCCGCTACACGGAGTTACGGAAGCTCAAGCGATTGCTCAAACGGGGGCGCTATTTTCCCGCTTTGAAAGTCCTTGCCGGCCATCCCGGAATCGGGCTGCTGGCGATGCCGATGCTACAGCGCCGCGTGCTGCGCCTATTCGGCCGAACGGCGCATGTTTAAACGCAAGGTCCTTTCCGCTTCGCTCTGGACCTTGGTCGGCAACGCCGGCCAACAACTTATCAGCTTTTTCCTGTTCATCTATTTGACCCGTGCTCTCACGGTCGAAGATTTCGGACTGATGGGGCTTGCAGTGGCGTTCATCGACGTCATTTCGCTGCTGGGCCGCTTCGGGCAGGTGGAAGCCCTGCAGCAGCGCGAAACCCTCTCGCGCGAAACCGCCTCCACCGCTTTTTGGATATTGCTGGTCATAGGCCTGGGCTCGCTCATGGCGATCTGCCTGCTTGCCACGCCGCTGGCGCACATGTTGCATGAGCCGCGGCTGGCGGGCGTGCTGCTGGCGCTGTCGCCCGTCTGCCTGTTCCTCAACATCGGACAGGTCCATGAAGCGTTCGTCAAACGCGAACTCAAATATCAGCTAATCGCGCGCCGCAGCGTCGCTGCCGCCCTGGTCAGCGCGACGACGGCGTTCCTGGCCGCCTATAACGGATTGGGTGTCTATGCCCTGGTGCTGCAACGGCTGGCCTATAATCTCGTCTATTCCGGCACCCTGCTCGTCACCTATTACTGGCGTCCTCGCCTGACATTCGACCTTCGCGAGGCCAAGGACTTGGCCGTGACGGGGCTCAACATCTCCGCCTCCAACACCATTTCCATCCTCAATCTGCGCATCATCGATTTCCTGGTGGGCGTTTTCCTGGGCGTGAAAGTGCTGGGCTATTTGCGGGTGGCATGGCGCTTTTTCGATTTCGTTTCCCTCTTGGTCGTCCAGCCGATCTCCTCGGTCTATCTTGCCACCCTCTCCTCGATCCAGAGCGATGCGGCACATGTTCGCCGCGCCTATTTGCGTTTCCTGCAGATCATTTCCTGTGTGGTGATACCCACCTTCCTGGGTCTTGGCAGCGTCGCGCCGAGTTTCGTCGAGGTGGTGTTCGGCACGCGCTGGCTGCCCTCGGTCTCCATCTTTCAAATGCTGGCGGTCGCGTCGCTTTCCATTCCTATCGGGTTTCTGTTTCCACCCACCATGATCATCCTGCGCCGCACCGACACGGTTCGCTCTCAGGCGATCTGGCAGGCGGTCGCCACTGCGACTCTC
>DATATP010000138.1:0-10315 GCA_036268715.1 Rhizomicrobium sp. | reverse complement strand
GCCGCGAGCGTTCGCACCCTGGCGCTGGTGGAAGTGCTGTTCGCGCAAGGGGTCAGCAAATTCATCTTCCGGCAAAAGACCAAGGCGCGCGAAGCCGTCGGCATCGCTCTGCTCCTGGCCGGCGCCGGTCTGATCGTCTGTTACAATCCGCGCGGCTGACGCTCGTCGGCTACGCCGTCACCCGGGCCTTGCCCCGAACCTCGTCGGCATAGGCATTCATCAGCGTCTCCGACAAGGCGCCCGGCTTGAAGCGGTAAGACCCGATCTCCGACACCGGCGTCACCTCCGCTGCCGAGCCGGTCAGGAAACATTCCGAGAAGTCCGCCATCTCCAGGGGCTCGATATGACGTTCGACCACGGGGATGTTGCGGGCCTTGGCGATCGCGATCACAGACTGGCGGGTGATGCCGTTAAGGAAGCAATCCGGGATCGGCGTGTGCAGGACCCCGTCCTTGACGAAGAACACATTGGCGCCGGTCGCTTCCGCCACCAGGCCGCGATAGTCGAACATCAGCGCATCGGCATAGCCCTTGGCCTCCGCGGCGTGTTTGGAGATCGTGCAGATCATGTAAAGGCCGGCCGCCTTGGCCTGGGTCGGCGCGGTATCCGGCGCGGGACGCCGCCATTGGGAAATATCCAGCCTGATGCCCTTCAGCTTCTCCGCCGGGCTGAAATAGGAAGGCCAGGGCCAGCACGCCACCGCGACATGGATGGTGGTATTCTGGGCCGACACCGCCATCATTTCGCTGCCGCGGAATGCGACGGGCCGCAGATAGCCATCCTTGATATCCTGGGCTGCCGCGGCCTCGACGCAAGCCTGGTTGATCTGTTCCTCGGTAAACGGAATTTTCATCCCGAGAATGCCGGCGGACTTGAACAGCCGCGCGGTGTGTTCCTTCAGCTTGAAGATGGTTCCGCCATAGATGCGTTGGCCCTCGAACACGCAGGACGCATAGTGCAGGCCATGGGTCAGCACATGGGTCTTGGCGCTCTGCCATGGCACCAGCTTGCCGTCATACCATAAGGCGCCATCGCGCCGGTCGAATGGAATCACCTCTGCCACGGGCCGATCCTTCCCATATTCTCTTGCCGCCGGGGGGCGGGGGAGCCTATTTTCCGATAGTATTGCAGCATGACCGATGTGAAAACCGCAAGGGTTGCAGCTCTGTTTTCGGCGCCGTTCCGGGCATGGCAGCCATGACGCCGTCCGCCGACGATCCGCATCTTCTGGTGGTCGACGATGATGAGCGGCTGCGCGCCCTGCTGCAGCGTTATCTCGGCACGCATGGTTACCGGGTGACGGCGGCGGCAGGCGCCGCCGATGCGCGCCATCTGATGAAAAGCATGGCGTTCGATCTTTTGATCCTAGACGTGATGATGCCCGGCGAATCCGGCCTGGATCTGACCCGCGGCGTCCGGGCCGGGTCGCAGATTCCGATCCTGATGCTGACCGCCCGGGGCGATCCGTCGGATCGGATCGCCGGACTGGAGCTGGGCGCGGATGATTATCTGCCCAAGCCGTTCGAACCGCGGGAATTGCTGTTGCGGGTTGGCTCGCTGCTGCGCCGGGTTGCACCGCCGGAACCGCCGGCCAGCGGTCCGGTCAGGATGGGCGATGCGGTGTTCGATCCCGAAGGCGCACGGCTGACGCGCAGCGGCAAACCGGTGAAGCTGACGGGCGCCGAGGCCGCGCTGCTGCAGCTCTTCGCGGCCCATGCCGGGCGGCCCTTCTCCCGCACCGATCTGTGCAAAAAGCTGGGCGTCAGCCTCGAACGCTCGATCGATGTGCAGGTGACGCGCCTCAGGCGCAAGATCGAGGTCGACCCCAAGCTGCCGCTCTATCTCCAGACCGTGCGCGGCATCGGCTATGTCCTCGTCCCCGACCGCAATGGCTAACGCGCTTTCGCCGGGACGATTGGCCAAGCGCATGCTGCCGCGCGGCCTGTTCGGCCGCACCCTCATCATCGTCGTCGCCCCCATCGTGCTGGTGCTGGCGGTCGTCACTTATGTATTCTTCGAACGCGACCTCGACACCACCACAAGGCGGCTGGCGCGCGATGTCGCCGCCGATGTGGCGATGCTGGTCGCCCTGGAAGACAATAGTGCCGGCCAGGACCGTCCGAGGCTGCGCCAGCTCGCCGCGCGCCAACTGCAATACCGGCTCGATTTCCAGCCCGGCCGGCATCTTGGCGCCGCCGCCGGCCCGCCGGTCAGCACCATCGACAAGGCTTTGGATGACATCATCGAGGAGCGCATCGGGGCCGGACGTAATTTCGCCACCAGCCGGGCGGGGGACGCCTTCCAGATCAAAGTCAATGTGCATGACGGCGTGCTGCGCATCCTGGTGCCGCGCGACCGCGCCACCGTTTCCCAGCCCGACATGTTCATCGCCTGGGCGATGGGATCGGCGCTGATCCTGATCGGCATCGCACTCGTCTTCATGCGCAACCAGGTAAGGCCGATCGAAAGGCTGGCGCGTGCCGCCGAGAGTTTCGGCAAAGGCCGGGCAGTGCCGGATTTCAAACCTTATGGGGCGACCGAGGTCCGGCGCGCCGCCCAGGCTTTCATCACCATGCGCGAGCGGATCGAGCGATTCATCAACCAGCGCACCGAAATGCTGGCGGGGGTCAGCCATGACATCAAGACGCCGCTGACCCGCATGAAGCTGGCGCTGGCGATGATGCCGCCTGGGCCCGACATCGAATCCCTGCGCACCGACATTGCGGAGATGGAGGACATGCTCGACGATTATCTCGCCTTCGCCCGTGGAGAGGGCGGCGAAGACTCGGCGCTCACCGATCTCGCGGACCTGGTGCGCGATGCCGCATCGGCGGCGGCCAAGGCGCGCCAGGCGCCCGACGTGGCCGTTGTCGCGCCGGACGCATTTCCGGTCAGCGTCAAGCGTGCTGCATTGCGCCGTTGCCTTTCCAACCTGATCGACAATGCGATCAAGCATGGACGAAGGGTGGTGGTAACGCTCAGGCGCGACGAGCGCTGGGTCGAGATCGTGGTGGAAGATGACGGCCCGGGCATCCCCGAGCCGCGGCGCGAGGAAGCCTTCCGGCCCTTTCACCGTCTGGACGAAGGCCGCAACTTGCAAAGCGGCGGCTCGGGGCTCGGCCTCGCCATCGCGCGCGACATCGCCAGGGCCCATGGCGGTGACATCACACTGAATGACAGCGCACTGGGCGGCCTGGCGGCGACGATCCGGATTCCGGTCTAATCATGTCGGTGTGTTGTGACCGGACCAAATCGTTTTCCTCTCCCCTAAGGGGGCTTTCACAAATGCGGCTGCGTTGAAGGTTCCTGCACAAATATTCTAGTTTCTGCACAAAAATCTGGGCGGATGCCGCCTCGCCTGACGGTGGCGCTGGCGTGTCGCGGAGAATGCCTGCTTTTGGCCCAAAGCGGACATGCACTCTTGGGGAAATAGGAACTGGCACCGTATTCAAGCCCCTATCGCTGCGATGCAACAGGTTTCTTGAGAGCAGCGTTCAATAAAAACGCGATGGTCTGTCGCTGGCCAAACTTCTATTTTGCAATTAAATTCGGTCGGGGTTTCAAAAAACTCGGGTGGATGATCTGGGGCGAAGCTGGAGGCGCTATGGGATATGACAACTCGGCGCTGGCAAAGAAAGTGTTGCTGGCATTACTTCCTGCTTTGCTTTTATTGGCGTGGCCGCCAGCCGTTGCTTGGGCAGACGGCTGCAGCCTAACGCTGTTGAATTCCGTGCCGCTCACAATTGATGGCAATGCCACCTGGGTGACCGCTTCGGTGGGGGGCAAAGAAAAGGAATTCCAGGTCGACACTGCCGCGCCTGACAACCAGATGGGCAAGGAGGCGATGCGTGAGTTCGGGTTGCACGCTGTCGACTTCATCCCGGCACGGAATGATGGCGGCGCGGGAGCCTTTAATATTGGGACGGCAGCGGTCACCGATATCGACGGCACTGCGAGGGGGCGCAGCTTTGGATCCATGATCGGCGACGGAGCGGGTGGCAACGCCATCCCAATCCACGATGCCAGGGGCAGGATATTTCACAGCATGGCGGAAGCTGATCGCTTCACCTTGGGATCGATGCAGACTGATCATCTGCAATTCGTGGTCACCGATCATCCCCAACCCGGAAGCGGTGGCATCCTCAGCGCTAGGTTCTTTGAGAAATACGATATCGACCTGAACTTTGCGGCCCACCGGTTCAACATGTTTGCGCCCAGTCATTGCGAGGGCCAAGTGGTTTACTGGCGCGCCCCGGGCGTGGCCAAGCTGCCATTCCGTTTCAATGATGGCCGGATCATCGTACGGGTCACCCTCGATGGCCGGGAGATGGATGCGGCAATCGACACCGGATCGCCGCGCAGTGAGATGCAGTTCGACGATGTCGACAGCTTGTTCTACCTCAACTCCAGATCATCCGGTGTGATGCGGGAGGGGGACGGTCATCTGGGCCATAATTTCGCTGTCATATCATTCGGTGGTGTGTCGATCACCCATCCGCATCTGGTGCTGACGCACTCGGCGGCGAGCGGCTTGAATTCCGGTCCCCAGACCGGAACGCTGTTGCGCAATATTGGCAACACGGCGGTGCAGCCGGAGCTGACCATTGGCACTGATCTACTGAAGCTGCTGCACATCTATATCTCGTTCAACGAGCACATAGTCTATGTCACCCAAGGCCCGGAATTGTCGGACGGCGATGCAAGGGCAATGCCCGTAGTGGCGGTGACGCCGACGCGGCCGTGATCATGATATGACATGCCCGATGTCCGCTTTTGGCGCAATGCGGACATTCCTTTGCACAGCGCCGATGGACGACTGAAAAGTTTGTCAAGAATTCCGTTGTGCGGCCTTGCTTGCCGGATTTCTTGACGCCCTATGCTTCGAGCATATTGTCCCTGATGCCTTGGTCGTCGCCGAGGGACGAATGTTGGATGGTACGTCGCCGGGCGTGCCCTAGCGCAACTCCTCGGCCCGCTTCTTCGCCGCCGCCACGGCACGTTTTATCAAGGCCTGCAGACCGTCTTCCGCCATCAAGACCGACAGCGCCGCGGCGGTGGTGCCGCCTGGACTGGTCACGGCCGCGCGCAAGGCGGCAGCCGGCGATTTGTCGGCCTTGAGCAGCGCCCCGGCTCCGGACACGGTGGCGCGCGCGAGCTTCTCGGCGATGCCGCGCGGCAAGCCTTCCGCCACGCCCGCATCGGCCAGCGCCTCGGCCATCAGGAACAGATAGGCGGGACCGGAGCCCGATATTGCGGTCACCGAATCGATCAGGGATTCCCGTTTCACCCACACCACCTCGCCCAGCGCGGATAAAAGCGAGGCCGCCAGCCTGCGGTCCGACGCCGTCGCGCCCTTGGCGGCGTAAAGGCCGCTGATCCCCTCGCCGATGGCGCCCGGTATATTGGGCATGGCGCGGATGATGCGGGCTTTTGCTCCCCAGGCTTTCGACAGCGCGGCGATGGAGGTGCCCGCGGCGATGGAGATCATCGGCACGTCCGACCTGGCGAGAGCGGCCAAAACGGGCGCCTCCCCCTTCAGCACTTGCGGCTTGATGGCGACGACACAGGCGGCGATCTTCTTCGCCGTCACGCCCGAGGGCGTTTGCGTCAGCCGGATCGTCCCAGCCTTTGCGAGCTTGCGGATGGGCGGCGACGGATGGGGTTCGACCACGATCACCGGACCGAGGCCGCGGCCCTGCCAGCCGGCCAGCAGCGCCGAACCCATCCGGCCGGCGCCGATCAGGACGATGCTTCCCTTTCCGCCCCGCGTCTTCACGCTTGCCCCGCGCACTCCAGCACGGCGGCGGAGACCGCGTCCTCGGCGCTTTTGCCGCCCCACAATACGAACTGGAAGGCGGGATAATAATGCTCGCAGGCTTCCAGCGCGAGATTGAGCAGGGCCTCGCACTGGGCCGCGCTCGCCTCGGCGTCGGGAAAGATCATGGCATGGCGGAAGATGACGGTGCCATCCTGGGGCCACAGATCGAAATGGCCGATCCACAACCGCGCGTTCACATACATCAGCAGGTCGGCGACATGCTGGCGCCGCACGCCTTCGCTGATGCGCATGTCGAAAGCACTGGACAGATGCAGCGACTTGAGGTCCTCCCGCCAGGAGAAGCTGAAATGATGGTCGCTCCAACGTCCCGCCACCGACAGGTTCAACTCATCCCGGCCCGACCGTTCGAAGGCCCAGCCATTGGCTTCCACCGCCTGTTCCAACAGATCGATCGGGTGCAGGGCACCGATCGGCTCGTCGTCGAGATGTATGACGGTCATCGCGGAACTCCACGGACACAAAGCGAAGCAGTTGCGAACCAAACTGGCACAAGATTTTGAATCGGCACAAGAGTCCGCGACTCTTCCATCCCCGTCGAAAAAAAGATTCCACAGCTTTGCGGTGCACCGGGGCGGACGACAAACAATCCCTGCGGCCGATTGATTCACCCCGAGATTTGCACTTGCGTTGCGAAACGAGTCAGCCCTTGTTGCGGACCGGTTTGCGCACAGCGGCGGCTTCCAGCGCAAGGATGCGGGTTGCCAACGCCTCATTTTCAGCGCGTGCCTTGGCGGCCATCGCCTTCACCGCCTCGAATTCCTCGCGCGGCACGAAATCCATGTCGGCAACCAGCCGCTCCAGCCTCTGGCGCACGAAAGTGTCGATCTCAGCCCGCACGCTCTGGGCCACCCCCGCCGCGTCGGTGAAGGCCTTGGCCACCCCGTCCAGGAACGGATTGTCGGTCTGCGCCATGAAAATCTCCGCTTTCGAGAAGCATATCATGGCGCTGCGGCGCTTGCCCAACCAGGTCACTTGACTTGACCGCCGAAGCACGGCGAGTTGCGGCCATGGCCGAGGCCCTGCTGCCCTTTCCCCATATCGATCCGGTGCTGCTGCATCTAGGGCCGCTGGCGATCCGCTGGTATGCGCTGGCCTATATCGCCGGGATCGTGCTGGGCTGGTGGGGCGTGTTGCGGGTCTTGCGCGACAAGCGCCTATGGGCGCGGCCGCCTTTCAACGGCAAGCCTCCAGCGACGGAAGACGAGATCGGCGACCTGGTGGTCTGGGCGACCTTCGGTGTGATTATCGGGGGACGGCTGGGCTGGGTGCTGATCTACGGCACGCTCCTGTGCAGCGTCACGCCGCAATATGCCGATTTCTGCGCCGGCCTGCCGATGGGATTTCTGACAGACCCGATCAAGATCGTCGCGGCGTGGGAAGGCGGAATGTCATTCCATGGCGGCCTGCTTGGGGTGGTGATCGCCGTCTGGCTGTTCTGCCGCCGTCGGAAGCTGGCTCTTCTCTCGATTGCCGATCTGGCCTGCGCCTTTGCCCCGATCGGCCTGTTCTTCGGCCGTATTGCCAATTTCATCAATGGCGAATTGTGGGGCCGCATCACCGACGTGCCCTGGGCGATGATCTTCCCGCGCGCCGGGCCGCTGCCGCGCCATCCCAGCCAACTCTACGAAGCGGCTTTGGAAGGCGTGGTTCTGTTCATCATCCTGCAGGTTTGCCTGCGCGTGTTCCGCCAGCAGGAAAGGCCGGGCCTGCTGTCGGCGATCTTCTTCCTCGGCTATGGCACCTTCCGCTTCATTTGCGAGTTCTTCCGCGAGCCGGACGCCCAGTTCATCGGCCCGGTCAGCATGGGCATGGCGCTGTCGATCCCGGTATGGCTGGCGGCGGGCGCGCTGTTCTGGGTGGCCCTGAAGAAACCGAAAACCGCGTGAGCCTCAAATCCCGCATCATTGCCTTGATCGAGGCGCAAGGCCCGCTGTCCGTGGCGCAATTCATGACCCTTGCGCTGCACGATCCGCAATCGGGCTATTACGCCACCCGCGATCCATTCGGCGCCGGCGGCGATTTCACCACCGCGCCCGAGATCAGCCAGATGTTCGGCGAGATGCTCGGCCTGTGGTGCGTGCAGGTCTGGCACGATCAGGGCCTCAAGGCGCCGCGGCTGGTGGAATTGGGGCCGGGGCGCGGCACCTTGATGGCCGACATGCTGCGGGCGATGCGGGTGGCGCCCGACCTGCTGGCCGATCTGGAAGTGGTGCTGGTCGAGGCGAGTCCCGTGCTCGCCGGAATCCAGCGCGCCCGGCTTGCGGCGAGCGGCCTCGTGCCGCGCTGGACGCGCCAGTTCGACGGCACGCTGGGCGACCGGCCGCTGCTGTTGGTGGCGAACGAATTTTTCGACGCCCTGGCGCTGCACCAGTATGTGAAGACCGAGGGCGGCTGGCGCGAGCGGATGGTGACGGCGGAGAATGGCGAACTCGGTTTTGCGCTGGCGCCCATGCCCTTGCCGCCCGCGATGATTCCGGCAAGCCGCGAAAACGCTCCGGACGGCGGTGTCTATGAGACCGCTCCGGCCGCGGGCGCCCTGGCCGAGGAAATCGCCTGCATCGTGACAGCCCATGGCGGCGCGGCGCTGATCGTCGATTACGGCTATGGCGAAGCGGCCGGTTTCGCGGAAACCTTGCAGGCGGTGGGCGGCCATCGCTTCGCCGACACCCTGGCCGAACCCGGCGAGGACGATCTGTCGGCGCATGTCGATTTCGCCGCCCTGGCACGGGCGGGCCGCCGCGGCGGTGCGGCCGTATTCGGGCCGGCGACCCAGGGCCAGTTCCTCGCCCGGCTCGGACTTGTCGAGCGCGCCGAACAATTGGCCAAATCCAATCCCGCCAGCGCGCGGGAGTTGCTCGCCGCGACCGATCGCCTTATCGGACCCGATGAGATGGGCACGTTGTTCAAGGCGCTTGCCTTCGCACCATCGTCCGTCGCGGGAGTGCCGGGATTTTCGCCATGAATGTCCGGCGCGCCGACGCCCTTGTCCTGCCCGGCATCGCGCATGGTTTTTTCGGCCGTGCGGGCGGTGTATCGCAAGGCGTTTACGAGTCTCTCAATTGCGGTCCGGGGTCCCGGGACGATCCCCAAGCGGTCGCCGAAAATCGGAGACGGGTGACACAGGCCCTTAGCGCCGCCCGGCTTGCTTCGCTCGCCCAAATCCACAGTTCGACCGTTTACGCCCTCGACCAGCAATGGGATGGGGAGCGCCTGGAAGGAGACGGCCTTGTCACCGCAACGCCAGGTTTGGCGCTCGGCATTCTGACCGCCGATTGCGCGCCGGTTTTGTTCGCGGATGCCGGCGCGAAAGTGATCGGTGCCGCCCATGCCGGCTGGCGGGGTGCATTGGGGGGCGTGCTGGAAGCCACCCTTGGGGCGATGGAGCAGCTTGGCGCACTCCGTACCGGTATCACGGCGGCGGTGGGACCCTGCATCAGCCAGGCGAATTACGAAGTCGGGGCCGAGTTCCGCGGCCGCTTTCTGGAAGCCGGCGCCGCCAGACTAGACGCCGGGGAGATCGAACTCGCCAACGAGGAATTCTTCGCGTCCTCCGCACGGCCCGGCCATTATCGTTTCGACCTGGAAGCCTATATCGTGGAGCGGCTCATGGCGGCAGGCATCTCGCATATCGAGGCGCTTTCCACCTGCACCTACCCCGCTGAAAATGATTATTTCAGCTTTCGCCGCACCACCCATCGCGGCGAGCCGGATTATGGCCGCCAAATCTCGGCCGTCATGCTAACGTCCTGATCCGCCGCGGCGATGCGCCGGTTGCGCCTCGCCCACCCAGAAGCTAAAAGCCCGTCATCAAAATTTCACGGGATTATTCCAGGGGCGCGCGATGACCGATCTGAACGGCTCACGGGGCATGCGTCTCATCACCGGCAACTCGAACCGCCCCCTGGCCGAGGCGATCGGCGCCCATCTCAAGCTGCCTTATGTGAAAGCCGCGGTGCGACGCTTCTCGGACATGGAGATATTCGTCGAAGTGCAGGAGAATGTGCGCGGCGAGGATATGTTCGTCATCCAATCGACCAGCTTTCCCACCAACGACAATCTGATGGAATTGCTGATCATGATCGATGCGTTAAGGCGCGCCTCGGCGCGGCGCATCACGGCGGTGATTCCCTATTTCGGCTATGCCCGCCAGGACCGCAAGGTGGGGCCGCGCACGCCGATCTCCGCCAAGCTGGTCGCCAATCTGATCACCCAGGCGGGCGCCAACCGGGTTCTGACGGTCGATCTGCATGCCGGCCAGATTCAAGGTTTCTTCGACATCCCCACCGACAATCTGTTTGCCTTGCCGGTGATCCATCGCGACATCCAGGATTATATCGGCGCGGAGCCGCCCATGGTGGTTTCGCCGGATGTCGGCGGTGTGCTGCGCGCCCGCGCCCTCGCCAAGCGGCTGGGCACCGATCTCGCCATTGTGGACAAAAGGCGCGAGCGGGCTGGGGAATCCGAGGTGGTGAACAT
>DATATP010000137.1:0-7777 GCA_036268715.1 Rhizomicrobium sp. | reverse complement strand
GGTGTTGGTATGTTCGTCATGCACATCCGGCTGCCCCTTGCCGACATTGTTCATGGCGATCGGCCGCAAACTCACCGATTGCAGCCTGAGTCCCTGGAATTTGACATTGGCGACCACGCTTTCCCAGTTGATCGGCTCGTCGATATAGGTGATGGCCGGCGGCAGATTGTAAATGAAATTTCCCAGGTCATAGAAGATCGGCTTGCCGCGATAGATCTCCACGCCATGCAGCAGCGGCGCGCCGTGCATCACCACGATATCGGCGCCGGCGTCGATCTCCGCGTGAACCCATTTCTTCAGCCATGCGGGCGGGGCCAGGCGTGCCGGCAGGCCCTCGCTGAACAATGCCGAAAAGGGCCGGTTATCGAAAACGTGATTGTGCTGATAGACGATCACCACATCGGCGTGCGCGCGGGCTTGCCGGATGCTGCCCAGGATGCGCGCGGCATCTTCCTTGTCGGGCTGGTTGCCGGGGAGGGCGGGCAGTTCCTGTCTCGCCTCGTTTTGCTGCGTTCCCGCTTCGATGCGCAGTTCGTTGACGCCGCCGCTGGTTTCGGTGGCGCGCGCGCCGGGCGCCATCAGGCCGGAGGCGCTGGCAACCAGCGCCACGGTCGCGTCGCCGGCCTTCAGATAAGCGGGCGCCGACGCTTCGGCCAAGTTGTTGCCGATGCCGGCATGGACCAGGCCGCGCTCGTTCACCGCTTTCAACGTGTTCGCCAGGCCTGCAGCCTTGAGGTCGAAGGCATGATTGTTGGACAGGGACAAAAGATTGAAGCCGAAGGATTTAAGCGCATCCAGCGCCGCGGCGGGTGCAAGGAAGCCACGCCCCTGCGCCACAGACTGGCCGGGCGCGAACACCGAGCCCTCGAAATTGGTGAAATTCACATCGCCCTGGATCAGCGCCTTGATCGCGGGCACCGCGGCAGGCGCCGTGGCCCGGATGTCGGAACGGATCATCGATTGCCCCGTCAGGGTGATCGACAGGCTTTTCTCCTGCGCGAAGGCGCCCGGGCCGGCCGTGCACAATATCGCCGCCAGCCCCACGACCACACTGATGCGCACCGTTTTCCTCCCCGTCGGCGTCCGACAGCCTGAAGACGATCCTTTCACGGATTGATGCAGGTGAAAAGCGAGGGGGATTTCCCACGCCGTCTCCGGTCAATTCAGCTTTTCACCCAGATCGGCGATGCTGGCGGAGATCAGCGCGGCGGCGCGTTGCGCGTCCAACCGTGCGGCGATCAGCTTCTCGGCCGCCGACACCGCGCCTTCGGCGGCAAGGGCGCGGATTTCGCTCATCGCCGCGGCCTCGGCCTGGGCGATCTTGTCTTGGGCGGCGGCGGCCCGGCGCTCGATCTGCGCCGTTAGCGCGGCGCGGGATTCTTCGGAGAAGCGCGCGGCATCGGCTTGGGCTTCGCGCAAGATCGCGCTTGCCTCGGCCTCGGCACCGGCGGCTTTGTTTTGGTAATCGGAAAGCAGCGCCGCGGCCTCCGCGCGCAGGCGCTTGGCTTCCTCCAATTCGGCAGCGATCACCGCCGCCCGCCGGTCCAGCGCGTTGCCGATCACGCGGTGCGCACCTTTCCACCAAAAAAGGGCTATGACGGCCAGAAAACCGACAGCGACCCAGAATTCGGGTTCCAGGAACATCTCAGCCTCCCATGGCCTTGGCTGCGTCGTCGGACGAAACAGTCTCTCCCGTCAGGCGCGCGACGATGGCGATGGCGGCTTCGCGCGCTGCCTCGGCGATATGGGTCTGCGCCCGCGTCCGGATTTCCGCAATGTGAGCGTCGGCCTCGTGCATCGCAGCGCTGGCGGCGGAATCGGCCTGCGCCTTCGCGATGGCGAATTCCGTGTTCATCGTCTGGCGGGTTTCCTCCGCCAGGCTCCGCGCGCGAGCCCGTGCGCCGGCCAACGCGGTCTCATAGGCGGCCGAAGCGGTACCGGCATCGCCGCGGGCCTTGTTGGCGGCCTCTATCGCATCGTTGATAGTGTTGCGCCTCAAGGTGATGACGCCGTTGATGCGTGGCCCCGCTACCCGCCACAACACCACGAACAAGACCCCGAACGTGATCACCAGCCAGAACAACTGGCTGGGGTAGGTTTCCACCTTGAATGGCGGAAAACCCGCACCCTGCTGATGGGCAGGGACTTCGGTTGTCGCTGTGGTGGGTACCGCGTCGGCCATGCTTCAGAACGCGAACAGGATCAACAGGGCGATGACCAGGCCGTACAAGCCGGTCGCTTCGCACAGCGCAAAGCCCAGCAGCAGGTTGGTGGTCTGGCTCTTTGCGGCGCCGGGATTGCGCAGAGCGCCCGACAGATAACTTCCGAACACATTGCCGATGCCGATGCCGGCGCCGACCAGCGCGATACAGGCAAGGCCCGCGCCGATCATTTGTGCTGATTTAAGGTCCATTTCATTTTCCCTTTAAGGTTCAGTGTTGATCGTGAAGATGAATTGCATCGCTGAGATAGATGCAGGTCAGAATGGCGAAAACATAGGCCTGCAGGAAAGCAATCAGAAACTCCAGCAGCATGACCGCGAAGATCAGCAGCATGGGCGCGATGGACAGCACCGTGAGAATGCCACCGGCGGCACCCAAGGCCACCACGAAGCCCCCAAACACCGCCAGCATGGTATGGCCCGCCAGCATGTTGGCGAACAACCGCACGGAAAGGCTGACGGGACGGGTGAAGAAGGAAATGATCTCGATCGGCACCAGCAACAACAGCAGATACCAGGGCGCGTCCGGCACGAACAGTTTCAGGAAACTGAAGCCATGCCGCATGAATCCGGTGGCGATCACCAACAAGATGACGAACGCCGCCATCGCGAACGTGACCGCGATCTGGCCGGTCACCGTGAACGACCAGGGCACCATGCCGAGATAGTTGGAGAACAGCACAAAAATGAAGATGGCGAAGACAAGCGGAAAGAATTTGAGCCCCGCTTCGCCCGCCGCCGAATGGATCATGTCGGCGACAAATTCATAGGACAGTTCGGCCATCGACTGGCCCTTGCTGGGCACCAGCGCGCCGGGCTTCACCGCCAGGATCAGAAACAACGAGGACAACGCCACCACGATGACCATCAGGAGCGACTGGTTGGTGAAGGAGACGTCATAGCCGGCGATGTGCAGCGGCACGATCGGCTTGATGGCGAACTGCTCCATCGGGTTGAGGTTCACGAACCGGTCTCCTTGTCGGATCGCCCTTCGGCGATCGCGGCGTTAATCTCGTTGGCGGCGCGCATCACATTGCGGATACCCGCAGCGGCGCCCAGCACAAAAAACACAATCAGAAAGACCGGGCGCGTGTGGAAACCGATCCGGCCGAGCAGCCAGTCGATCCCCCATCCCAGGCCGCCTCCCACGACCAGCGCAGCGACCAGCTCGGTCGCGAAGCGGAACGCGATCCCCGTCTGGGTCGGCGGCGGGCGTGTGCTGCCAGCTGCGCGCCTCGTCTGGAGATCGTCCAGCCGCTTGCCCAGATCGCGGAGCCTGTCGGGGTCGGACGTCTTCGCCTCCCACTCTTAAAAAGCCCAGAAAACCGGCCTTCGCGGCTGGCGAAGGCGGGCGGACCATAAGGATGTGGTTTTGGGGTGTCAAGAAAGACAGATTGGTTTCAAGTGATTGTTTTTTCAGTAGAATTTCTCACCGCGGCAAAACGCCAGGCGATTTTCCAGCCCCGCGCGCGCCCGGACGGAAAACGGTGCTGCGCTGTCGCCAGGCAGCCGCACTTTTCCTGGCCGTCGCCCCGTAGATCACTCCGCCGCGATTTTCTCCGCCTCGGCCAGCGAGACCGAAACCAGTTGGCTGATGCCGCGCTCGGCCATGGTCACCCCGAACAGCCGGTCCATGCGGCTCATGGTGAGGGCGTGATGGGTGATAACCAGGAAACGGGTGCCGGACAACCGGGTCATCTGATCCAGCATTTTGCAGAAGCGCTCGACATTGGCATCGTCCAATGGAGCGTCCACCTCATCGAGCACGCAGACGGGCGCCGGATTGACCAGGAATACGGCGAAGATCAAAGCCATCGCCGTCAGCGCCTGCTCGCCGCCCGACAACAGCGCCAGGCTCTGCAGCCGCTTGCCCGGCGGACGGGCGAAGATTTCAAGTCCCGCTTCCAGCGGGTCCTCCGATTCGGTGAAAGTGAGTTTGGCCTCGCCGCCTTCGAACAGTTTGGTGAACAGGTCCTGGAAATTCCGGTTCACTTTCTCAAAGGATTCCAACAGCCGTTCGCGGCCCTCGCGGTTAAGGCTCTGGATGCCGCGGCGCAGACGCTCGATCGCGCCGGTCAGGTCGTCCCGGTCGGCGATCAGAGTGGCCATTCGGGTTTCCTGCTCGGCCGCTTCTTCTTCGGCGCGCAGATTGACGCCGCCAAGCTGCTCGCGTTCCTGCTTGAGCTTTTCGACCCGTTTTTCCGCGTGCTCGAGAGGCGGAAGATTTTCCTCTCCCTTGATCTCGGCGCGTTCCGCCAGTTCGTCCGGCGCGATTTCCAGTTCGTCGTGGATGCGCACCCGCAATTCCTCGATTCGCGCGGCCGCGCCTTCGCTCATGGCCTGGGCGCGCGCGCGTTCTTCGCGCGCCGCGGAAAGGGCCGCATCGGCCGCTTTGGCATGGGCATCGGCTTCTGCAAGCGCGGCTTCGGCGGCGACGCGCGCGTCCGATGCCGCTTTGCGCGCAGTTTCCGCGGCGGCGACGGCATCGAGCAAGGCAACCCGTTTTTGCGCGATTTCCTGGGGCACCTGCTCGGCGGCCCCGCGCTCCCGTTCCAACTCCTCCTGGCGCCGTGTTAGTTCCCCGATCTGCTGGCTGGCAGCGGTCTTGCGGCCTTCCCACCGGCTGCGATCCTCGGCGATTGCGGCCAGGCGGCGGTTCCTGGTTTCACCCTCGCGGCGCAGGCCGTCGAGGGCGCTGCGCGCTTCGCCGGCTTCGGCGCGGGTATCGGCCGTTCTGCTGCGCGCATCGGCGACGTTCCGGCTAAGCGTCGTTCCATCGCCGAGTTGTTCCAGATCCGCTTCGGCCTGGGCGCGAGAATCCTGCGCCGCTTCGACCGATTGGGCGAGACGGCGGATTTCCGCTTCCAGTTGCGCCAGTTGCGAGGCGCGCTCTGCCGCGGCGCGGGCGGCGCGCGCGGCAAGGTCCTGCGCCGCGATCAGAGACTGTTCGGCGGCGCGCTCCTCTGCCTCGGCGCGGCGCGCAGCATCGCCTGCCGTGGTAGCGACCTGCTTGGCGGCGGAATAGTCGGCGAAACGGGCCGTTCGGACCTCGCGCGTGGCCGCGGCTTCGCCCTCCAGCGCGACGAGACGATTCCTCTGCGCCAGGCGCAAAGCGGCGGGGGCGGGCGCATCGGCCGAGGCGACATAGCCGTCCCAGCGCCACACATCGCCGCGCGCGGAGACCAGGCGCTGCCCCGGCGCGAGTTGCTTCTGCAAGGCGGCGCCCTGATCGGGAAACACCAGGCCGGTCATCGACAAGCGGCGGAACAAGGCTGCGGGCGCCTTCACGAAATCGCTCAGCGGACGGCTGCCGTCCGGCAACGGTGCGGCCGGAAAGCCATCGCCGCTGTCCAGATCGCGCCAGTGATGCGGCGCGGCTTCATCCAGCGGCGCGCGCAGATCGTCTCCCAGTGCCGCGGCGAGCGCGGCTTCGTAACCGGACTGCACCGCGACTGCGTCGATCAGGGGCGGAAACAGGCCTTCGCCTTCCGGGTGGAGCAGATCACTCAGCGCCTTGATCTCGGCGGACAGGCGGTTCACCTCGCGCTCGATAGCTTCCAGCGGCTCGCGTGCGAGGCTTTCGGCGGCTTCCGCCTCGGCCCGCTCGGTTCGTGCGGCAGAAGCGGCGGCGCGCGCCTGTTCCGCCGCGGCGCGCGCGGTTTCGGTTTGTGCCTCGGCCGCGTGGACGTCCGGCGCGTCCTTCGCATTCTCCAAGGCGCGGTCGAGCCGCGCCTTGGCGTCGGACAATTGGCTGCTGCTGGTGTCGAGCAGGGCATTCGCAAGGTCGCGGCCGCGCTCCAGGCTCGCCTTGCGCGCGTTCCATTCCGCCAATTGCCCCGTCAGGCTTTCCAGCAATTCCTCCGCTTCACGGAGAGCTTGGCCGAACCTGACGGCCTGGGTTTCGGCGGCAGCGATATCCGCGTCGGCGCGCTGCGATGCGGACACCAGTGCGGCGTCCTCCTCCTCCAGCGACGTCAGCGCATTGGCGGCATCGTTTTCCAATGTTTGCTCGCGCGCGATGTCGGCGGCCGCCTGTGCAATCAATTGGCGGATGCGCTGCGCCGCCTCGCGGGCGCGGGCTTCTTCGGCGTCGAGTTGTTCGCGCTCCACGATCAAACGATGATGCGCCGCGCCGCGCTCGGCTTCCGTTTGGCGCAAAGGGGGCAACTGGCCGGCGGCTTCGCTTTGCACCGCCGAGGCGCGCGCGGCTGTTTCGGTCGTGTCGGCGACCGCAGTAGCGGCGGCTGCAAGCTCCTCGCTCGCGGCGGCCGCCCGGGCTTCGGCGGCAATCCAACGCAGGTAATGCGCCAAGGCCTCGGCTTTGCGGATGTGGCCGGAAAGGTTGCGGTAGCGCGAGGCCTGGCGTGCCTGCCGCTTCAGACTCTGGAGCTGGCCTTCGATCTCGCGGATCACGTCTTCCAGCCGTGACAGATTGGTCTCGGCCGCGCGCAATCGAAGCTCCGCCTCATGGCGGCGCTGGTGCAGGCCCGCGATCCCTGCGGCTTCCTCCAGGATGGCGCGGCGAGCCAGCGGCTTCTGGCTGATCAGAAGGCCGATCTGTCCCTGCCGCACAAAGGCGGTGGACCCGGCGCCGGACGAGGCGTCGGCGAAAAATATCTGCACATCGCGCTGGCGCACGTCCCGGCCGTTGATGCGGTACACGCTGCCCGCTTCGCGTTCGATGCGGCGGGACACCTCGATCGTGTCATGTTCGGCAAAGGCGCCGCCGACGCTGCGGTCGGCATTGTCGATCAGCAAGGCCACTTCCGCGACATTGCGGGCCGGCCGTCCCACGCTGCCTGCGAAGATCACATCGTCCATCTCGCTGCCGCGCACCGAAGTGGGCCTGGTCTCGCCCATCACCCAGCGCAACGCATCGAACAGATTCGACTTGCCGCAGCCATTCGGCCCGATCACGGCGGTCAGGCCGGGCTCGATGTAAAGCTCGGTCGGTTCGACGAAGGACTTGAAACCGGAAAGTCTGAGCCGTGTAAATTTCAAGATACCGCGCCGCCTAACGCTATGGTCCATTCCGGAGCATTTTCACGATTCTGCGAATCATGACATTGCTCCGGCTCGTTGTTTATCGCGGTCCGAAAACCGTTACACACTTTTCCCGGAAGCGCCCTAGTGCTTTTCCGCGAGCGCATTATCCAGGGCCTTCCGGACGTCGGCGTAGGGCAGGTTGCCCGAACCGATCGACTTGCCGTCGACGATGAAGGTGGGTGTGCCGGTGATTTTGTATTTTTGTTCTCCATCCTGCGCGACCTGATTGATAATATTGTCCGAAGCCGTGTCACTCATGCACTTGTCGGCCTGGTCCGCGCTCATGCCCGCGATGCGGCTGAGCAGAACCAAACCGTCGTGAACCCCTTGCGGCGTGCCAAGCGCCGGATTCTGTTCGGCATACTCCACGTCCCATTTGGGTTGATTCCGGAACAACAGGTCAATGAACGGGAAATACTTATCCTCAGGCAAACAGCGGGCCAGTTTCTCGGCCGCGCCGTCATCGCCGCGCAGGGGGAACACCCGGAAAACGTAATAGACCTTGCCGGT
>DATATP010000136.1:0-5077 GCA_036268715.1 Rhizomicrobium sp. | reverse complement strand
TTTCCGGCACATCGCCGCCAACATCTACGTAACGCCGCCGCCTTTCGATCATTCCAAGCTGGTCACTGTGGACGGAGAGTGGTGCCTGATCGGCAGCTCCAATTGGGACGCGCGCAGCTTCCGGCTCAATTTCGAATTCGATCTGGAATGCTGCGATAAGGATCTGGCCGCCAGGCTGGACCAGATCATCGATGCCAAGATTGCTCGTGGCCGCCGAATGACGCCGGAAGAACTACTCGGCCGCCCCGTCTTGGTGCGGCTTCGCGATGCTGCGGCGCGGCTGCTGATGCCGTATCTCTAGAGCCTTTTCGCGTGCTTGGTTGAAGCAAGAAAAGGCTCCGTTCCTTTTTTTGTCGCGGTTCCAGACAGAATTGGTAGGTCCGAGCGAAGCCGTGTACGCGGGCCAACGCTACACGCTTTTCCTGGAACCGCTCTAGGTCCGAGGCGAGGCGGCTACCGGCGTCCGATCCAAGGTGGCGGTGTTTTTCGATTCGGCCGCCGCGATCGTCAGACGAACCAGATCCGACAGGCTTTTGGCCCTTAGCTTGCTCATGATTCGCGCGCGATGGATTTCGACGGTGCGCGGCGAAATACCCAGCTCATATGCCACCACCTTGTTGGGCCGGCCCCTGACCAGCCGCTCCAGCACATCGCGTTCGCGCGCGGTCAACGCCGCCAACGCCTTGCGCGCCGCTCGCATCTCCTCGGCCCGGTCGCGCAATTGCCGCCCTATCGTCAGGGCGCGCTCTACTCCGGCGAGCAGCGTTTCACCGTCGAATGGCTTTTCGATGAAGTCGACCGCTCCCGCTTTCATCGCCTTGACCGCGAGCTGCACATCGCCGTGGCCGGTGATGACGATGACCGGAAAACTGAGACCGGCGCGCACGATTTCCTGCTGCAGCTCCAGGCCGCTCATGCTGGGCATGCTGATATCCACGATCAGGCATCCATTCCCCGGGGAGTGTGCACCCAGAAAATCCTCGGCCGAGGCGAAGCCCTGCACTTCCAAGCCGGCCGATTGCAAAAGCAGCCCCAGGGATTCGCGCACCCGCGCATCATCGTCGACGATGAAGACTTGTCGTTCAGCGTTCATGCGCACCCCAGCGGCAAACGAATCGCATTCCTGACGCTAATGTCAGGCTCCTTGCGAATCTATACACGCGGCGACGTCGTGCAGGTTGTGGTTGCAGTCGCATCATAGGGGCGGGCTCCTGTTAGTATGCCGCAGGGACGCATCTTCGGGATATCTCTGGCGAAAAGCCGCCGCGCCGGGGCCGGCGCTTCCAGCGGCAGGCCTATGAGCGGGCTGGACAGCATATGGACGCCAAAATCGCGAACTGCTTGCAGCAGGTCCTCGTTGGGGATGTCGAATACGAAGCACATGATGTGCTGCCGCCGCGCCGCTGCGGTGAGCTTGAAGATCTCACTTTCCATTTCGGTGCCACCCGCCCCGCCCGCCAGCAGCGACAAGCCGATGGCTTGCAGCCCGGCGCCCAGATAGGCCCCGTAATTGGCGATGCGCGCTGGCAATTGGGCCACTATGCCGCGGCAATAGGGTTTGAGCGCGCTCATCAGGTCGAAAAGCCGGCTCTGCGGTACGCCATAGGGCAGGTCGCTGATCTCGAACACGAGATAGTTGCGCAGTTCCGGGGGGAGGCTGCGGCACAGTTGCGAAATTTCCGTCCGCGCGGTCGGCGAACTCAGCATGTCATAGGAAATCGGCAGCCACAGCAGGAACTTGCCACCGGCCGCTAGACCTTGCGCCATCAGCATGGTGCCATGGCGGATGCGCAAGGTGGTGACGCCCAGATCGAATTTGGCGCGCCGGTCGAAGCCCAGATTTTCCACCGGTGCATGGTCGAACAATGACAGGCAACGATAGGAGGCCACAGCTTCCTTCTGTGCATCCCAGATCGGCATGAAGCGATGGCTGATCTCCACGTCCTGGACCCTGTCGCAGCTTGTCGGGACCGCAGGATGCAGCAGGGGATGGGATTGCTCCGGCGCTACGGTCGCAACGGCGGGTGCCATTCCCGGCAGGCCGCGCTCCGCATTCTCGACCGGCGCTGTTTCAATGGTGTTGTCGGAGAAACGGACGGAGCGCGAAACCTGAAGGTCGGCTGCCTGGCAGGATCCGAGCAGGCCGGTATGCAGTTCATGCGCGACGCGCAGACAGAACACTTCCGCTTCCTCACAACTCGCCGAAGGCAGGCTGACCAGAAAGGCCAGCTCGCTGACGCGGACGAAAAAATCGGTCGGCGTCAGTTTCTGGCGCAACAGATTGTCCAGCCGAGTCCAGATCATTTCCTTCAGCCGGTCCCAGCGCTCACCCACCTGCCGCCGGATTCCGTCCAGCCCGATGATATAGACGCAGCCGCGCTGCTGCAGGGCGGCCGAGGCTGCGACATTCAATTCTTCGTCGAGGGTGAGCAGCATCGCGTCAGGCCGACAGCCGGCCCGTGAAAAGGCCGCGCAGTGCCATTTCGGTTTCGGCGCAGCTTCGCCGCAAATCCGCGATCTGCCGGCTTGCGCCACGATAATTGCCCCGCCGGCACATCTGCACCACCCGGTATGCAGCGGCGGCCGTCTGCACCGCGCCGAGATCGGCCGCCATACCTGCCAGAACGCGCGCATTATGCGCGGCGCGCGGGAAATCCTTGGCGGCTCCTGTGCGCGCGATCTCCTCCAGATGGAATTCGGCATCCAGAAGGTAACGCGAAACGAAATAGCAGAAGCTGGAGTCCGAAATTGCCGATTGGCGCTTGCGAAATCGCACGGCGTCCAGTAGCGGTTCTGCATCGAGAGTCGGATCGCCGGCCTCGGCGCTCCCCCTCGCCGCCAGGGCCGCAAGCCTCGCCAACAGAAGCGAAAGCGGCCGTAAGTGTCCACTCCCGGCGCCCGCGATGGCCGAAGTGCGGCTGCCGCGCGCGGATTCGAACAAAGCGTTCCGCATTATCCAGGCCTAGGTCTTGTTTGCGGGGCAATGATCCGGGGGCGACCTGTATGAGGGGTTAAGCCCGGTGCAAAGCGGTATAGGGATTTCTACGGACGGCCCTATTGGGGAAGCATCAACTTGACGATGAATTGCGTCCCGTTCTCCGGGTGCGACTGGCAATGGATCGAACCGTCCATCGCCGTCAGCGCCTTGCGTGCCAGGGTGAGGCCGAGGCCGGTGCCGGGATATTCCGATTTGGTATGGAGCCGCACCAGCGGCTTGAAGATTTCCTCGATATATTGCTGGTCGATGCCGATGCCATTGTCGCGGATGCGCAAGATGCACTGGCCGGATGCCTGCTCCGCCGCGATATCCACCGTCGGTGCTGCGTGCCTATTGTATTTAAGGCCATTGACGATCAGGTTCTGCATCACCTGACTTACCAGCGCCTCATTGCCCCTGACCATAGGCAATTTGCCGAACGTCACGCTGCCACCACGCTCCTCGATATAGGGCGCCAAGGAGGCACAAACGCTGGAGAGCACGTTCGCGAGATCGACGTCGGCGATCGCCGGCGGTTGACTGAGCAAGGTATATTGCGACATCACATCGACCAAATTGCCAAGCCGCCGAGCCGCATCATGAAGGAAGCTCAGGTGAGGGCCGATCTCCTGGCTGCGGTCCTCGCGGATCGCCTCCGACACCAGGTTGGCGAAGGTCATGATCTGGCGCACCGGCTGCTTGAAATCATGCGCCAGGGCGAAAGCAAAATTCTCCAGTTCGCTGCGCTGTTCGTCAATCACCCGCGCCTGGCAGGTGATGCGGACCGCATTTTCCACCACTCGCGACAGCGACTGCGCCGTGATGCGCGATTTGGGGATATAGTCGGTGACGCCGCTGGTCACTGCATGAGCCGCCAGCATCTCGTCGCCATAACCGGTGCTCATCACGATGGGCAGATAGGGAAAAGACTGGCGCAGCCGCTGGGCGCAGGCGAGGCCGTCCATGCCGGGCATATTGTAATCCAGGATCACACAGTCGAACTGCTCGCTCTCGCAGGCCTCGCGTGCGCCCACCGCGCTGGACGCCGTCCTGATCCGCGCTCCCGGGAAAGTTTGCCGGGCCAGTCGCTCCGTCAGGGCGCGTTCGGCCTCGTCGTCGTCGACGATCAGCAGCGAGGACGCAGTCATTGCGCGCATCCGGCGAGCGGCAGGCTGATTTCTACACAGGCTCCCTCGGGGACGTCCAGGAAGCGCACCTCTCCGGTGTGACGGCGAAGGATGCGCCGCGCGATGGTGAGGCCGGTGCCTGTGCCCGCGTATTTTTCCGGATCGCCGCGATAGAACATCCAGAACAGCCGTTCGGGATCGACCGGCGGCAGACCTGTGCCGTTATCTGCGATCACGATGCGTTTCGTCTCGCTGTCTTGCGTCATTGCGATCGCGATTCGCGGCCTCGTACTGTCTCGCCGGAATTTGACCGCGTTGTCGAGCAGGCACCCCAGCGCCCTAGTGAATAGGTCTCCATCCACCCGCACCTGTCCCACGTCGCCGGAAACAATCTGCGCTCCACTGCGCCTGATCTGCCCACTCAACTGCAGCCGCACCGTATCGAGCAGTGTTGCGAAATCGCATTCGCCCATTTCCATCGGCACGCGCTGGATACGCGAAAGAATCAGTAGCTGCTCCAGCATGCCGGTGCATTTATCCGCTGCAGCCTGGATATGCGCACAATAGGAGTTCTGCTCAGGTGTGAAACCAGCGCTGTCCTGCTGCAGCAATTCGGAAAATGCCTTCATGTGCCGAAAGGACGCCGCAAGATCGTGCGAGACGATATAAGCGAATTCGCTCAATTCCCCTTCGACCGCATCTAGGCGCGAACGTATCCGGTCGGCGGCCATCTTAATTTTCTCCAAGCGGCCACAGCGGCGGTCCCAAGCCCCCAAGCCAGGCAGCGACCTCTCTGAAAGCATGCAAACTGACCGGTTTGACGAGATGACCTTGAGCCCGCCGGCTCGGCATGCCGCCGGAAGCGTTTTCGGGCTCGCAGCCCGATAGAATGACCACCGGGACTTTCTTCAGCTCTGGATCGCGTTGGAGTCGCGCCAGAACCGCGCCGCCATCCAGGCGGGGCAGGTTGAGA
>DATATP010000135.1:0-2215 GCA_036268715.1 Rhizomicrobium sp. | reverse complement strand
CATTCAGGTGCTGGGCGGCAACGGCTATATCAACGACTTCCCGGCGGGGCGTCTTATGCGCGACGCCAAGCTCTACGAGATCGGCGCCGGAACGAGCGAAATCCGCCGCTGGCTCATCGGGCGGGAGTTGTTCGAAGAGACAAGCTAGACGAATGTGACGAGCCGGGTGTCGATAGGATCGCCCGTGACTTGCGTAATCGACTTCATGGCTGTCACCTGCTTATGCGTGAGATTGAGATGCACGATAACCGGAACGGATCCGCTGGCGCGGGCCGCCAGGGGGAAAAGAATCTCTTCGCTGATAATATCCTTTGCCGCCAGCATCCCGATGCGTCGATGAGCGACCAGAACCGCTCCACGGGCCACCGCTGAAAAAATCCGCAGTCTGGTTTCCCGATGGTTTTCCGGAGCTGCGGCGATCCAATCCAATCCCGTAGGATCGCTTCCCAGAATGTAGCGATAGGCCGTGCCGGCGAGCCTTGCCGTGACGCTTTCCTCGGGCACGACATCAAAGACGAGTATGCTGGGCAAAAACGGTTTGATCTTCGCCGGACCGAACTGCTCTCGCGTCGGCAGGGCATCGCCGTTCCAGAGCGAAAACCAGCGGTCGAGGAGCGCCTGGTTGCCATTTTCAAGTCCAAGCCCGGCGATACGTGCCTGCACCGTCGGCTTGGAAAATTGCGAGATCGGATCGTGCATGATTCCCTGTGTGTCGGCCATGCGCGATGTTACGGATATTCCCGGCATACGGAAGTGCATCAAGGGTGTATAACGCGCCCTACGGCCAGCGGGCGTTCAGCTTCAGCAGGTCGCTTTTGCTGATATAGCCCACCGGCTTCAGATGGCGGTGGATGACGAAGCCCTGCACGCCTTCATTGGCCCAGACCTTTGCTTCGGCGTGGCGGCTGTCGTCGGTTTCGGCGACGGTATCGTCGGCGCTCGCGCCGCTGATTTCGCGCAGGACGGAGCTGTTCCCCGGATCTTCCAGCAGCTTGACGATGTATTTGCCGATCTTCTCGTCCGTCTTGTCGCCGGCAAATTCGGTGAGCGCACGCTTGCCCGGGATATAGCCGACGAACTGTCCCTTCGGCGTGACCAGAACCACATGCTGGAGTGAGAGCGGCTTCAGCGCGAGGAACAACTGCTGCAAAGTGACCGTCGAAAAACTTTTGCCCTTCGGCGATGCCTTCAGCGTCAGCGTGATCGCTTTTTTCGGTTTGTCTTCACGCGGCGACAAAACGTCCTGATAGCGGGCCATGATCTGGCCGAAGGACATATCGGGCGTCACTTCCATCGCGCAGGTGTTCTCGCCCTTGAAGGGGAAGATGAATTCGGTCGCCGGTTCTTCGTTCAGCCAGATCGGAGACTTCGCCCCGCCTTGGGACGGCTTGTCCATGACCACCAGCGAAAACACCGCGACGGCGGCGGCGAAGGCGAGCGCCGCGCCACCCACCATCACCAGTTCCGGCTTGACGTGAATGCCCGCCGTGGTCGCGGCCATGTAGCCGCCGAACGCCAACGCGCCCGCGACAACACCGATCAGCGCTGCCAGCCACCTTCGCCTTGCCATTACCCCGACTTCCCACCCGCTTGGCCGGTCTCCGGGGACGATGATAACCCAGTTGTGCCTTGCAGCGAAACGCGAGAAGGGCCATCTAAAGTGCTGGATTTAACCAAATCCGGTGGAATAGTGGAGTTGCATATGGCGAATTCAGACACGGTCATTTTGAGCGCGGCGCGCACGCCGATGGGCGGGTTTCAGGGCGATCTGGCGGGCATGACCGCCACCGAACTGGGCTCTGTCGCGATCAAGGCGGCCGTCGAACGGGCCGGTATCCAGCCCGGCGACGTGGACGAGACGCTAATGGGCAATGTCCTGTCCGCCGGTCTGGGCCAGGCCCCGGCGCGTCAGGCCTCTATCGGCGCGGGCATCCCCAACACTTCGCCCAGCACGACGGTTTCCAAGGTCTGCGGCTCGGGCATGAAGGCGGTGATGATCGCCGACGACCAGCTCGCGCTCGGCCACGCGGGCATCATCGTGGCGGGCGGCATGGAGAGCATGACGAACTCGCCGTACCTGCTGCCCAAAGCGCGCGGCGGTTACCGCATGGGACATGGCGAGATCAAGGATCACATGTTCCTCGACGGTCTCGAAGACGCTTACGAGCATCGCTCGATGGGCACGTTTGGCGAGGAGGCGGCACAGGAATATCAG
>DATATP010000134.1:0-4412 GCA_036268715.1 Rhizomicrobium sp. | reverse complement strand
GCCCCGGGGCCGCTGCGATCGTCGCGCGCGGCTTGCGCAGCGGCCAGCTCCAGCGCCGATTGATCCGCGGACGGCTCGATGAGCATTTCCTCGCCGGTCTCAAGGTCGGCCGCGCGAACCACGGCGCGTCCCGCGCGGCGGGCTTCATTCAACTGCTCGAGGATCGTGCGCCGCATCAGGTGACGGGTTCGACGAAGACTTCAATCCGGCCGCCACAAGCAAGCCCCACCGCCCAGGCCTGCTCGTCGCTGACGCCGAATTCGAGGCGCCGGATCTTGCCGTCGCGCATCGTGGCCTGCGCGCCCTCGATCACCGCGCCTTCAACGCAGCCGCCAGAGACCGAGCCCGCGAAAGCGCCGTCCTCGCGCACGGCGATCTGGCTTCCGGCCTGCCGCGGCGCCGAACCCCAGGTCCTCACCACCGTGCCGAGCGCCACCTTGTGGCCGGCGCCCAACCACTCCGCGGCGATGTCGAGGACGTCGTTCATTTGGATGCCGCGTCCACCGCGCGCCTGGCCATCACGGTCACCAGATGCGCCCGATATTCGGCCGAGCCATGGAGGTCGGCGTTGAGGCCGTTCGGCGATATCGCGATGTTCGCAATGGAATCTGGCGCAAAGCTTTTGGCCAGCGCCGCCTCCATCTCCGGCACGCGGAAAACGCAAGGTGCTGCACCGGTTACAGCCACGCGGACGCCATCCTTCGTCTTGGCGACGAAAACGCCGGCCATGGCATAGCGCGACGCGATATTGCGGAATTTGGCATAGCCCGCGCGTTCTGGGAGCGGGAACGAAATCCCGGTGACGATCTCGCCATCTTCCAGGGCGGTGGAGAACATACCGGTGAAGAATTCGTCCGCCGCGATGGTGTTGCGGTTGGTCGTGATCGTCGCGTTCAGCGCCAGCACGGCTGCGGTGTAGTCGGCGGCCGGATCGTTGTTGGCCACGCTGCCACCCAGGGTGCCCATGTGGCGCACCGCGGGATCGCCGATGCTTTCGGCCAGTTCGGCCAGCGCCGGGATGGCGTTCAGGACTTCTGCGGATTGTGCGACCTCGGCATGCTTCACGCCGGCGCCGATGACGACCGCGTCGCCGTCGCGGCGGATGAAGGACAATTCCTTCAGGCCCGAGATATCGATCAGATCGGATGGCTGGGCAAGGCGCATGCGCATGGCGGCGATCAGCGTCTGGCCGCCGGCAAGCAGCTTCGCATCGGGCGAATTGGCGAGTAGTGCCTCGGCATCGGCGAGCGATTTGGCGCGATGATAGTTGAATGGGTAGGTGATCATGTCGCCGCCATCTTCTTCGCCGCATCCGCGATGGAGGAGACGATGTTGTGATAGCCGGTGCAGCGGCAGATGTTGCCCTCGAGCTCCTCGCGGATCGTTTCGCGGTCGAGATTGGGGATGCGGCGGATCATATCGACGGCGGTCATGATCATGCCCGGCGTGCAGAAACCGCATTGCAGGCCGTGGTTCTCGCGGAAGGCTTCCTGGACCGGATGGAGCTTTCCGTCCCTGGCGAGGCCTTCGATGGTCAGGACCTCGGCCCCGGCCGCCTGGACCGCGAACATGGAGCAGGACTTCACCGCGCGCCCGTCCACATGCACCACGCAGGCGCCGCATTGGCTGGTGTCGCAGCCGATATGCGTGCCGGTCAGGCGCAAGGTGTCGCGCAGGAAGTGGACCAGCAAGGTGCGATCCTCAGCCTCCGCGGAAACGGGCTTTCCATTCACCGTCATGGACAGGGCAGCCATGGTATACTCCGACAGCGAAGATCAAGTTTCGGCGGGTGCCGGGGATAGCGTCAAGGGAGGCAGGCATGGCGGTCATCACAATTCGCATCCTTCGCGGCACGGGCGCGGAGACCAAGCGCAAGCTCGCCCAGGCGCTCACCGCCGGCGTGTCCGATACACTGGATGTTCCCCGAGCTGACGTCACCGTGCTCATCGAGGAGTTCGCGGCGGAAAACTGGGCGGCTGGCGGCGAGCTGCAAAGCGACCGCGGGCGGCCAGAGACCATGGCTTACGATCTGGAGGCGCTGTTCAGGAAGCCCGTCGACAGACCGGTGGAGAAGAAACCCTCGCCCAAGCCGGCGCCTAAAGCGTCGCCCCGAAAAGCAGCAGCAAAATCACGATCACGCCGATAAGCCCGACCACCCAAATCTCGGGCGCCACGCCGTCGCGGCGCTCCAGGTCGCCTTTGGGCATTTCGGGGATGTCCTGCGCTCCCGAGACCGCGATGGCGGCAAATTCCGGGGTGTCGACAAGCGTCTCGGCGTCCGGCGCTTCGATCGCGACAGGGGATGCCAGCATGGCGGCAAAGCGGGAGAAGAAATCGTCGGCGATCTGTTTCGCGGCGCCATCGATCAGCCGCTGCCCGATTTGGGCGAGCTTGCCGCCAACCGTCGCCTTGGCCGTGTAGCCAAGCAGGGTACCTGCGCCATCCGGTTCGAGCAGCACTTCGGCTTCGCCGCGCGCGAAGCCTGCGACGCCACCTTGCCCTTCGCCCTTCAGTACACAGCGCCGCGGCGGCTCCTGTTCGCTAAGCGCGATGGCGGCTTTGAATGTCGCCTTGACCGGACCGATCTTGAGTGTGGCAATGGCGGCGAAATGACTTTCGTCCGTTTTCGTCAGCGCCTGGCATCCTGGCACACAGGCCTTCAGCACCTCGGGATCGTTCAGGGCGGCCCAGACGGCATCGGGTGAGGCGGGTATTTGATATCGGCCAGTAAAGTCCATGAGTCGATCACTTCGCAGGGTTCGAGAGGCAAAACAAGGGTTTAGCGAATCTGCGCAAGCGCGACACAACTTTTGCGCGACATTTGACCGGTTTTACTTTATTCTTTGCGACAATTATGTTAACCATACATTTACCATAATCTGAGTACCGGGGTTGAGGGGATGGAAACGAGTGTGATGGCAGCGCCCAGCGCTATGGGCGAAGCGGCGTTCGAAGTAAGTGGCCTCGTGAAGTGGTTCGATCTTTCCAAAGGCTATGGCTTCATCAAGCCGGCGACGGGCCCGCAAGGCGATATTCTCCTGCATCAGACTTGCGTGCGCCAGTCCGGGTTCAAGGCGGCCTATGAAGGCGCCAAGGTTGTCTGCGAAGCTGTGCAGGGCCCCCGGGGCCTGCAGGCACGCAGGCTTCTGTCGCTGGACAACTCGACCGCCTCGCCGCAAGCCGCGACCTTGCGCTCCGCGCGGTTCACGGCTGAGCCGAAGGGCGTGCCCTTCGAGGCGACGGTGAAGTGGTTCAATCGCGGCAAGGGCTATGGCTTTGTCAGCCGAGGGCCGAACACCCCTGACGTCTTCGTGCACATGGAAACCTTGCGCCGCTATGGCATTCGCGAGCTCCGCCAGGGCCAGCGCGTGCGCGTGCGGACGGGCGACGGCCCCAAGGGTGAATTGGCTGCCGAGATTGACGTTCTGGAGCCCTGACGGTTTCGTAAAGCGATGCCCTCTGGCGCCCAGCCGCGCGGCGCGCCATAAAACGGGCATGCGCGCGAGCCTCCTTGCCCTTTTTGCCATCGTCGCCTTGGCCGGCTGCTCCAAGAAAGCCGAAACGTCCCCCATCGGCCTGCCCATGGAGACGATCAAGGTCGATACCGATCATGGCTCGGAAACTTTCCAGGTCGAGATCGCGGCCGACGATGCTTCACGCGAAAAGGGGCTGATGTTCCGCAAATCGATGGAAGCGGACCACGGCATGCTGTTCGTTTTCCCCATCGTGGAGGGCGTCGCTTTCTGGATGAAGAATACGGTCCTGCCGCTCGATATGGTCTTCATCCGCCAGGACGGCACGATTTCCTCGGTCGCCGCGAACGCCACGCCTTTTTCGACCCAGGAGATTCCGGCGACCGAGCCGATCAAAGCCGTGCTGGAGCTGAACGGGGGCAGGGCGGAAGCCCTTGGAATCGTCCCGGGCGACGTGGTGCACGCCAAGGCGTTCAACAACGTCAAGCCGTGATGCCGCGTTGAACCCTTAACCGCCTTCCTGTAAGTCACCCATCGGCCGGGTTTCCGGGGCGTGGCGCAGCCTGGTAGCGCATCTGCTTTGGGAGCAGAGGGTCGTGTGTTCGAATCACACCGCCCCGACCAACCTCCGCTCGCACAGCGGGGCGGGTTGGACCGCAGGAGCCCACGGGGGAATAGCGGGTTGGTGGCCGCGAGCCAGGGTTGGCGGGCCAGCCCGGGTTCGAAGTGAGAATTGGGAGATTTCATGCGCGCGCGCATCTATCAACCGGCGAAGAACGCCATGCAGTCGGGCCGGGCGCAGACCAAGCGCTGGCTTCTGGAGTACGAGCCCGAGCAGGCGCGCCAGGTCGATCCGCTGATGGGCTGGACCAGCTCGACCGACATGCGCCAGCAACTGGCGCTCGAGTTCGAGACGGCGGAAGAGGCGGTGGCCTATGC
>DATATP010000133.1:0-6290 GCA_036268715.1 Rhizomicrobium sp. | reverse complement strand
ACCAGACCATCGCCACCCAGGCGCACGACCAGGCCCAGCTCGAGAACGCCCAGAACGACGCACGGCGCTATGGAGCGTTGTTCGACCAGAACGCCATTTCCACCCAGCAGCGCGACTTGGCGCTTGCCAATGCCAAGGCGCTGGAAGCCACCGTCGCCGCCGACAAGGCCGCCACCGAGATGGCGCGGCTGAATCTGGAATATACCCGCATCCGCTCGCCTGTGAACGGCAAGACCGGCCCGATCCTGGTCCAGCCCGGCAACATGATCACCGCTTCGAGCAGCGTCGGCGCCTCCTCGCTTGTCACCATCAACGAGATCCAGCCCATCAAAGTGTCCTTTTCGCTGCCCCAGGCCGACCTGCCGCGCATTCAGGCCATGGCCAAGGCAAAGGGCCTCGCCGCAACCGTCAACCTGCACGATGTGGGGGGCGAGGACCTGAAGGCGCCGGTCGATTTCATCGGCAATGCCGTCAATAACAGCAGCGGCACAATCGAACTGAGGGCCAATTTCGCGAATACCGACTCTTCGCTGGTGCCCGGCCAGCTCGTCGATGTGACAGTGGCATTGTCGGAGATTGCGAACGCGATCGTGGTTCCGCGTGAGGCGGTCAACACCGGCCCCGACGGCCAGTATGTCTATGCCGTCACCCCGGAAGGCGTCGCCGAGCAGCGGGTGGTGAAGGTGCTGTTCGACGACACGGTGAATGACGCCATCACGGGCGATATCCGGGATGGCGAGCGGGTGATCATCGACGGGCAGTTGCGCGTCACGCCCGGCGCCAAGGTGCATGTCTTGGGCAGCCGCACCGCCGCCCTTGGCGCTGCAGCCACACTCGGCAATAGCAAACATCGACGGGGCGCGGGCGGAACCGACAGCCTATGAATCTTTCCAAGGGGTTCATCGAACGGCCGGTGATGACCACGCTGGTGATGGCGGCGTTGGTGATTTTCGGTGCCTATGGCTACACGACCTTGCCGGTGTCGGACCTGCCCAATATCGATTTTCCCACCATCACGGTGACGGCCAGCCTGCCCGGCGCCGATCCCGACACGATGGCGTCCTCGGTCGCCTCTCCGCTGGAGAACCAGTTCTCGACCATCAACGGCATCGACCAGATGACCTCGTCGAGCACCCAGGGCAGCACCACCGTCACCCTGCAATTCGCTCTCGACCGCAGCTTGGACGGGGCCGCGCTGGATGTGCAGGCGGCGATTTCCGCCGCCACCCGCCAACTGCCCAAGGCCCTGCCCCAACCGCCGACCTTCCGAAAGGTGAACCCCGCCGACCTGCCGATCATGTTCATCGCCTTGTGGTCGGACACGATCAAGCCATCGGCGGTGGATGAATATGCGGAGACGCTTCTGGCGCGCCAACTCTCCACCATCGAAGGCGTCGCCCAGGTCAGCGTGTTCGGCTCCTCCAAATATGCCGTGCGCATCCAGGCGGATCCCGCCGCGCTCGCCACCCGCCAGATCGGCATCGACGCGCTGTCGAATGCGGTGGCCGCCGCCAATGTCAATCAGGCGACAGGAGCGCTCAACGGCCCCACCCGCTCGACCATCATCCATACCAGCGGCCAGCTCAACAATGCCGACGAGTTCAACAACCAGGTCGTCGCTTATCGCAATGGCGGTGCGGTGCGGCTGAAGGATGTCGCGCGGGTCATCGACGGGGTGGAGAATCCTTACGGCAAGAGCTGGTACCGCAACCGGCCCGCCATCGTCCTGGCGCTGTTCCGCCAGCCCGGCTCGAACACGATCGGCGTGGTCGATGCCGTCAAGCAGGTGCTGCCGCAGTTCGAGGAGACCCTGCCCCAGTCGGTCGGGATGGAGATCGTCTATGACCGCAGCCAGACCATCCGTGCCTCGGTCAACGACGTGCAGACCACGCTCGTCATCGCCGGCCTGCTGGTGGTGGGCGTCATCTTCGTGTTCCTGCGCCGGGTTTCGGCCACCCTCATTCCGTCACTGGCGCTTCCTATCGCGGTGATCGGCACTTTCGCGGGCATGGCGGCGTTCGGCTATAATCTCGACAATCTTTCGCTGATGGCGCTGACCCTGTCGGTCGGATTTGTGGTCGATGATGCCATCGTGATGCTGGAGAATATCGTCCGGCATATTGAACTTGGCGAAAAGCCCTATGCGGCGGCGATGAAGGGCTCGTCCGAGATCGGCTTCACCATCCTGTCGATGACCATCAGCCTGGCGGCAGTGTTCATCCCGATCGTGTTCATGGGCGGCATCGTCGGCCGGCTGCTGCACGAATTCGCCGTCACTATCATCCTCGCAATCCTGTTCTCCGGCCTGATTTCGGTGACCCTGACGCCGATGCTATGCGCCCGCATCCTCAAGGACGAGCACGGCCAGAAGCACAACGCCTTTTACCGGTTGAGCGAGAACGCCTTTAATTACATACAGCGGAAATATACCGACAGCCTGCGCTGGAGCCTGGCCCATCGCCCGGTCATCATGGGGCTGTTCGTGCTCAGTCTGGTGCTCAGTGTCGTGCTGATGATGGTGATGCAGCAGGACTTCCTGCCCAGCGACGATACCGGCCGCCTGCAGGCGAACATGCAGTCTGCCAACGGCACCTCCTATGAGCAGATGGCGAAATATACGCAGGAAGTGGCGCGCATCGTCGGCGAAGACCGCAACGTCAAGGCGGTTCTGGCGCAGATGGAGGGTTCCAACGGCTCCGCCGGCACCAATGCCTCGCGCCTGATGATGATCGTGCTCAAGCCGCTGGGGCAGCGTCCCGATGGCGGCGCCGATTCGGTGCTGCGCGAGATGCGCCCCAAAGTCGATCATATTCCCGGCATCAAGGTATTCCTGGTCAATCCCCCGACCATCCGGCTGGGAGCGCGCGGCGCACGCTCCAATTATCAATACACTTTACAAGGCCTGGATTTCGGCCAGTTGCAGCTATATTCCGACAAGCTGATGGACCGGCTGCGCCGGACCCCGGGCTTCGTCGATCTCAACAGCGATCTGGACGCCGCCATGCCGGCGGAGGAGATCAAGATCGACCGCGACCGCGCCGCCGCTTTCGGCGTCTCACCGCAGCAGATCGAGGACGCGCTGGGTTACGCTTTCGGCGGGCAGCAGATCTCCCAGATCAACACGTCGTCCAACCAATATGAAGTCATCATGGAAGTGCTGCCGCGCTATCAGCGCGACGCCTCGACCTTGGAACGTCTCTACGTGACCTCCGCGAGCGGGACCTTGGTGCCGCTCAACGCCGTCACCAAAATGACGGCGGGCACGGTGCCCCTTTCGGTCAACCATGCAGGCCAGGTACCGGCGGTCACCATCTCCTTCGATTTAGCCCCCGGCAAGGCACTGTCGGACGCGGTGAGCGGCATCCGCCAGGGCAGCGAGGAGGTCGGCATGCCCGACACCATCGAGGGTAATTTTCAGGGCACGGCAGCGGCGTTCGAAAGCTCCACCCAGAATATGGGCCTGCTGCTGGTGATCGCGATGGTCGTGGTCTACATCATTCTCGGCATTTTGTACGAAAGCTTCATCCACCCCCTCACCATCCTCTCGGGACTGCCGAGCGCGGCCGTGGGGGCGCTGCTGACCCTGGGTACGGCGCATCTTCTGTTCCTGGCCGGCATCACCCGATCGGACATGTCGCTGACACTCTATGCCTTTGTCGGCATGATCATGCTTATCGGAATCGTCAAGAAGAACGCGATCATGATGATCGACTTCGCCCTAGGCCGGCAGCGCAGTGACGGGACCGAGCCGGAACAGGCGATCTATGAGGCGGCGCTGACGCGTTTCCGGCCGATCATGATGACCACCATGGCGGCGATGATGGGCACCTTGCCCATCGCGCTGGGCAGCGGCGCGGGCGCGGATTCCCGCCGCCCACTGGGCCTGTGCGTGGCGGGCGGGCTGCTACTGTCGCAGCTTCTCACCCTCTATATTACGCCGGTGATCTACACCTATCTCGACCGGCTAGGGGGCGAGAGCCGGGCTTCCAAGAAAGCGGCCGGCACCGGCCGCGCCGCGCCTATGCCAGCCGAATAGGCTTTAATAATTCACCGACACCGCGACGCCATAGAGCCGCGGATCGCCGTAGAAAGCGCCGGTGAACAAGCCTTGGGTCGGAGCGGCGAGATATTCGCCCGTCATGTTGTCGGAATTGAAGACATTGCGGACGAAGCCCTGCACCTGCCAATCCTTCTCGGGTGCCACAAGCGTGAGCTGCAGATTGCCGACGCCATAAGCAGGGATGCGGTCTGCAGGATCATTGAAGATTTGGCCGAACATCGCCGCTTGCCAATACCAGTCCGCCCGGCCGACCAAAGCATAACCGCCTTCCAGCGGTTGAGCATACTGCGCCCCAAAGCTGATCGAGCCCGGCGAGACCAGCGCCAAGCGCCGTCCCTTCAAGCTGACCGGCACACCGGTCAACGTGCCATTGATGGCCGGATTGCTGGTCGAAAAATGCGTTCCCGCCAAGAGGCCGGCGATCGCGGGATTTTTGACGCTCAGGGCGTAGAACGGATCGGCCGCGCTGCTGCCGCCATAACAGGTGCCATAGGCGGAATGGGCGACCCCGGCGCCCGCCAGCGCGGAAGAACCGCCCGGCGGAGCATAGAACAGACCTTGCGACAAGGATTGCAGCGCCGCGAAGTCGGCCCCGAAATTGCTGCCATTGTAATAGAGCACGCAATTCTCCGCCTGGGTCGGCGACAAGGTGCCGTCCTTGATCAGCAGAGTGTTGGGATTGCCGCCCGTCGGATTGCGGGTGTCGACGGCATAGGAATTTCCGAGCGCGGAGTTGGTCAAAGCCGCGTTGAGGTTGAACGATAGCCGCTCGCTCGCCGCGATCTTGAACTCCGCTTCCAGCCCCGACAGTTTGGCATTGACGTTGGTGTTGACCGAAGTGTTCGCGATGATCTGCGAGATTTGATAATTGTAATAATCGTAATGCCAGAGCGTCAGGTTGGCCTGCAGGGTCCCTCCCGCCAGGGTGTTCTTGGTGCCCAGTTCATAGGCATCGATCGATTCTGGCGCATAAGTGGTGGGAATTCCCGCCAGATTGTTCGGATCGATGCCCGGGTTGGCGCCCCCGGCCTTGTAGCCGCGCGAATAGGACATGTAGACCATCGTCGCGTCGGTGAAATCGACTTTGGGCGTATAGGTGGCGACCGCGCGCCCTGTCAGCTTGTCGTATTTGCTCTTGGTCATCTCATAGAGCTGGTTGCCGGGCACCGCGCCATCGAAATCGGTCTGGCCCTGGGCGACCAGATTTGCCAGCGCGCCATTCTCGTCAGTGGTGCCGACCGGGATTACGCCGTCGAACACCGCGATGCGGCCGTCATAATGCTTGAGGTCCTCGGTGTAGCGCAGGCCGCCGGTCAGCTTCAGCGTATCCGGCACGACATCGTAATAGACTTCGCCATAGAGGGCCTTGGAATCGATGCTGCCCAGCGCGCCGTCATTGTGATAATAGGGCGGCCCGAAAATGCAGCCCGTGCTGTTGGCACAAAGCGGTCCCGCCCCGCCCAGCGCTGTGGGCAGCGGCCCTTTCAGCGCGCCGATCAGCGCCTGCCCGTAATCGAGGGTATTGGCTCCGACATAATAATCCGTCGGTGAATCCGCATGCAGATAATAGGCCGCGGCGAGGAAATTGAACGGGCCCGGCAAGTCGCTGGCGAAGCGCAGTTCGAAACTCGATTGCTTGCCCTGTCCGTCGGACTGGTCATAGGCGAATTCGTTGGAGGTGTAACGGTTGATCGAGCCTCCGATGATGCCCAAATTGGTGAAATTCGACGTCGGCAAGGACCCGGCATGGCTGGGATTGAGGATGAAAGCGTAAGGCCCCGTCGTCGCACTGGCATAGCTGGGCGGCACGATGCCCGCCAGGGCGTAAAGGCCAATGGTCTGCTGGAAGGTGCCGACGCTGGTGGCAAGCTGCACGGGACTGAAGGCTTGGCCCGGTGAATTGACGAAGCTTTCCTGGGAAAGAAGGTTGAAATCCGCATAGTTGGCGACGAAGGTCGCGTTCAGCCAGTCGCCCACTTTCTGTTGCGCGTGCAAGCTAATGGTGTTGCTGCGGTTGCGCATGGTCGGATTGACGTCGCTGTTGATGGTGTGCGGATCGCTGGGCACCGCGCCAGGCGGAGCCGTGAAGGGCGACGACAGGTCCGTGATGCCAAGCCCCGGCGCGGTTGCAGCCCCCAACGTCGCCGCGACCGCCGGCGAATAGCCCTGCTGTTCATAAAGTTGCGTATAGAGCGGGGTAAAGGCCAGCCCTAACGCCTGTTTGGAGACA
>DATATP010000132.1:0-4065 GCA_036268715.1 Rhizomicrobium sp. | reverse complement strand
CCGTCGACGTCGTTGTAACGGCCAAATTCGCGGACTGTTTCGAGCTCCTCGCCGCTCAACACTTTTCCGCGGTCGTAAGCGCGCGCATCGTCCCATCGGAACGGGGCGGTGAGATGCGCATTCATGCCAATATCGAGGTCGAGCATGACAAACACCAGCGTCTGCAGCCGTTCAGCGAAATCAAACGCGCTCGCGCCAAATTCGAACGCCTCGCCTGGCCCATCGGGGATCAAGAGCACATGCTTGGTGTCGCCGTGCGATGCGAAGGCGGCAGCGAGAAGGTCCGACTGCTGGGTGCGCGTTGGCATGCCCGTGGACGGGCCGCCGCGCTGAACGTCGAACACCACTACGGGAACCTCGGCGAAATAGGCGAGGCCGAAGAACTCCTGCATCAACGAAATGCCAGGACCGGAGGTGGTGGTGAAGGCGCGCGCGCCGTTCCATCCCGCGCCGACCACCGTGCCGATGGCCGAAATTTCATCTTCCGACTGCACGATGGCGAATTTGTTCTTTTTGGTCTGAGGATCGACACGGTATTTGCGGCAGTGTTTGCCGAACGCTTCCGCGACCGAAGTGGATGGCGTAATCGGATACCAAGCCGCCACCGTGGCCCCGCCATAAACGCAGCCCAACGCCGCCGCGTCATTGCCGTTCACGAAAATGCGGTCGCCCACAGCGTCGGCCTTTTCGATCTTCAGGCCGCAAACGCCGGGCAGCTGCTCCTGCGCGTAGTCATGGCCCATGCGCAGCGCCTCATGGTTGGGCGCGATCAGCGCGTCCTTGCCCTTATATTGGCGGTCGATCAATTGCGCCAGCACACCGGGCTCGATGCCCAGGAGTTGCGCCAGAGCACCGACATAGATGATGTTCTTGAACAATTGGCGCTGGCGCGGATCGCTATAGACGCGGTTGCAAATCTCGGTCAGTGGCATGCGGATGACATGGACGTCATCGCGGAATTTCGACGCAGGGATAGGGCGCGAGGAATCATAGAACAGATACCCCCCGGGGTCGATCGAGGCGACATCCTTGTCCCAGGTCTGTGGGTTCATGGCGACCATCAGGTCGACACCGCCACGCCGCCCCAGCCAGCCCTTGCCCGAGACGCGCACTTCGAACCAGGTGGGCAGGCCCTGGATGTTGGACGGAAAGATGTTGCGGGTCGCCACCGGTACGCCCATGCGCAGGATGGAGCGGGCGAACATCTCGTTGGCAGAGGCCGAGCCGGAGCCGTTTACATTGGCGAATTTCACCACGAAATCATTGACGGCCTTTATCGGGCTTGGCATGCGTACCCCGTCCTGGGCGCTTCGAACAAGAATTTCTGCATGTCCCACGCGCCGGTGGGGCAACGCTCGGCGCACAATCCGCAATGCAGGCAAAGGTCCTCGTCCTTGGCCATGATGCGGCTGGTCTTCAGCACGCTGGAAATATACAGGTCCTGTGTCTGCGGATGCAGCGGCGGCGCGGTAAGCCGCGCGTGCAGGTCCACTTCCTCGCCATTGGCGGTAAAGGTGATGCAGTCCATCGGGCAGATGTCGACACAGGCATCGCATTCGATGCATTTGGGCGTGTCGAACACGGTCTGGACATCGCAATTCAGGCAGCGTTCCGCTTCCAGAAAGGCCTGCTTGATGTCGAAGCCGAGTTCGACTTCCAATCGGACGTTCTTCAAGGTCTTTTCGATCGGCGCATGCGGAACCTTGTAACGCCGGTCGTTGGAAATATCGTTGTCGTAGCTCCATTCATGGATGCCCATCTTCTGGCTGGACAGGTTCACGGTCGGCGGCGGACGCGAAGTCACATCCACTCCCTGGCACAGAAGATCGATGGAGATGGCGGCGTCATGGCCATGCGCCACCGCCCAGATGATGTTCTTGGGCCCGAAGGCCGCATCGCCTCCGAAAAACACTTTAGGATTCGTCGATTGCATCGTGCCGGGATCGACATGCGGCATGTCCCAGCGATCGAACTCGATGCCAATATCGCGCTCGATCCAGGGGAAGGCGTTTTCCTGCCCGACAGCGACCAACACATCGTCACAAGGCAATGTTACGTCGGGCTCGCCCGTCGGCACCAGGCTGCGGCGGCCCTTCGCATCGAATTCCGCTTTCACTTTCTGAAACCGCACCCCGATCAGCTTGCCATTGTCGTGCAGGAACTGCTGGGGCACCAGGAAATTGTGAATCGGGATGCCTTCATGCATGGCGTCTTCCTTTTCCCAGGGAGACGCCTTCATTTCCTCGAAGCCCGAGCGCACCACCACGTCCACCTGCTCGCCGCCAAGCCGGCGCGAGGTGCGGCAGCAATCCATCGCCGTGTTGCCGCCGCCCAGCACGATCACCCGCTTGCCGATCTTGGTGATATGCCCGAACGACACCGACGACAGCCAGTCGATACCGATATGGATATTGGCGGCCGCCTCCTTGCGGCCCGGAATATCGAGTTCGCGCCCCCGCGGCGCGCCGCAGCCCACAAAAATCGCGTCGTAATCCTCGGCGATCAAGGCTTTAAGCGAATTCACCTTCTGCCCGAGGCGCAGTTCGGGCTGAAGATCGAGGATATAATTCACTTCCTCGTCCAGCACCGTTTCGGGAAGGCGGAATTTTGGGATCTGGGTGCGCATCATGCCCCCTGCCGAGGCATCGCCGTCATACAGCAAAACCGTATAACCCAGCGGCAGCAGGTCGCGCGCGACGGTCAGCGAAGCGGGCCCGGCGCCGACCAGCGCCACGCGCTTGCCGTTTTTCCGCGCCGCAGGCGCCGGCATCCGTCCCCGCACATCCTCCTTGTGATCGGCGGCGACGCGCTTGAGGCGGCAGATTGCCACCGGCTGCGGCGCCCCCGTCACTTCTTCCACCCGTCCTCTGCGACAGGCGGGCTCGCAAGGCCGGTCGCAGGTGCGACCCAGCACGCCTGGAAACACATTGGAATGCCAATTGACCATATAGGCGTCGGCATAGCGCCCCGCCGCGATCATCCGGATATATTCCGGCACCGGCGTGTGGGCAGGACAGGCCCATTGGCAATCGACAATCTTGTGGAAGTAATCCGGGTTGCCGATATCGGTGGGCTTCATGCCGGATGATGGAGAAGCTGATGTTTGACCGGACCGCGCGACCGGTTTTGCCCGGGACGGCTCGCTGACTGCGGGACTACTCATGTCGCTGATCGTTTCTCCAATGACTGCCTCGAATGAGACCGACGTCTGTGAGTGTTGCTTCAGCAATGATGGCTTGGCTGTCGTCGGTCCTGTTCTTATCCGTTTGTCGGGCAGTGTTCTCTGACATACCGGACGGTTTTCCGACGTATACTAGCGAGCCGGCGCCGAGGGCAAAAGGGCTCGTTTGCCACGGAGATGAAAGTCGCTTAACGCGATGTTCGCAGTTGCAGCACGCCAAACCAAAATAAATCGGGCCGAAAACAAATTATGAATGCCGCTTCACTGCCGGCTGTTCTCCGAACTAGAATGCAAGAATCGACAAAAACAAATCGGGGAGATCGCGATGACAGGGCTGTTGCGGAAGAGAGAGTTTCTTGCCGCGGGACTGGGTGTTGGCTTGAGCGCCGGCGCAGCATTGGCACAGACCGCGCGTACGCCTGGCGCCGACGAACTGGGCCGCAATGGCGCGGCACCGCCCCGGCGACGCGAAATTCCAACCCGCAAGGCGAAAACGGTGCCGCTGTTCCTCACCCCGCCGGGCTGGCCAAATGCCATTGCGGTCGACACCGACCATGGCGGCTTTTGGGTTCAGGAGCAGCGCCATGACGGCGAGCGGGAAAAAGCTTGGCTGCTCGACTTCCAAACCGGCAAGCTTCTGAAGACAGTCGTCACCAATTCCCAGAACACCAGCGGCATGACCTATGGCGATGGCTGTATCTGGAGCGGTGCCAACGGTGTCTCGATTCGCAATCATCCCAACCCGCCGGTCGACGGTATTTTCCAGACCGACATGGACTCGCATGAAGTGAGCCATCGCCAGATTCCTTTCGGGCCTTCCGACAATGGCGGCGCCTGCCACGGCGTGGCCTGGCAGGACGGCAAACTTTGGGTCAGCTCCAATC
>DATATP010000131.1:0-25105 GCA_036268715.1 Rhizomicrobium sp. | reverse complement strand
TTGCGGTTAAAGACCAGAAGATCGCCGTTCGGCATCAGCGCCACTGCGGCGACATTGCCGAACTTCTCGCCATTGGGCGCCACCGGCCGCGCGCCATAATGATAGGGCAGTTGCGGCGCATCGGGGATTTGCACCGGACCGCGCGGCTCGCCTTGGGTCATCCCCGCCTTCAGAAGCGGAGTAGAAGCTTCCTGCGTTTGCGCCAGCGCCGCAGGCACAAGTGATAACGTCGCCATCGGCGCCACCGAGAGCATCAAGCCCATAAGTAAAATCGATCTTTTCATCGGAATCCCCTGCAAGAATTATCGTTTTCGATTTTCCAGCGTATTTAAGGGATATTGCTGACCGCGTAAATGGCTGTACCCATGGTTGAGCCGTGGATGCCGATCAATTCCGGAGCTCCGCTGTCCTTTCGCCGATGTTTTATACGGCGGAATGTTCCAGCATGGAACAGGAGCTCTCCATTACTGTGCGCGGGCAAAAGCCACCGAGCCGGGTTGATCCATCTTCAGCTCCTGCCCTGTGACCGTCAGATGGCCGGTGCTGGAATCCTGTCTGAAGACCACAACGTTGCCGGAGCTTTGATTGGCGGCGAACAGATATCGTCCTGTGGCATCGAACATGATGTTGCGCGGTGCCTTGCCGCCCGACGGGACGAATTCCTGAATCGTCAGCAGACCGCTGGACGGGTCAACCTTATAAACCGCGATACTGTCATTGCCGCGATTGGACACGTAGAGATACTTCCCCGCTTTGTCGATCGCGATCTCTGCCGTGCTGTTTCGGCCTTTATAATCGGCCGGCAGTGTGGAGATCTGCTGAATTTCCTTCAGGTTGCCGCCGTTGACCTGGAACACGCTCACTTTCGAGTCGGTTTCATGGTTGATATAGAGAAACTTCCCATTGGGATGGAGCTGCAATCGGCGCGGTCCCGATCCTGCCGCGACGGTGATAAAGGGTGGATCGAAGGGCGACATCTGTCCCTTCGCCGCATCGAAATGGTAGGTGTAGATGCGATCGAGCCCGAGATCGGCAACGAAGGCGAATTTGCGATCCTTGCTGAAAACCAACCCATGCGTATGGGCGCCGGAAGTCTGGCGCTGGCTGAGCGGCGTGCCTTCATGGAGATCGACATAGAAGGGCTCGCTGACTTTGCCGTCGGACCCGATCGAGAGGGCGGCGATGCCCGCGCCATGCTGACCTGGGTGGTGCGCGCCATAATTGATCGCGATCACCACCTTGCCGCTCGGATCGCACACCACCTGATTGGTGTCCTCGCCGCCGGCGCTGGCCTTGTTGAGGAAAGTGAGCTTGCCGGTCTTGCCGTCGATGGCATAGGCATCGACGAAAGGATCGCCGTCCGGCGCGCCCTTGTCCTGCCAGTTGCCTGTATAGAGATGACGGCTGTTGGGCGAGGTGCAGACATAGGCCGGATTCGGCGTTTCGGCCACCAGTCCCATGGGCGTGATCGCGCCGCTTGCCGTATCGAAGCGCCAGGCATAGATGCCCTTCGAGGTCGACTTGCCGCCGGTATAGCTGCCCACATAGACGAAATAGGGTGCCGCAGCCGCAGGCGCCGCGAGCGCACAAGCCATCACCATCAAAAGCGCAAGCCGTTTCATCTCAGTCTCCTGCCGGTTGGCGGGCCGCCGCGGCCCGGCCGGTCGCGCGCGGTGTACCCAGATGGGTCAGATACGCCATCAAATCCTTGAACTCGTCGGTCGAAAGCCGCTTGTCATAGTCGGTCGGCATCAGGCTCTTGGCCTTGTGGGTGATGGAACGCACCTCCGACCGGTCGAAAGTGTGCAGGCGCTGATCCGAACCGAGCAACTGGAGCGAGAAGCTGTCCTCGTTCATCAGCACGCCGTTATAGCTTTGGCCGCTCGTGGTGGCGATCACCACGGGCGGATAGCCATCCATCGGCGGCAGCGCCGTCAAATGCGCGCCGCCGGGGCCGAAAATGCGGTGTTCCGGCTTCGTCAGCGCATCCTCGATGGAATTGACCTTGCGGATGCTCGCGATGTTGCTGAGATCGGGACCGTCAAGGCCCCCCTTGCCATTCACCATGTGGCAGTTGCCGCACTGACCCTTGCCCCAGAAGACCTGCTCGCCATGGGCCACGTCGCCGGGCAGGGGATTGTCGATGGCCGTCCCGCGCAGCACCCGGATATAGGCGGCGATCTTCCAAATCTGGTCGTCGGACAGCTTGCCGTTCCAGGACGGCATGGCAGTGCCAGCCACCCCGTTCTTGATGGTATTGAAGATCTGCGCGTCGTTGTTGCGCCCGTCCTCCCGCGAGCCAGACGCCAATGCCGGACCCAGTTCGCCACCTTCACCCCGGGCGCCGTGACATTGGGTGCAATTCGCCGCAAAGGTCGCATCGCCTTCCTGGATCGCGGCCTGGTTCCCGGCAAAGGGATTGGCCGGCCCGCTGCCGCCGCGCTGGGCGAAGGCGGGGACACTGACGCACACAAGCAGAGCGACAAGGAGGGTGCGGTTCATCGCTTGCTCCCCTCTTCGGGCGCATCGGGCAGCGCGAAGGCGAATATATTGGTGCTGGAGGAGATGGCGACATATTCCTTGCCGCCGACGCTGTAGACGATCGGACTGGCGGTGATGAGGTCGCCGGTATTGTAGTGCCATAGCGGCTTGCCGGTCTTTGCGTCCAGGGCGGTGAACTGGCCGAATTGCTCCCCGGCGAAAACCATCCCCCCGGCGGTGGACACCAGCCCGGGACCGTAATGGTTGGAGCGCACGGCGCGATAGTCCCACATGATCTTGCCGGTCAGCGCGTCCAGCGCTCGCACATGCGCTTCCCAGCCTTCTCCTTCCTTGGGGCTTTCATTGTAGCCGCCGCCCCCGCCCGCCGACGTCACGTTGACGGCGCACCCTTCCGCCACATTCAGATAAAAATACTTCGTGTCCGGGTCGTAAGAGGGCGAGGGCCAGTTGGTTGCCCCCATAGAGGATGGGCAGGTGGTGGTGCCCAGCGCGGAAGGATCGTGCCCCGGCACCACGATCGGCCGGCCTTTCGCGTCCAGCCCTGTGGCCCAGTTCACCTTATGGACGAAAGGCGCGCCGTGCAGGAATTGGCCGGTGGTCCGGTCCAGCACATAATAGAAGCCGTTACGATTGGCCTGCACCACCAGCTTGCGCGGCTTTCCCTGATAGACCGCGTCGATCAGAACCGGCATTTCCAGCGAGTCCCAGTCATGGGTATCGTGGGGCGTGTTCTGGAAATACCATTTGAGCTTGCCGGTCTCGACGTCGATGGCGACGATGCAGTCGCTGTAGAGGTTATCGCCGGGCCGCTCGGTCCCGGTCCAGGTCGGGCGAGGCTCACCTGTGCCCCAGATCAGTAGATTCTGTTCCGGATCGAAGGCGCCGCTTGCCCATACCGGTCCGCCCTGCGGTACCTGCTTGCCCCAGCTTTCCGCGCCCGGTTCGCCGGGCTTGGGTACCGCATACCAGGTCCAGAGATATTTTCCCGTCTCGGCGTCATAGGCCTGGATGAAGCCGTTGGGCCGGTTGCCCGTGACGATCACCTTACCGCGCACCACCAGCGGTGCGCCGCCGGCCAGGATGTTATCGCCGTCCGACTTGATGTCCCACAGCGGATGGCCGTTGCGGGTGTCCAACGCCACCAGATGACTGTCGGAGGTCGTGATGTAAATCTTGTTGCCATAGACCGCAGTGCCCTTCTGCCAGGCCGTGGACAGCGGCGGGCGTTGATACTGCCAGATGATGTTGCCGGTGCGCGCATCGATCGCGTCCATCCGGTTGAACTGGGAGATATACATGACACCGTCGACCACCAGCGGGACCGCTTCCAGGTCCTTCATGCCGGACATGTGGTGGGTCCACGCGGCCTGCAGCAGATGGGCGTTCTGCGGTGTGATCTGCTTCAGCAGAGAATGGTTCTGCGAATTGTAGCTGCCCGAATACATCAGCCAGTTCCGGGGATCGGGCTTGAGAAGGTTCGTGTCGGTAACGGTCTGGGCGAGTGTCACACCCGAGGCCAGCGCAAAGCCGGCAAGAAGAATAGGCAGGACACTTGCGCGATTCATGAATTGATTCCCTGCTACAGCTCGCCGATATCGTACGGACATGTGTCGGCGGTCGGCCGGGCGAGCTTATAGCTGACTGTTTCCCCGATGATTTTAGCCCGCATCGAGCCTCTGTTCTCGCTGCGAGATTATATTGGTGACTAAGGCGGCACAAGGCGCTCTGTCGGGATTCCGGCGGTGTGCCATGTCGCTTGCAAAGCTTACGAAAATGCCGTCTGTCTTGTGCAACAATCATAACGCGACAGGGGAAATCATGCGCTCGGTCCTATCTGCGGCAATCCTTGCGGTGTTGCTCGCGTCTGCAGCCCAGGCCGCCGAGATCCGGGTCATCAGCCCCGGTGTGATCTCGAACTCCGGGCTGCGCGAAGTCGCCGCCGCCTTCACCAAAAAGACTGGCGTGAATGTGATCATTGTGGGCAGCGGCATGGGCCAGATCGTGAACCGCATCAAGACAGAGAATCCCGCGCCGGACGTGCCGATGCTGCCGATGGAATTGATGGGGCGGTTGGCGCTGGATGGGGGACTGGTGCCGAACAGCTTCACGCCGCTGGGCCGGGTCGAAATCGGGCTGTTCAAAAAGCCGGATGCGCCCGCGCCCGATATCTCAACCATTGAGAAGCTGATCGCCGCCATGAAGACCGCATCGGTCGTTTTCTACAGCGATCCCGTGTCAGGCAGCATGCAGGCGGGCATGAATGATCGGCTGCTGAAGCGGCCGGATTTTGCCGGCATTCATGGCCAGCCAGTCCGCGGCGATGCGGAGCCCGCCCTGCGGCACGGCGAGGGCGACGGCAAGGCGATGGGGCTTGGCCTGATCCACGGGGTGCACAGCCCGGACAATAAGCCAACGGACAATCCTTATCTTGTCGGCATGCTGCCGGCCGAACTTGAAATGCATATGGACATGGCGGCGGGGGTATCCGTGCGCTCCGCCGATGTGAAGGATTCCCGGGCGTTTATTCAGTTCGTTCTTTCGCCCGAGATGCGACCGGTATGGGAGAGCAAGGGCACCGACCGCTACTGACGACCGATATCGCTAACCGTCTGCTGCCAGCATCGCGTTAGTGCAGCGAGAAAACCAAGGGCACGACCAAATCGATTTTGCTGCCCGGGAAATTCGCCGGCGCGGGCGGAAACGGGTCCGCGCGCTGGATCATGGTGCGGGATTCCGCATCGAGCGACGCCGACCCGGAGCTGTCGACCACATCATAGGACAATACGTGTCCGGACCGGTCGATGCTGAAGCGCAAACGAACGGTGCCTTGTTCTCGTCGAATGCGCGCCTCATAGGGATAGATCTTGTAAGCGTTCAAATGAGCCACCAATCGACTCAAATAATCCGCAGGCAGCGGCTGGGTCTGAAACGGCGCCGGTTGGGGATTTGTGACCGGCGGCGCGGGAGGCTTTGGCGCCGCGCGTATTGCGTCTGGCGGCGGAGGCTGCACGACGGCGAAGCGGGGTGTAATGGAGACGATCTCCGGCGGTCGCGAAAAAGGCGGCAGCGGCAATGGCGTTAATTTGGCCGGAATTTGCTTATTGGGCAAAAGCGAAACATGCACCACGACCGCCGCTGGCGCGGATGTTTTCTGCAAAAGGCCGGCGAACAGGCCCCACAAGATCAGGCCCTGCAGAAGCAGAACACAAAGCCCGACCGCCGCACGGCGGCCGGGAGATGCACGATACGAAGTCTGAAATGAGCCGGACCTAAGAATGATAATTGAGCGTCAGCATGGCCGAACGTCCTGCACCGGGAATTATGAAGGCGGGATGCAGCATATCATAATAATAATTGTCCGCGATGTTGTAGACATTTACCTGTAGGTCGAATTTCGGGCTGAGCGCGTATTTCGCCATGGCGTCGAATTCGACATAGCCTGGCGCCTTTTCGATGGGCGCGGTGGTTTGCGCATAGCGCGGTCCCACATACTGGCCGCCGCCGCCGATCTGGAAGCCGGGCATGATCTGGTAGGTACTCCAGAACGTGAAATTGTCTCTCGCCACGAACGGCAGCGGAAGGCCAAGCGGCGGGCCGCCGGCAATGGTGCGGGTGGTATCGCTGTTCAGATAGTCATAGCCCAGCGACAGATTCCACGCGTCCGTGATCCAGCCCTGTGCCTGGAGTTCGAAGCCCTGGACCTGCTGATCGCCGGCCAACATGTTGAAACCGGGAATGCTCGGATCGGGGATGCGAGCATTATATTTGTCTGTCTGGAACAGCGAGGCATTCGCGGTCAGCCGGTCGCCGAGCAGCGACCATTTGGTGCCAAGTTCGAAGGTTCGGGTTTTTTCCGGCGCGAGGTTTTCATTGTTAAGGCTGAAGCTGGTGAAACTGGTGATCTCGTCCAGCGTTTCTGCTGACGGATTGAACGACGTGGCATAGGTAAAATAAATCGTGCCGTTTTCCGCCGGCTTATAAAGCAATGCGCCGTGCCAACTGGGCATTTCGTCGACATGGTTGAGCGCATTGTTCGCCGTGACAACGCCCATTGTGGCAGGTGGAACGGAATACGCCAATTCATGGAAATGGACGGAAAAGCGATCGAACCGGCCACCCAGTACCAGTTGCCACTGATCGCCGAGCTTCATCGTGTCCATCGCATAGACGCCGGTGGTATTGGTCGTCGTATCGATCTTTACCCGCGGATAGGTGGCTGTGGGATTGAAGATCTGGTTGGTGTTCGGATTCAGAAGATTGTTGGTCAGGCCGCTGCTGTTGAAGACCTGCGGCGCGGAGGATTCATCGTCATATTCCACACCCGCCGTCAGATCGTGATGGACCGGACCGGTATCGAATTTCGCCAGTAGGTCCGTCTGGTTCTGCAATTGCCGCTCGGTACTGTTCACTGTGAAGGCATTGATTGCGACATTGATCGTATTCAAGGGCGTCGCCGGTGTGGCGCTTGCCGGAATCGCAGGCTTGGAACCGGTTTCGCTGCGCCCGTAATCGGCGTAGCGGAATTGATCGCGCAGCGTCAGTGTGTCGGAGAAATCATGGGCCGCCTTTACGGTGCCGATATCCGCCGTGGCGTTCAGATGGTCGCTCCGGAAGCCGTAAAAATTGTCCTGGTCCACCGGGGCCGGCGATCCAAAATACCAGGGAATGCCGAAATCGGGTGTGTCGTTTTCCGTCTGATGAAAATAGCTGACGTCCAAACGCGTCGGTGTTCCCAGGCCCAGCGCCAGGCTTGGCGCAAAACCATAACGGCCGAATTTGGTCACCTCGCGCTCCGCAACCCCGTTGCTGTTTCCCATCAGATTGAGGCGGAAGGCTGCAGGCGTCCCAAGTCCATCGATAGGGGCATCGATGTCCACCGTGGCGCGCTGCAGATCGGCAGTCCCAGCGCTGACGCTTGCTGCGGTGAAAGCATCCATGCTGGGACGCTTGCTCGCCTGCTCGATCACGCCTCCTGTCGAACCCCGTCCAAAAAGGATGGAATCGGGGCCTTCCAGAACTTGCACGTCTTCCAGATTCCACGGATCGCGATAGTAATTGCCGATGTCGCGCATTCCGTCCAGAAACATGTCTGTTCTCGCCGAGAAGCCGCGGATATAGGGCGCGTTGCCCTGCCAGCTCGATTCGCCCGCTTCCAAGGTGATACTCGGCACGTTGCGCAACGCGTCGTTAAGATTGGTGACGCCGCGATCGTCCATCAATTGCCTGGTCACGGTGGTAACCGCGACCGGCGTGTCCAGCAATGGCTCTGGCAGCTTGTCAAGATCAGAGGCGGTCGCAGTGTAGGATCCGGACGCTTCGCCCTGCACCTGAACAGGCGGCAATGCCGTTTGCGCCAAGGCAGGTTGAGCCAGCACAATGGAAAGCGCTGCAAGACTGGTACCGGCTAGCAGGCGAACCGCTATGGCGAGGTGGCCGCCATTTTCGAACCGCGTGGACATGCGTATTCCCCTTCGATGAGTTTGAGTCATTGTTCGGGCGGGCCCGCTCGACGTGCCGTTATATTTATGGGAATATCACGCGGGCAAGTGGATTATGGTCGCATGCGTGATTTTGAATGAGGCCTCACTCGGGCCGGCGGGCCTTGGGGGGAGATGCCGATTAATTGGCGGGCAGCCAATTCTTCCAATATGGCCGTTCGGTATAGCGCCGAGATGTCATGCAATGGAGATAGACCGTGTTGAACGCCCGATCGCGATCGTAGGACGTTGCGTTCATAAGGGTCACGTCATAGGTCAGATGCTCGGCCGCCGCGGCCTCGCACGCCCGATCATCCGATTCAAATTGTTCTGCCGTGTGGCCTTGCGGATTGATCCAGTCCCCATCCTTGCGGACGATGCTGTTGCAACCCAGCAGTCCAAGAAAGATGGGAAGGATGAGAACCGCGCGCATCGGCGGAATATTCAACGCCGCTGACCGCTTGGCAATCGGGACCGCATTTTCGAAGCCGTGATCTTCGGCCGGAAGCTAGAGGCGTCCGATCACGACCAGGATGATGACGATCAGCAACACGAGGCCGAGACCGCTCCCCGGGTAATAGCCCCAGCCTGCGCTGTAGGGCCAAAGCGGCAGCGCGCCGATGAGAAGTATGATCAGGATGATGAGGAGGATGAGGCGCATGGAATTCCCCTTTTTGCCGTTCTGCCGCAACGCGCAGAACGGCGATTGGTTCTGTGCCGTCGTGCCGGGCCGAACTTTCCCCTTACGGCAATTTCCAACGCGGCGGTCTGCTTGGCTCTTGGACGACGGAACCAGAAATGCCGACGAGACGTTGTTTAGCATCTCAACGCGATTTCGAAAGGAAGCTAGATGAAATCCAAAATTCTTTCCTGCTCGGCTCTTGCGATTGGTGTCGTGCTCGGCGCCGTCAGCGCGAACGCCGCGGTCGTCGGCTTCAATATCGGCGATGTCTCGGTCGGCTACTCTGACGGTTATTGGGATAACCACCACCAGTGGCACAATTGGGCGCATCGCAATGACGCTTCCCGATTCCGCGCGGCCCATTCCAATCAATATCATGGTTGGCGGCATGACGACCGGCATCATCACAACTGAGTTGGCGGCTCTCGGCCACACAACCTGGCGCTCGCTATCGGTAAGTGGCAGATATGCCATGAGATCGTCGGCGTGGGCTGGGTTGGTAAAGCCTGAGAAAGGCATGTATTTCCGTCACCGGGGCGGGGGTGGCGGAGATAATTGCGCGGATTTTCTTAGCTCGCCGCAATGCTCCATCGCATATGGCCGCCGAAGAGCGGAAGTCCTCTCCTTTTCTGATCTTGTCGGCCGACCAAAGCGCCATCGCGGTGAGGGTGCCGATCGGAGAAAATAAAATTAGCGACTCCCGTGCTATTTGACGGGCGCCATCATTTCCGTGACACGAGCGACTGTCGTGTCTCCCGTGTATAGGTTGCCGTGTGTGTCCATGGCCATGAAATTGGTTTCCATGAACTGGCCAAAGCCCGTGCCCCGGCCATTGCCGACCGCCACCAAAGTGTTGCCGTCCTGATCGATCTTGATGAGCTGGCCGTCATTGCCTGTCGCGATCCAAGGCTGGCCGTGCGGATCGAAATAGACGTCACAAGTGAGATTCTTCATCGACAGGGTTTTGATGAATTTTCCCTGACCGGTATAGATGATCAGCCGGTATTGATCCCGATCGCCGAGCCACACATTTCCCGTCTTGGGATCGACGCCGATGCCATGCACGGATTCGAATTTCCCCGGCCCCCAGCTGTTGCCATACCATTGATTGATAAAACGTCCTGTCTGATCGAGGTGGATCACGCGCGCAGCGCCAATATTGTCGGCAGGATCGGCGGAATCGGTATCGTTTGGACTTTCGTCCGCATGACCCTCGCCGATATAGATATCGCCGTTGGGCCCGAAAGCGATGTCCATCGGCTGCCATAACAGCCTTTGGCCCTTGGCCTCATCCCAGTCGCCTCTCGTCCCCCTTTTGCCGATGGTCATGAGCAGCTTGCCCTCGGGGCTGATCTTCATCACCGTGCTGCCGTCCGCGTCGCAGATCCACACATTGTCCTGTGCGTCGACATCGATGCCATGCGCCTTGTATTGATGACCGATCACATTTTCCGCGATGGTGAGAACTAGCTTGTGATCGGGGCCGAATTTGAAAAGCTGGGGCTGACCGGGTGCATTGCGCTGAAAGGCCCATAGATCGTCCTTTGAGTCGATGGCGACACCGGACACGCCCCCGCCATGCGCGACAGGCAGCACAAACGGATAGCTGAATTTGTAACCGCCGGTCTGTTTCCATTCGACGCGCTGCAACGTGGTCTTGTCGCCGCCAAGCGTGTTGGAGCAAAGCGGAGAATGGCTGCACCGCGGCACGATTGGATGGCCGCCCTGACGGACCGGAAGCGCAGCGAGCGTCTGCTTGCACATCGCCGACACTCCATCCAAGTTCTGCTTGAGGCAGGCGGCCCCTCTGGGTCCTTTCGGGCCGATGCAGTATTTCACAACGTCGTTGCCGCACGCAGCGAGCCGACCGTCTTTGTCGGCCCCTTGCTCGGACACGTCGGCAGATTGCGATTGCACCTGCAAAAACCAACCCGGTCGCGGCGCAGCGTGGGTCGCGCTCGGCTGAGACAGAGCCCAGGTGGCAAGGGCGAAGCTGCCGAATGTCATAATGACAGTGGCTGCAAGCATCCGAACGCCCATATTTAACCCCCGTGCTTCACCCGCGACATTGTTGACGTTACTGCCGGACGATGAAGGAGTCTCGCTCAATCTGGTGCCGTTGAATTTACGGCCATCATGTATCGAAAGCTCGAACGCGCTATCTGGATCGTAGACCTTCTCTGCCCTATCATCGGCATCGGATTGCCAAGCAAATGATGGGTCTCGCCATGAACGGAAAGAATAACTGGGATCGGCGTATGGTTGTAGGGGCCGGCTTGGCGCTGAGCGCCACGTCCGCATGGTCACAGGAAACGAGATTGACGTTCGAGGTGCCGGACGGGGCCTGCGATTGTCACCATCATATCTATGATCCTCGCTTTCCCTATCTGCCCGACGCAAGGAAACAGGCCCCCGCCACGGTCGCGGACTATCGGATATTCCAGAAGAAGATGGGAACGTCGCGCGATGTGATTGTGCTGCCATCGGCCTATGGCACGAACAATCAGCCCCTTTATGATTTCCTTGCCGCGACGGGAAACGTGACCCGGGCGATCGGGGTGATGCATGCCGACGTTCCGATGGCGGAGATGAAGAAATTGGACAGGGCGGGGGTGCGTGGCGTCCGGATCCAATTCAGCGGCGGCGGCAAAGGCTTTTTCAAGCGCGAGGAAATTCCGAAGATCGCTGCACACATCGCGCCACTGGGCTGGCATATTCAGTTTCATATGCCAGGACCGCTGCTGGCAGAGTTGGAGCCGGTCATCCTGGCGCTGCCCACGCCTGTTGTGGTGGATCACATGGCACATGCGTCCAGCGTCGATCAGCCCCAATATAAGACAATGCGCAAGTTGCTCGATACCGGACGGGGCTGGATCAAGGTGTCTGGAATCAATATGGATTCGAAGGTCGGACCCCCAGGCTATGACGACACCAGCGCGGTCGCACGCAGTTATATGCGGGCGGCTCCCGAGCGCGTGGTCTGGGGTTCGAACTGGCCTTTCCCCGGCGAACACCCGCCGCCGGATGTGGTTGTGCTGCTCAATGCGCTTGCGGCCCAAGCACAGACAAGGGCCATGTTGCATCGCGTGCTGGTAGAGAATCCGGAAACGCTTTACGGATTCGATCCTGCGCATCGTCCGAAAGCGACAGGATAGGCCGCGCCGCAATCGCCGGCCTGCCTTCGCTGAAGCCTATCGAACGACCGGCGAAACCGGTTGAGGAATCTCGCTCGCGCAATCCTTCATATTGTTTCCTTGGTCTGCTCCGGCCTATACTGACAGGCGTTCAGGTACATTAATAAAGGCGCCGGCAGCGCCGGGATAACGAAGGGGATATTCTCATGGGGCTGAAGATCGGGCTGCTGTCAACATGCCTTGTCGCCGGTCTTTCGGCTGGCGTCCTGGCCCAGACGGCCTATCCGCCCCAGCCTGGCGCCGATTGGCCGATTTATGGCGGCAGCTACAACAATCAGCGCTATTCGTCGCTTAAACAAGTGACGCCCGCCAACGCCCATAATCTCGTGACCAAGTGGGTTTATCATGTCGATGGCCTTCATGGATTGGAAGGCGTGCCCGTGGTGGCGAATGGGGTGATGTACATTTCCGGCTTCAACAGGATTGACGCCGTCGATGCCCGCACCGGCAATATCATCTGGAAATTTCAGCGTCCGCCCGCCACTGCCACCTACCAGCGCGGCGCCGCCGTCGCCAACAACCGGGTCTATATAACGACCACGGACGGTCACATTCTGGCGCTCGATGCGCGTACCGGGGCGCAAATCTGGGAATCGTCGGGCGGGCCCCAATCCAGATTTTCGGGTATTCCGCCCCTGATTGCGGGCGGCAAGATCATCGTCGGGGGCAACCAGCCGCACGGCTACCTGCAGGCGTATGACGAGCAGACCGGGCAATATGCTTGGACCTGGAGCCCGCTGCCGGAAAAGGGACAGCCGGGCTATGACAGCTGGGGAGGCCAAGTGCCAGGAGGAGCGCCGATGTGGATCGGCGGCGCCTACGATCCCGAACTGAAGCTGGTCTATTACGGTACCGGCCAGCCCAATCCGCAATGGTCGGGACGGGGACGGCCGGGCGACAATCTTTATTCCGACAGCATCGTCGCGCTGGATGTCGCGACGGGCAAGCTGAAATGGTATTTTCAGAACACGCCGCACGATACGCATGATTACGACTCCACCGAAATCGTGGTGCTGACCGATCAGGTGTTCAAAGGCAAACCGCGCAAGCTGTTGCTGCAGGCCAACCGCAACGGTTATTTTTATGTGCTGGACCGCACCAACGGCGCCTTTCTGCAAGCGACGCCGTTCGTCAGCCGGGTGGATTGGGGTACCGTCGATCCCAAAACCGGAAAGGGAAATCCCGATCCGGCCCATGAGCCGACTGTGAAAGGCACCATCACTTGTCCTTCGACGGCCGGCGCAACCAACTGGCCGTCGCCGGCCTACAATCCCGCCACCGGCCTGTTCTACGTGATGGCGGTGGAAGGCTGTGGCGTCAACACCTTGGCGAGCTCGGCGATCGACGCCGAAACCAGCTATCTCGAAAGTCCGCGCGACAAGGAGGCTTGGCAGCTTTATACGCGCGCGATCGATCCCGTCACCGGCAAGACGGCATGGGATTACAAGCAGGTTCGCTCGAACCATTATGGGCCGGGCCTGCTTACCACCGAAGGCGGTGTCGTGTTTTCGCCCGAGCAGTTCGGACAGGTTTCGATGCTGGACGCAAAGACCGGCGAATCGCTCTGGCACTTCAATACCGGCGATCTCATCACGGCCAGTCCGGTGACCTACAGCGTCGACGGCAAGCAATATTTCGCTATCGAATCCGGCACCAACGTCTTTGCCTTCGGCCTCGGGGAGGCTACGCCATGAAGCGCGCAATTCTCGTTGCTTCGCTCATCGCTTTCAGCGCCCTTCCGGCGGCTGCCCAGCGCCGGGCCACACCGTCCGGGCCGCCCAATCCCTTCTGGGGCAATAGTGCCGCGATCACGCAAGGAGAGCAGATCTACAACAAGAACTGTACCGCCTGTCACGGCGTCAATGGCGGTGCGGGCGAGATCGGTCCCGCCATTGTTCTCGACATGTCAACGCCTTTACGCGGCGAACGCAACGATTTCCAGGTCGTTCAGACGATCCGCGACGGCGTGCCGGGCACAGCCATGCCGGCTTGGAAGGGCAAGCTGGCGGACGACGACATTCTGAAGATTGGCGCCTATATTCATTCGCTGCGCGGCACGGCGATCGACAACCCGTTACCGGGCAATGTCGCGCATGGCGAGCAGATATTCTGGGGCAAAGGTCAGTGCGGCACTTGCCACACGATCAATGGCCGCGGAGGGTTGATCGGGCCCGATCTCAGCGATATCGCCGGCAAGCGCAAGTCGAACTCCATCATCGATGCGCTGACCAAGGCCCAGCATCGCATCTATGGCGACGGGGGCGTGCATCTGCCGTCGTTGCCGCCGATGGACACTTACGATGCAGTCCATCTGGTCCTTACCGATGGACAGACGATAGACGGGGTGCTCTTGAATCAGGATGGTTATTCCCTGCAGGTGATGGGAACGGACAATCATCTGCATCTTCTGGACCGGGAGAAGGTCCGCGACATAACGGTCAAGCCGCCCCTGATGCCCACCGATTATGACAAGCGGCTGACGCCGGACGAATTCAAGGACCTGATGGCGTTTCTTACCCGTCAGGGGTTCTCGGCGCCACCGGCGCCCACCGGCGGCCGTGCGGCGGCGCCCGACCCCGACTGAAGCGGCGGCTGTGCGCCGACGCTTTTGTCCTTTGTTACGCCTCGGTCTCGATCAGCGCTGACCGGGCCTGCATGGCGCGACGCTGGGCTCCCGACTTGGTCGCGAACAAGTGCGCAACAAGGGATTCACAGCGGCGCTGTTCGATTTCGACGGCAGGATGCTGCCGGGAATCGATTTCAAGAAAGTGCGCGCCGACGGAATATCAGCAGCAGTTTCCGACGCCGGGATGACAGGATTCGCAGCCGCAGCAGTCCGGCTCGCAGCAGCTTGGTTCGCAGCAGCTTTCGCAGCCGCAGTCCTCATGGCCGTAAGCGCCCGCGAATCCGCCCAACAGGCGTGTGCCGCCGGCGAGTGCCGCGTTGATGACATCGAGTCCAAGGCGCAAGGTGGTACCGATGCTGTCGGCCAGCGAACCGGACGCGGCCGCTGCTTCGTCGGCATAGCGCGGCAGCATCGTCACCGAAGGCGGGACCGCCCAACTGGGTCCGTCCGGGTGGGGGCCGCTGCCGGCGGAGGCCCCGCCTTGCATGCGCGTTCTGTACTTGTCGAATTCGGCCTGGGCCTTGTTGGGCGCCGGCGTCGATCCGGACTGTGGGACGGATTGGTTATCCTTATTGTCGGCCATTATCGCTCTCCTTCGATCAGCAGCTGAATACTTCGCACCAGCGGGCGCGAACGGTCGCATTAGAGGCAAGCAATTGGATTGTCGCACCGGGCTTGGTGGTGACGACATTCTCCTTGATCTGATAATGCGTGCCCGGCGGATTGGTCTTTTCCCATGCCAGGATCGTTCCTTCGGTGTCCTTGACCAGGATTCCCACGATGGACTGGGTGGTCGCGGCGCTCGGTGCATATTCGAGTGAGATGTGTACACAACAACCGCCACCGATGAAGGCGGTCGGAGTCGTCGTCTTGCCTGCTGCGGCATTGGAGTTGAGTTCCGCTCCGGCGAGACTGCCCGTGGTCTGGCGGCCGGTGGTGGTGTTGGCTTCGGGCGTATAGGTCAGTTCCTTGGCTTCCTTGCGGCACTGGCGGCAGCCGCAACGGCAGTCGCCGCTGGATTGGCCGCAGGAACGGCAGGTGCCGGGCCCATGCCCGCGCGACGGGAAGGGCAGCACATGCGATCCGGAATAGCGGTGGGCAAATTGCGATGAGCTCATGAGCGTATCTCCTGTTCAAGCGCCGTTGTCAGCAGCAGATCGTTTCACACCATCTCAGCCGTGCCGTGACATTGTTCACGGTGAGCGTGACTTTAGTTCCTGGAGCGGCAGAAAGGACCGCCTGGCGGACGGTATAGCCGGTCGCCGGCGCGTCCGCGCTCCAGGTGGCGCTGCTTCCGTCCGAGGCGGTCGTGATTTTCACCGATGGCGAGGCGGCGCCGGTCTCCACCAGATATTCGACGGAAAGCGAAACCAGCCATGTGCCGCCGATCAGGCCATCCTGCGAGGTGGTGCCGGAATCCGCATCGATCTCTCGCGGCACCAGCATCGCCGGGTAATAGTGATGGCCGTGGGGTGCAGCCCGGCCGTGACAGTCCCAAGATCCCGTATACATGATCGACCTCCTTAAGGTAGCGGTTGAGTCAAGGTCCTGGCGGCGGCGCGGGGGGCGGCGCCGGTGGAGCAGTGATGTCGCGCACGATCTTGATCGAATCGTTGACCACCCCGAATCCCGTGCTCACGAAGCCCGTATACATGTCCGAGATTTTTGAGGTGATCTGGGCATCGACCAGCGCCTGCGCCGTGTCGTGGATCAGATTTTCGATCGAAGTCAGTATCGAGGCCATGTGGAATCCTTTCCTGCGTTGCTAGTTTCCGGTAGGCGCGGCTGCGCGCGTAGTTCCGAGTTGACGGTTGGCGAGCCGAAATGCCTGGGTCGCCACTTCCACGCCCCAACCAAGTGTCGCGCCGGGATGCCGCGCAAGACCGAGGCCGCTGCGCGCCGCGCTGGTCAGAGCCCCACCCGCAAGCCGCAAAGAGCCGGCTACCGCGCTGCGATTGCTCCGGCTGTTGTCCCGCAGCAGCGCCTTCCATGTGGCTGGGTCTTTGGGAAAGGCATCCAATAGCGCGCGCGGCGTCAGCCAGCTATTTTGCGAAACCACGCCGCTGAAGACGCCGCTGACAAAGGCGCCGAATTGCGGGTCCGCAGCGGTCAGGGTGCCCACCTGCTTGAGCAGGAACAGCGCGAGGTCTTTGAGCGCGGGGTTCTTCGCGATCGACATGAAGATTTCCGAGGTGCGCCAGTCCGGCTCGCATTGCGCGCTCCACAGATCTTCGTAACGCGAAAGGGTGGCGCGGGAAAAATCGCCGGCCGACAGCGCATGCTTGCAGGCATCCACCGCACAGAATGCGCTTTCGATCGCGGTGTGGATGCCGCCGCGATTGAGGGGATCGGCCTGGTTGGCGGCATCGCCGATCAGGATCACGCCATCGGCGGTCAGAGTGTCAGGCCGGTAATGCCCGGCGATGCCGCCCGAGAAAGGACCGATCCGCGTGGCGCCCGCCAGCAACTCCGTCAGGTCGGCGTCGATGAATTGGCGCAGGCCGGGACCCAGATTGTCGGCAACCGGGAATTTCCGGTCCACTGCGCACCCCAGCCCGACACAGGCGGTATTGTGTTCGTCGATGAACACCCAGCCATAGCTGGGGAAATATTCGCGGTTGAAATAGACGCGGATGCCGGCATCGCAAGCGACGTTGGCATATGTGGTGCGCACCGACAGGCCCAGCACGCCATCCTTCAGGCCGTTGCCGATGGCGCGCGAAACCGCGGAGCTCGCACCATCGGCGCCGATCACGATGCGGCCGCGATATTCCGCGGTTTTCCCGTCGGTTTGCGCCAGTACGCGCACATGATCCTTTTCGCGGGCAAGGCCGCGTACCAGGGTTTTGTCCACATAGCGCGCGCCGCCGGCCGTCGCGTAATGCCGCAGGATTTCATTGAACCGGCGCCGCAGCACCAGCAGCGCGAAATCCGGATAGGATGTATGGGCCGGAAAACGGCCCGTCAGCAGATGCCGCCCATCGACATAAAGATCACAAGCCTTGATGCAACCCCCGGCTTCGGCGAGCACGGCATCGGCGCAACCCAGACGGTCCAGCCAGTACACCGCCTGTGGCATCAAGCCGTCGCTGCGCACCGTGTCGCGCGGCACCGCGCCCTTGTCGAGCAGCAAGGTGGATATGCCTTCGCGCGCGAGCAGGCTTGCCGCGCTTGCCCCGCCGGCCCCCGCTCCTACGACGATGACATCGTAGATCATCGCATCGCTCCCGCGCTGCCGAAACGTCGCTCGGCCAGCCATGCCGCTTTGGCTGCCGTTTCCACGCCCCAGTCCAGATTGGCGATGGGGGCGCGCATCATTCCGGTTGCGGCCGAAAACGCATTGGCAACCACACCATACGCCAGATGCATGGTTCCCGCAGCAATGCCGCCATTCTTTTCCCGGCCATTGATTTTCAGCAGACCGATCCAGGCGTCCGGGTCTTTGGGCAAGGCGCGGTACAGCGCTTGCGGCACAAGCCAGGCGCTTTGCGAAACCACGCCGCTGAAAATGCCGGCGGCAAAGTCACGGAACTTCGGGTCGGCCATGGTCAGCCGGCCCATCTGTCGCAGCATGAACAAGGAGAAGTCCCGCAAGTTCGGATTCTTCGCGATCGACATGAATATTTCCGCCGTGCGCCAATCCGCTTCCCATTGGCGGCTCCACAGCGTCTCGTAGCGTTTCATGGCCGCAAGCGAAAAATCGCCTTCCGCCAGGGCCAGCCGGCAAGCCTCGGCCGCGCACCACGCGCTTTCCATCGCCTTGTGGATGCCGCCGCCATTGAGTGGATCGGCCTGGTTGGCCGCATCCCCGATCAGCATCACCCGCTCTGCGACGATCGCCTTGGGCCGGAAGAAGCCCGACGAGCCGCCAGACACGGGCCCGCACTGGACGGCCCCGGCAAGAATATCCGCAAGGTCGACCGCGAGGAAGCGGCGGAAACTGGCGCCGAGATTGTCGGCCATGGGAAAGCGTTTGTCGTTCAGACAGCCAAGACCGATATTGGCGAAGCCTTCATCATCCACAAACAGCCAGCCATAACCGGGAAAATAGTCGCGGTCGAAATAGACTTTCATCTGCGCGCCATCGCACCGAGCACCGCGATAATAGGCTCGCACCGACACCGCCATCACGCCCTCTTTGAGGGTGTTGCCGATGGCGCGGGAGACGGCGGAGCTGACGCCGTCGGCGCCGATCACGATCCGGCCGCGATATTCGACATCTTGACCGCCGCGCCTTGCCAGCACCCGCACATGTCCCTCCTCCCGGACGATGTCGCGCACCGTCGTGCCGCCTTGGAATTCGGCGCCATGGCCGACGGCATGATTCAAAAGGATGTGATCGAAGCGCCGCCGGTCCAGAAGAATGGCGAAATCGGGATAGATCGTGTCGCCGGGATAGCCGCCGGTCAGCACGCGCTCCTTGTTGATGATGATGTCGGCCGATTTGATGCAGCCCTTGGTGTGGGCCAGGACTTCCGCGGCGCAGCCTAGCCGGTCCAGCCAATAGACCGCCTGGGGAGTCATGCCGTCCCCGCAAACCTTGTCGCGCGGGAAATCGGACTTGTCGAGCAGCAGCAGCTTGACGCCTTGGCGGGCAAGGAAGTTCGCGGCGCTGCTTCCGCCGGGTCCTGCTCCCACCACGATCACGTCATAGAGCATCGCTACCTCACGGTGGCGTCACCACCAGCACCACGGGAATGAAAAGATCTTTGTCGGAACTGACCACCACAACCCCGCGATAGATGTCTGGCGGGACGGTGTCGGGGATGGCGCCTTGCAGGATGAATTTCTCGAAATCGACCGGCGCAATCGTTTTCTGTGCCGGCTTAATGCTGAAGCCTGACGGATCCAACGCCGCCTTCTGGCTGTCGCCGGCAAAGCCCTGAATCTTCAAATCGACTTTCTTCACCTCGGTCATGGAGTCGTTATTGACCGAGAAGGAAATCCTGACCTCGGCACCGGGAACCAGCGGCAGTCGGTTGATGAGGCCATATTCCGGCTCCGGCTCTGGCGCCGGCTGGTTGAATGGTTCTGCAGGACCGGGTTCCTGCGGCTGCGGTTTGGCTGCTGCGTCCAATCCCTCGCGGATTTTCTGCTGCGCGGCGACGCTGACCCGGCCCAGGATGGTTACGCCCAAACTGACGCCGGCCTCGGCCAGGTCCAGGCCCTTGGCCAAGATGGTGCCGACCTGATCCAGCCTTCCCCGCAGTTCGGCGCCGGCAGCAGGCTGCTCGCGCGGTTTCTCGGACGCATCATCTCTTGCGGCTTCTGTCTTTGCCTGTCCTGCTTGTGCCATCTCAACATCCATAAAGCGGCGGCGTGTAGCAGCAATGATCTTGATGCCGGGCATGGCAGCTGCATTCCCGGTGCGGTTCGCCGAACAGCGCTCCGATGACAAGGCGCGGCACGGTCAGACCCGCCCCCGTCAGGGTAAGGGCCCCCCCGGTGCCCGCCTGTATCAGACAAGCCAGATTATACCCCAATTCTTCAAGGCGATGATGCTCCATCCTATCCTCCATTCACCGTGCTCTGTGCTTCCGATGCGATCGAGCCATGCCGCAGCGAATAGCCGAAGCGCGGCGCGCCCGCCCGCACGCAAGGTTTCGACCGATGGTGCCGGTGACCGGCCGGTCCGGCGCACACTTCGACGGCGCTGCTGGGAATGGCCGGATTGCCGGCCGCCGCCACATCCGGGAAGCTGCGCTCATGACTGTGCGAGTGTTCGCGGCGGGCGCAGCCATGCGGCGTAATATTGGTGCGGCCGGTGAGCGCCATGCGCAACAGCGGCACGCCCAGAAAGCGGGCGGTAATCGCATAGTCCGACCATAGATCGAATTGCTGCTGGATGGTGATCGCAACGGGGGGCACGCGCCGGACATTGAGGTCCAGTCCCGGCAACTGGCTCATGGTGATGTTAACGGACGGCAGGCGCGTAATGTCCAGCCGCTCGATCCTGAGAGGATCGACATGGCGCACATGATCGACGCGCAGCGACTCCACCGACAAAGGCGCGACCTGGTTGAATTCCTTGATGTGCACGCCGACAGGCGCGATCTTCTGGATCGCGGCGACTGTCACAGGCTCGAGAGTGACCGGATCGAGCTGGACCGGGTTGAGCGTGAGATTATTGTCGAATGTAACGTCTACGCCGACCATGCTTGTCTCCCGTCGCCGGTGCTAAAGGCCCGGCCAATTATAATTGCGCAGCAATATCTTTGCTTCGTCATACACGCTTGGCTGGCTCTGCAGCCGCGCCTGCAAGGTGACCGTCTGGGTCCCGCCGGTATTGGGTGCCTGGTAGGAGAACCACGGTCCGACGGTGCCCTGGAGCGTCCCGTTCAACAGCCATTGCACCGTCGAACTGCTGTCATAGACGGCGGCGCTGAATTCGCGCTCCTTGTTGCAATCGTCGATGTAGGAGTTGTCCGCGCCCTGAAAGAAATAAAGTTCGAGCCGCTTCGGCCAGATCGCGACCTCGGGCAGCGGCGCCGGCTGGGGGCCGACACCCACCAGCGTGACCCAGGCATAAGCCTTGCGCAGCCTGTCTTCGCGCGCTGTCGCCACCACGATTTCGGTAGTGCCGTTGGTCAGCGAGCCTTTGGCTGGCGCGCGGTAAAGCCCGCTGACGTCGATGCTGCCCTGGCCCGGATTGCCGTTGATATCGCGCACCTCCCACAGATAACCCTGATCGGAATTGTAGATCTGGGCTTCAAAGCGAATTTGGGTATCGATCGGATTGGCGGTCCATTCGTCCTGGAAATTGATTTCTGCGCGGGCCGGCCACACTTCGATCTCGACCCTGTGGCGGCAGACGATATGGCGTGCGGCATCGCCGGCATGCCCGTGATACGATCCGTGCCGATGGCGATGTCCGTGCCTCACGGCATCCTCCTTTTCAGCGGCGCTTCAGTTCGGGCAGCTTGCCGCTGATTTCGACTTCTGCCTTGCAGGCGCCAGTGCCCTGCAGATGTAGTTCGGTCTCTTCGCGGCCGATCGTGCCGCGGGTTTCCACGCCGATGGCGCGGAGATTGACGTCGAACGGTTTCAGATGCACGCCGAACGGACCGATCGAGCCGGCCAGCACCCGTCGCTTGAGAAAGGGGATGCGCATATGCATGGGAATCTGGTCGAAATGCAGCCGGACATCGCTGACCGCCAGGGATGCAGCACCCTGGCAGGCGAAGTCGAACTGGATGGGCTTCATCTTGACCCGCAAATTCAGGTCGGGATGGCCGGAAAATTCGAGATGAAACTTGTCGGTCATCAGGCATCCCTTTCCGCGGCGGGGGGAAATTCCTCGGTCTCCGGAAACACCCGCTTGGCGAGGTCGCTGAACATGTCGTCTACCGTCTTGTTCAGCCGTTCGAAGCCCTGCAGCGCCTCGGCGATTTCGGGACAGCTGTTGCCTTCGATGTTGATCTTCACCATCGGTCCGAGTTGCAGCGACAGGGATATCCTCGGCATAACAATCCTCGCTTCTCAAGTTGCTTCGCCGGGTTGGCTTGCGGCGCCGGCGTTCGGCGCATCTGCGCCGCCCTGGTCTGTGGCCGTGTTGAGGCCCTCATCGAGCTCGCGGATCGCCACGGCAAGACTGCCCAGCGACGAGGCCAGCACGTCCAGGATGTTTTTCTCGCGCTCATTGACGCCGCTGTAGATCTTTTCGATCTGTGCCCCCAGAAGCGTTCCGGCGCGGCTGTTGCGGTACTCCTGGCCGCGTTCGCGAAGAACGCCGCCGAACTGGCTGATGACGGACAGAACGCCATAGAGCAGATCGACAGGCGTTTCATCCTGGGGCTTGGAGTCAGTCTCTTCATCGGGCTGGGGCATGGGTTTGCATCGCGGGCAGACAAGGGTTTCTTCTTCCTTGGCGATCCGCCAGACGCCATACAGCGCCGACTTGGATCCTGTTGGGATGGACCGGCAGCCCGCCCGGTGGAGCCGGCCTCTCGCCGCGTCGAACTGATAGGGCGCACTCCTGGCCTGGTCGCGATTGTCGATCCTGAGCAGCGGCTGGGCATCACGCAGCCGCCCGCCGGCATGGAGCTCCTGGATATGGAGACCGATCCTGTCAGCGATCTGTGCGCGCGAAGTTGGGATGCCGTCATTCATAGACCGCCCAGGCGGAGCCTCCTTTGATCTTCTGCTGCCGGTGTTTCTCGACGCGGGTGAGATAATAGCGGGTGAGAAAAGCGATCAGCAGGTCACGGCCCTGGCTTGGTGGCAAGCCGAGCGCCAGTTGTTTTACATGGCTGTGGAACAGCGCCTTCAGGGTGCGTTCCGGATGGCGCACCTGATTCATGAAAGTGATGCGGTGGCTCCCGCGATCCGAATAGCAATCGCCATGGTCGTCGATATACATGACAAGCGCCCCGGCACCGAACATCCTCGCCAGATAGGCGAGGGGAAGATCGGGCAGCAGGAAAGCCGACAGCACCAGAATGGCATGGCCGCTGCGGTTGCGCGCGCAGCGTTTGAGCATCGCGAGCCGGCTGCGGCTCAAACCGCCTTCTGGGGGAATACGGGTGATGCGCAGTTCAACATCCTGTTTCTGGGCGAGATAGAGCTGCAACACGGCCTGGCGCATTGTGGGATGGAGGATGTCGCGCTCCGCAAATAGCCGGGACAGGATGACGAAGAACAATTTTTCCCGGTCGGTGCGCGGCTCAAACCATCCCTGTGTCAGAAGCACTTCAAGCCGATCAAGATAATCGCGCGTGGCATCTTCACCGAAATCGTCAATGAAGCTGTCGGCCAGAAAGCAGCAGGCGCCGAACAGGCTGCCGATCGTCTGCCGCCGCGCGTCATAGTCACGGCTGGCAATCTCGGTGCAGGCGTGCCCGACGATATTCATCTTGGCGCTCAGCTCGAGCATCTTGCGATACTCGGCCTGCGCTCCCGCCAGCATCGCGGGGTTGTATTGCCGGACCAGCGGTTCGAGGCAGGCGCTGACGCCGGAACGATAATGCTGGAAAAGCCGACTGAGCCGCTCTTGTGCGGAAGGGCCGGGGTCCCAGGCTGCAGTCGATGCAAATCTCGTGCGCGGTTCCATCAGTCCTCGGCATCAAAAGATGGTACGGGAACTCATTTCCCCGAAAAATGCGCGGGGGACGGTACGGAACACATTACGTGCTTGGACAGCTTGAGGCGACTTTGTGACGTAACTGTGGCAACGAAGGCGGGAGCTCTTGATTTCATTTGCGCCATCCCGCGCTCCTTTTGCGGGAACGCGGCCCATGCCGTGTGAATGAGGAACAATTGTGAACCGACCAGGTCGGCTCGCATGGCTACTGTCAACAGATTGACAGGAACTCGTGGGTTGGAAAGAGGGAAACCGCCCAGCAAAACATCCCTTGCGGCAGATCCCATCGAGGCCACCGCCCAGCGGGACATGCCGCGAGCGAGTGCGGCGGGAGCGATGCAGTTTCGAGATGAAACGAGATAGCCGATGGGATGCGATAATCCAGTGATGCTGGCCAGGTCCGCCTATCTGAATTTGCGATGGCGTTATCACTATAAATCATTATTCCTGGAACGGACCGCCACCTAGCATTTCCGGCACGTTCAGCCGCCGGTCGCCATATGGCTGTGGCCGGCAATCAATGGCATCAGAACAGGGGAGAATATCTGTGGCCACACTTTTTCAGCGCCTGATGATCGGCGGTTCCGGGATTGCCTTGGCGGCAGTATCGCCCTCGTTCACCGGCATGGCCTTCGCCCAGACCGATGACGGGAGTGTGGAGCAGGTGGTCGTGACCGGCACCAGCATCCGGGGTACGGCGCCGGTGGGTTCCAATCTCATCTCGGTCGGACCGCAGCAGATCCAGGAAACCGGCGGGCAAACCTTGGCCCAGGTTCTGGTCAATGTCCCAGCCGTCACCAGCATGGGCGCTGCGGGCCAGGGGGAAAACCACACCTCCTATTACCAGCCGACAATTCACCAATTGGGATCGAGCCTGTCCAACGGCACCTTGATTCTGATCGACGGCCATCGCGCGCCCGCTGGTTCCACGAATCATTCGGTCGTGGACCCCAACATCATTCCCACCAGCATGGTCGAGCGCGTCGAAGTGTTGGCAGACGGCTCGTCCGCCACCTATGGCTCGGAGGCGATTGCGGGCGTCATCAATTTCATCACCCGCAAGAAATTCGATGGCGTGCAGGTCACTGGTCAGACCAGTTTCATGGACGGCACCCAGGACCTGACCGGCGGTCTCCTGATCGGCACCAGCACCGACAAAAGTTCGATCATGTTCGCCTATCAGTACACCCATGAAGGCGCGCTGAAGGACACCGACAGGCCATACACGAATCCAAATCAGACAGCCCGGGCGACGGCGCAAGGCCTGACGGGTTCGGGCACGACGAACAACAACAGTTTCAATTGCGATCCGGCGATGATCCGCCCGAACGGCAGCGGCAGCCTCATCTATTACAACGCGCAGTCCACCAACAGCACCACCACCTCCCAGGTCAACGCTCCCTGTACCAATTGGCAGGTTGGCGATCTGCTGCAAAAGGAGGTGCGCAACGATGCAATGGTCAAGGGCATACAGGATTTCGGCAACGATCTGACCATCACCGGTGAGATCGTCTATGCCACCCGCCGCAACACAGCGCCCAGCAC
>DATATP010000130.1:0-2907 GCA_036268715.1 Rhizomicrobium sp. | reverse complement strand
ATGTGCTGATCCAGGTGACGGTGGCGCCCCATCCCTATCTCACCCGCGATGGCAACGACTTGCGCATGGACCTGCCGGTGACGCTGAAGGAGGCAGTCCTGGGAGCGAAAGTGCCCGTTCCCACGCTCAGCGGCACGGTCAATCTTTCCATTCCCGCCAGCTCCAATTCAGGCGCGGTGCTCAGGCTCAGGGGCAAGGGCGTTCCCGCCCATGCGGGCGAGGCGGTGGGCGATCTCTATGTGCGCCTGGTCGTGGCCCTGCCGGACCGGCCCGACGCCGAGCTCAAAAGCTTTGCCGAGCGTTGGCAATCGGATTTCGATCCCCGCGCGCGCATGAAATAGCCCCCTGCGGCCTTGCTTGGATCGCCATATTTCCAGGCTGGCGTATCTGGGCCAAATGACTAGAATCGGCTCAGCAAAATCGGGGAGTTTTCATGACATTCGACGGCCTGATGAAGGGCAAAAAAGGCCTTATCATGGGGGTCGCCAATGACCGTTCCATCGCCTGGGGCGTGGCTAAGGCGCTTCATGGCGCAGGCGCCGAACTGGCCTTCACCTACCAGGGTGACGTCTTCAAGAAGCGGGTCGCGCCCCTGGTCGAAACGGTGAAACCCGCGGCGCTGATCGATTGCGACGTCTCGGACCAGGCCTCGATCGATTCCGCTTTCGCCGAACTGCGCAAACATTGGGACAATCTCGATTTCCTGGTGCACGCGATCGGCTTTTCCGACAAGGAACAGCTCAAGGGCCGCTATGTGGACACCACGCCCGAGAATTTCCGCATGACCATGGACATCTCCTGCTATTCCTTCACCGCCGTGGTACAGCGCGCCGAAAAAATGATGAACAATGGCGGCAGCCTGGTCACCCTCACCTATTACGGCAGCGAAAAAGTAATGCCGCATTATAACGTGATGGGCGTGGCCAAGGCGGCGCTGGAAGCCAGCGTCCGCTACATGGCCGAGGATCTGGGCAAGCGGGCCATCCGCGTCAATGCCATCTCGGCCGGTCCGATCAAGACCTTGGCCGCCAGCGGCATCGGTGATTTCCGCTATATCCTCAAATGGAGCGAATATAATTCACCGCTTCGCCGCAATGTCCGCCAAGACGAAGTCGGCAATGCCGCGCTGTTCCTGCTCTCCGACCTGGGAAGCGCGGTGACCGGCGAAAATCTCCATGTTGATGGCGGCTATCACATCGTGGGGATGAAGGCGGAAGACGCGCCCGACATCGCAGTGGGCAAGCAGGAATAGGCCTCGCGGAAGAAATGCCGGAAAGATTGAGCCTCAAACCGGGCGTTACGCTTTATTTCGCCCGTCATGGCGAGACCGAGGCCAATTGCCGGCACCTTTTTTCCGGACGGAAGAACACACCTTTGACCGCACGAGGCCGCGAGCAGGCCAAGGCCATCGGCCTGGCGCTCAAGAATGAACTGGGGCCCGCGCCCGGAATTGGCTTTGTCGCAAGCCCGCTGGAACGCGCACGCATTACCATGGAAATCGCGCGCGAGGTTCTGGGCCTGCCGCGTGAAGGTTATACGACCGATGCCCGTATCGAAGAGATCAATCCGGGCGAATGGGACCAATTGACTGCGGATGAAGCCCGTGCCCGCGACCCGGCTCTATTTGCCGCCCGCGCGGCCGACAAATGGAATGTGCATGTGCCGGGTGGAGAGAATTATGCCGAAGTGGCGGCGCGGGCCGAGGACTGGGTCAAAAGCCTTGGCCACGATACCTTCGCGGTGAGCCACGGCGCCTATACCCGCATCCTGAGAGGGTTGTTCCTGGGCCTCAGCGCCACCGAAATGTCGGCCCTGGATGAGCCGCAGGGCGTGGTTTTCCGTGTCCGGGGCAGCGACGTGGCCCAGCTTCCCGGTGTGGGCGACGCCTTGTCGAATCCGAAGCCGATAGGCTAAGACCCAACCATGTCGCACAACAGTTTCGGCCATCTTTTCCGCGTCACCACCTTTGGCGAAAGCCATGGGCCGGCGATCGGCTGCGTGGTGGATGGCTGCCCGCCCGGCATTGCTTTGACCGAGGCCGACATCCAGCGCGATCTGGAGCGCAGGCGTCCCGGCCAGTCGAAATTCGTCACCCAGCGCCGGGAGCCGGATGTGGTGAAAATACTCTCCGGCGTCTTCCAGGACGAGCGCATGCCCGAGCAGCTCACCACCGGCACGCCGATCGGACTCTTGATCGAGAATATGGATCAACGTTCCAAGGATTATTCCGAAATCCGCGACAAATACCGTCCCGGCCATGCCGACTATACCTACGACGCCAAATACGGTTTTCGCGATTACCGCGGCGGCGGCCGCCAATCGGCGCGTGAGACCGCCATGCGGGTGGCGGCCGGCGCCATCGCCCGCAAGCTGCTGGACAAGCTTTATGGCAAGGTGACGATCCGCGGCGCGCTGGTGGCGATGGGCACGCAAGAAATCAATCGCGCCAACTGGAATTGGGACGAGACCGCCAACAATCCCTTCTTCTGCCCCGATGCGTCCACTGTCGCTCCGTGGACGGAATATCTTGAAGGTGTGCGCAAGAACGGGTCATCGGTGGGCGCCTTGATTGAAGTGGTGGCAGAAGGCATTCCCGCCGGCCTGGGTGCGCCCATCTATGCCAAGCTGGACAATGAACTGGCTGGCGCCATGATGAGCATCAATGCGGTCAAGGGTGTGGAGATCGGTGACGGCTTCGCCACCGCCGCCATGACCGGCGAAGAAAATGCCGACGAGATGCGTATGGGTAACGATGGCAAGCCCGTGTTCCTCTCCAATCATGCCGGCGGCATATTGGGCGGCATCTCGACCGGGCAACCGATCGTGGCGCGCTTCGCGGTGAAACCCACTTCGTCAATTCTGTCGCCCCGGCGCACCATCGATCGCTCCGGCGCGGAAACCGAGATC
>DATATP010000129.1:0-8316 GCA_036268715.1 Rhizomicrobium sp. | reverse complement strand
CCTCATGAACCAATGGCAAAGCACATCCTCACCGATTTTAGGTTCGTAAAATTTCTTTTTTTGCGGAAATATAGAAAAAGTCCAAATAAGAAAGCGGTCATGTGGGGAGACCTCTCATTAGCAACGGGATTTTTTGGGTGGATATAGCTCGCTCATTTCGTCAAGCACATTACGGACGTTTTTGCGCGTAGGCCTTCTCTTTCGTCTAGCCAACACCTCTGCAACTCGCATTGTGATTTCGTGTAAAGGCGCGCTGGGAGAGTGATACAACCTTTTGCAGTGCCTTCTTAAGAGACGCATGGAGGCAAGAGAAGACCAACTTCACGGCATTGCGGGCAATCTCCGATTGGTGTGCGGGCCTCGACGAGTAATGCAGGACCGCGGATTCTTGGGAGGCGGCTGGCGGTCCTCTCTTCCGAATCCTACGGGACAGCATCCAGACGGGAAAGGGAGCGCCGCAATCTGCGCCGCCCGCGCCAAATCCGGCGCCGCCTCTATAGCCCGGCGACGACAGCCTGAGCGTCGGTCTGCAATTGCTCAAGGTGAGCAGCGCTGACAAAGCTTTCGGCGTAGATTTTGTATACGTCCTCGGTGCCGGATGGCCTTGCCGCGATCCATCCTCTGTCTGTCAAAAGCTTTATACCGCCGATAGGCGCGCCATTTCCCGGCGCGTTCACCTGCTTTCGTGTAATCGGATCGCCGCCAAGTTGCGACGCCCGCACGTCATTCGGCGCGACCTTTGGCAAGCGCGCTCGCAGCGCAGCGCTCGCCTGCTGATCGACGCGGGCATAAAAGGTTTCGCCTAGCATCTCCTTCAGCGCCGCGAACAGTGCGTCCGGTGCTTGGCGCGTTCGGGCAGAGATTTCAGCGGCAAGCAGGCCCGCAATGAGGCCGTCCTTGTCGGTGGTCCACACCTCGCCATTGCGCCGCAGAAATGACGATCCCGCGCTTTCCTCGCCGGAGAAATAGAGGCTGCCCTTCAAAAGCCCATCGACGAACCATTTGAATCCCACCGGCACCTCGAACAGGCTTCTGTTCAAGGATGTCGCGACCCGGTCGATCATCGCGCTGCTGACAATGGTCTTGCCGATACCACGGCCGTGAAACTGCTCCCGTTCGCGGCCGAGATAGGAAGCACATACAGCCAGATAGTCGTTGGGCGGCATCAGACCGCGCTGCGTGACGATGCCGTGCCGATCCGCGTCGGTGTCGTTGGCGAACGCGATATCGAAGTCACCCCTTCGGTCCAGTAGCCGCGACATCGGATAGGGCGACGAGCAGTCCATCCTTATCTTGCCGTCCCAATCGCGCGGCACTGTCCGGAAGGTCGGATCGATGGTCGGATCAGTGACCGTCAAGGCGAGGCGATATTTCTCCGCGATGGGCTGCCAATACTGCGTCGCAGCGCCGCCCAACGGATCGACGCCGATCCGGATGCCGGACGCGGCAATCGTTTCCATGTCAACAACATTTTGCAGGTCCGAAATATAGGCGCCGGTATAATCATGGGGAAGCACATTGGGAACCGCACCACCCATCTTGCCCATGCGCTTGACGTCGCGCAGGTTACTTTCCAGAAGAGAATTGGCGAACTTCTCGATCCATGACGTCACTGCCGTGGGAGCAGGCCCACCCTCCGGTGGATTGTATTTCAATCCGCCGTCCTGCGGAGGATTATGCGAGGGTGTAATGACGATCCCGTCCGCCAGATGGTCCGCGCGACCCTTATTGTAGGAAAGGATGGCATGCGAAATCACCGGTGTGGGGGTGAACCCGCCCGCCACATCAACAATCGCCATGACGCCATTGGCTGCCAGGACTTCCAGCGCAACATAAAAAGCCGGCTCGGAAAGGGCATGGGTGTCGCGCCCCACATACAGGGGTCCGTCAACGCCATTGGCGAAGCGGTGGCGACAGATCGCTTGGGTGATCGCGGCAATGTGATTTTCATTGAAGGTGGCGTCGAACGACGACCCGCGATGGCCGGATGTACCGAAGATAACGCGTTGTTCCGGCACCGAAACGTCGGGTTTGCGATCGAAGAAGGCGGTCGTCAGCTTGGCGACGTCTACGACTTCGGCTGCGGGCGCCAGGGTACCGGCACGGGGATCAACGGACAACGCCAGTATCCTTCTTGTTGACCCGCGCGCCCATGGTGACCTGAACCCTATGGGTCTTGCCATCGTTCGCCAGCGGGATGCCGGGCTTGTCGAAATTCAGCGTCAGCCCATCAACGGTGATGTTCGCCACGCCCCGGCAATAGTGGTCGGGATTCTCGACCGCGATTTCATAAACCGCGTCGCCATGCCGGAACGTTATCCCGAACCGGGGCCAACTGCTCGGGATGACGGGATCGATAACCAGGGTCGCGCCCTGCAGCCGGATGCCGAGAATATATTCGACCGCCGCACGGTACATCCAGGCCGCCGAACCGGAATACCAGGTCCAGCCGCCGCGCCCGACATTCGGCGGCATGGAGTAGACATCGCCGCATGCCACGTAGGGTTCTACCCGATAGCGCATCGCCGCCGTGCCGGATCGCGCATGGTTGATCGGATTGAGCATCGAGAACAGCTCCCACGCCCTGTCGCCATTGCCGAGCATGGCAAACGCAACGATGGTCCACAGGACGCCGTGGGTATACTGGCCGCCATTCTCGCGAATGCCCGCAGGATAACCCTTGATGTAGCCCGGATCGTGTGTGGTCTCCACGAACGGTGGCGTGAACAAGGCGATCAGGCCGTCTTCGGTTCGCACCAGATATTTGTCGACCGCCTCCATCGCGCGCCGAGCGCGTTCCGGGGAGGCAACGCCGGAGATCACCGCCCAGGACTGGGCGATGGAATCGATGCGGCATTCGCGGTTGGATGCCGATCCGAGAGTAAAACCGTCATCGAAGAAGGCGCGGCGGTACCAGGTCCCATCCCATCCCGTGTCCTCCAATGCCTGTTGAAGCGCTGTCATGTGCAGCAGCCAACGCGCCGCCCGCGCCGCGTCATGCCGCTGCTCGGCACGGGGAATGAACCGTGACAGCGCCTCGTGCAGGAACCAGCCCAGCCAAATGCTTTCGCCCCTGCCGTCCTCCCCGACCCGGTTCATGCCGTCATTCCAGTCGCCCGTTCCCATCAACGGCAAACCGTGGCTTCCAGCCGCGAGGCTGGCATCCAAAGCGCGTGCGCAATGCTCATACAGGCTCGCCGTTTCGGTCGAGGACGACGGCAGGAAGAAAGCATCAAGCTCGCCCTCACTCAGGAGCGGGCCCTCCAGGAAGGCGATGGGCTCGTCCAGGACACCCGTATCGCCAGTGGTCTCGATATAATGGGCCGCGACATAGGCGAGCCAGGCCTTGTCGTCGGAAATGCGCGTGCGGATGCCCTTGCCGCTCTCCGGCAACCACCAATGCTGAACATCGCCTTCTGGAAACTGGCGGCCCGCCGCCCGCAACAGATGCTCGCGCACCAGCCCAGGCTGGGAAGCGCAAAGCGCCATCGTGTCTTGCAGCTGATCACGAAAGCCGTAGGCCCCCGACGCCTGATAGAAACCTGCGCGGCCCCAGATGCGGCAGGACAATGTCTGGTAGAGCAACCAGCGATTAATCAGCAGATCCATTGCGCGATCGGGAGTCTTGATCTGAACGGTCTGCAAGGTGCGGTCCCAGAACGCGACCACATCGGCCTGCACCTGGGCGATATCCGCGGTGCGATATTTGTTCACAAGCGCCCGTGCAGCCTCGCGACTTTCGGCCTGACCGAGGAGGAGAAGGATATCTGTCTCCCCTCCGGCGTCCAGCATAATTTCTGTCCGTTGCGCGCCACAGGGGTCGAGCCCGCCGCCCAATCGCAGGGAAAAAGCATCGTCTGACAATAGTGCCGCCGGCCCGTCGCAGGCGCCGTTGCGGCCGAGGAATTCCCGGCGATCCCCCGTCCATGTCATCTGGCGGCCACCCATGTCGAGAAATGCGATACGCTCCGCAAAATCGGCGCTGTGCGGATTATGGGCAAACAACGCGCGCGTTGCCGCATCCAGTTCGGTGACAATATGCAGCGCGCTCGCCGCGCGGGAAGGCCCTAGCGCCCATTCCACATAGCTGATGACCGCAAGTCGCCGCGCCCGGCCGGACCGATTCCGAACTGTCAGACGTCCGATCTTGATCGGATCGTCCAGGGGCACGAACTGCATCAGCGTGACATCGAGTTCGTGCCCCCCATATTGGAATTTCGAATAGCCCTGGCCGTGGCGGGCGATATAGCGGCCATTGCCGTCCGCTATCGGCTCGGCCGTCGGAGACCAGAACTCGCCGCTGTCCAGATCCTTCAAATAGAGCACTTCGCTCGGCTCGTTGGACACCGGGTCGTTCGACCAGCCATGAATTTGGTTCTGCTGGCTGTTGACGGCCCAGCAGAATCCCGCGCCTTCGGCGGATACCTGAAATCCGAAATTGCGGTTGGCGATGACATTGATCCAGGGCGCGGGCGTTTTCCTTCCTCCGTTCAACTCCATCACATATTCCCGCCCGTCCGGACTAAAGCCGCCAATGCCATTAAAGAATTGGAGGTTGCATGGCTCCGTCGCGGGAGCAGCGCCCGCAGCCGCGGCCGGGCGGATGACTTTGACCTTCCGGTTGTCTTTCTCCTTGCCCGCAAGCGCGCTGAGCTGTTCGGTGAGGGAGCCGCGCCGCGCGCTGAGGTCGATGCGTGCCGCGGCTCGCAACGCATCGCGCGCCGCCGCTCCGATGAGGTCCACGCGCAGCAGGAAGACCCGGCCCAGCGTGCCCATTCCTTCGGGAATCGATTGGGCGGTATGCACCATGGATTCCAGGGAATTCTGCAAATCCTGTGAATAGGAGGAGGCGCGTTCATTCAGGATTACCAGATCGACCGCCAGGCGCTTCTGGCGCCAGTACTCATGGGCACGAACCATCTGCAGCACGAACGCAATCTCGTCCTCCTCGCTGATCCGCACCAGCGCGATGGGTAGGTCGCCGGATATTCCCGCACCCCACAGCGCCGACGCCGGCCGGCCAGCATGCTCCAGAATTTCGGGAGAGGCGCGCAGGCCAGCGTCGTGATAAAGCAGATAGTTGGCAAGAAGCTGGAACAGATGCGCGTCGTCGCCGCCGATGCCGAGATATTGCAACTGAGTCCGGGCATGTGTCTCGGCCAGCGTGGTAGCGCGTTCGAACGCCGCGGCATCGTGGTGACGGTCCACCAAGTCCAGGATTTCCTCCCGCGATGCCGCAGCCATGGTCCAGAAGGCGATGGTCGCTGTCTGTCCGCGCGGAATCTGGACCCGGCGGCGCAGGCTGAAAATCGGGTCCAGCAACGGCCCGGCGCTGTTAGAAAGCGGCCAGCCTTCCGAAACCGCCGCCGCGGAACGGGCATTCTTGTTGCGGGTGAGGAATTTTCCGCGATCGGTCTCGTACTGCACATTGCCGGCTGAACCGGCTTCTGCGACGCTCAGATGCGCCGCCCAAATCGGCGGCTCCGATGGGCTCCGCGGCCGGCGCGTCGCCAGCAAAGTGTCGGTTTCGCGCAGATATTCGGTCTCCACGAACAGTTTGGAAAAAGCGGGATGCGCGTCGTCGTCTTCCGGCCGGGCGAGCGCGAGTTCCGCATAGGAGGTAATTTCGATCTCCCGCAACCGGCTGCCATTGTTGGTGATGGAAATGCGGCGAACTTCCGCATCGGTTTCGGGCGAGACCAGGATTTCCAGCAGGGTCGAAAGCGCCCCGTCCGTCCGTTTGATGATGGCGCGGTCCTCGGAAAACACCGCCTCGTAACTGTCGGCGTCCGTGCCGGTCGGCTGGTAGCCAGCCGACCACACCTTGCCGCTGCCTAGATCGCGCAGATAGAGGAATGAGCCCCAATTGTCGCGGGTCGCATCTTCGCGCCAGCGGGTGATCGCCATGCCGCGCCAGCGGCTGTAACCACCGCCCGCCGCGGTAAGCATGAGCGCATAATTGTTGTTGGCGAGCAGATGGGTTCGCGGCATGGCGGTGTTCGGCGTCAGGAAGCTGCGCGGCACGCGGGGCGACTTGTCGAAGAACATGATGGCGCCGGTCTGCATTTCGGGCGGTAGGCGCGCCACCGCGACATCGCGCGGCATGCGTTCTTGCAGCAACAGCTCCGCCGCCTTGATCATCGGTTCGGCATGAAATCTTTCGCGCATGGCGCCGTCATGCACGACATTGGCGATGCCCAAGATCATCATGGCCTGGTGGTGCGCCATATAGGTCTGGATCACCACATCGTTCGCGCCTTCCGGCAGACGGGCTCGCGTATAATCGACCGCCTCATACCAGCCATAGGGCCCGCGGGCGCCGATCCCGCTCAACCGGTCAAGATTGCGGCGCGCGGCTACAGGAGCAACCATGGCTGCCAGACCGCTGGCATAGGGTGCGATCACAGTGTTTTCGCCCAGGCCCCGCTTCAGCCCGAGATCGGGAACTCCGAAGCCGGAATATTGATAATTCTGCTCGCGATCCAGCGCATAATACTGGGATTCCGAGGTCCCCCAGGGAATGCCCAGCCGGGAGGCGTAGCTAATCTGCCGGCGCACCGCCGCCTTGTTGCTCAGCGCCAGCAGGCTGCCCGCCGGCTCATGCATGATGAGCGACGGCATCAGATATTCGAACATCGAGCCGGACCAGGACTGCAACGCCGATGCGCGGCCCAGCGGCGTGAGAGTACGCCCGAGGTGAAACCAGTGGCGGGTGGGGATATCGCCCTTGGCGATGGCGAAGAAGCTCGCCAGCCGGGCTTCGGACGCCAGCAGGTCATAGGCGTTGGAGTCCAGCGACTGGTCATCGAACCGGTATCCGATCAGAAGAAGCTGGCGGGCCTGATCGAACAGAAAGCCGAATTCCATTCCTTCCGCGAGCCGGCCGCAGAGATTGGCGATGAGCGCAAGCCGCGAACCGACGTCCTGCTCCCCGGGTGCCGTCTCTTCCGGATGCAGATCGCGACGATGGCTGAGGATACAGCGCAGCAACGCCTCGATCCCCGCGCGCAGGGGTACGGGCACGACGCCCTCGGCCTGTTCGGCCAGGGTCAACGCCGCTTGTTGCAGTCTGTCCAGCGGCACGATGTCTGGGGAGGACTCACAATCGCGCAGCGTCTCATGCAGCCGCGCCAGCGCCTCGGTGATGGCGCCCTCGCGCGGGCTTCTCTTCTTTGCGGAGTCATGGATGTTACCGGCCAGGGCCAGGGTGTCCGCAAGACCGGCAACGATGCGCTCTGGCGCTACGGCGTGCGCCAGCTCGACACAGGCCCGCTTCACCACCAGGAGATTGCCGGCGAGATTGCCGCTATCGACCGTCGATACGTAGCGGGGAACGAGCGCGCGCAGGCTTCTTGTGTCATACCAGTTGAAAAAATGACCGCGATAGCGCTCCAGCTTTTGCAGAGTGGCGAGCGTCGCCTCAAGCCGGTCGACCGCTTCCAGAGTGCCGATCCAGCCGAAATCCCTCGCCGCCAGTATGACGTTCAGATAAAGCCCGATATTGGTGGGTGACGTACGATGCGCCAAGTCGCCTTTGGGCGTTTCCTGGAAGTTGTCAGGCGGCAGATGATTTTCTTCCGCGCTGACGAATCTCTCGAAAAATGCCCATGTCTGGCGTGCGGCCAGACGCAGGGCCAGCGTGTCGTCTTCGGGAATATCGAGATGCGGTTCCACCCGCGGTGCAAGGCTTGCCCATCGTGCGATGAGCGGGGACAACGCCCACAATGCCAGCAGCGGCGCGGGCGCCAGGAAGTCGGCGCGCGGACCCATGGCGAGATAGGCGCTGACGACGACGGCGAATGTCACGCTGCCCGCGAGCTGGAAGGCAAGCGCTTTCCTGGTGCCGTGGGGGCCGTAGGCGCTTTGGGCGAAGCTGACCCATTCCAGCAGATTTTTCCGGCTGATGAACAGCCGGAAGATAGTGCGCAGAATGGCGTCCACCGCCAGATAGGCGACGCGCGCCAGGAAGGCGAGGTTAAAGAGGATCTGCATCCCGGCCAGGATTAAATCGCGAGTGAGATTGCGCGCGTGACCGCGCCATGAAAATCCCCTGTGGCGCGGCACCAGTCCCGACACGATCGGCAGCAGGGGCGGCAATGCGATCGTCAGGGCCAGGAAGGCGGTCCACAGAAGCGACGCCGCGAACGGCAACCGCCAGCCGACCAGGAACGCCAGGAGCAGCGCCGGGGCGGACAGCGAACGCCGCAAATTATCCAGCATCTTCCAGCGGCCAAGCGCCGGGACGGAAGCGTGGTGTCTTCCCACGCTGCGGGGTCCTATGCCGATAATCCATGGCAGCAATTGCCAGTCGCCCCT
>DATATP010000128.1:0-25496 GCA_036268715.1 Rhizomicrobium sp. | reverse complement strand
CCGCTTCCAGATCTCCAGACCTTGCTGGGTGAAGCGGCCTTGTTGGATGTTTTGATGGGGCTGCGAATTCCCGAGGAAGACCGTAGTTCCATTGATGTGGAATGATTGGCTTTCTTCCTTGCTGAGATGGTGGCAGAATTTGTGGCTCAGTCCCGACATGATCTGACTGTGTTGCCTGCCCCGCGATTGTTCCATTTAAAAGGATAACGAAAATGACAGACAATGAAGTCCAAGCGTGGGTAGGTAAGGCCGTTCGCATCACGTTGACGGATGCCAGTGTCGTCGCAGGCACACTGCACGCCGACGCCGGTCACGGGCATGGTCATACCCACTACACGATTGTGTCGGATCCGATCAAAAAGGGCGACGACAAGGTGAGCGTCTTGATTCACGGCGCCGCGTTGATCACCAATATCGAAGACGCGTCCGGTGATCCGGCGGCGGTCGAATAGTCGTCAAGAGACCGCGTTCGACATGGCCGATCTGTCTGACTTTCCCATTGCAAAGCGCTGGCCCGCAAAGGATTCAAGCCTTCTGCAGCTTTACTCGCTGCCGACGCCCAATGGGATGAAAGTGAGTATTGCTTTGGAGGAGCTCGCGCTTCCTTACGAACCGCACTACGTCAACATCATGAAGAATGAGAGCTCGACGCCCGAGTTTCTCTCTCTCAACCCCAATGGCAAAATTCCCGCGATCATCGATCCTCATGGCCCCGGCGGTAAGCCGATGGCATTGTTTGAGAGCGGCGCGATCCTCGTCTATCTGGCCGATAAGACAGGACGGTTGTTACCGACCGATCCCGCGGAACGCTACGAAGCGTTGCAATGGATTTTCTTCCAGATGGCGGCGATCGGCCCCATGTTCGGGCAGCTCGGTTTCTTTCACAAGTTTGCCGGCCGCGAGTATGAAGACAAGCGGCCCCGCGATCGATACGTCGCCGAAACGGTGCGTTTGCTCAAAGTGCTCGATGAACGCCTCGCAACCCGTACCTACATGATGGGCGACGAGTACAGCATGGTCGATATTTCAATGCTGGGCTGGGTTCGAAACCTGATCGGCTTTTACGAAGCGCGAGAGATCACCGGTTTTGATTCCCTGGCCCATGTTCCCGGCTGGCTGGATCGCTGTCTGGAACGGCCCGCAGTAAAACGCGGCATCCACATCCCTCGAGCGCCAGCCGCGCACTAAGCGCGCGTATTCTATCCGTCCTTTGGCGTACCCTGCGCTTCGTGCAGCAACGCCTGCAAGGTTGGACGCGACGGCGCGAAAAACGTCGTGCCAGTCTGCGGTGTTGAGAAGTCCAGCAACCGGTCATAGGCGCCGGGCGGATCACCGAGATACATGCGCTGAAGCATCTTCTCGATCACCCACAGATACCGCGAATATCCGATGAAGTAGGTGCCGAACTCCTTCTGTCCTGGACGTCCGAACGGCATGTTGTCGCGTAAAATATCCAGTTCATTGCCGTCATCATCGGTAATGGTAGTCAACGTCTTGTGCGACTTGCGCGGCGCGGTATCGTCATCCAGTTCGATGTTATCGATCTTTGTGCGGCCGATGATCTCTTCCTGCAGCGGCGTCGGCGTCTTCGCCCAGGCACCCATGTCGTGCAGGTATTTCTGCACCACGACATAGCTCCCGCCGACGAATCCTGCATCCTCTTCGCCTACCAAAGCCGATCCCGGCAGGTCCATTCCCGTGGGATTGGCAGTGCCGTCGACGAAGCCCAGCAGGTCGCGGGCATCAAAGTAACGAAAGCCCGTCACTTCATCGGCGACCGTCACACTGTCGCCCAGGCTATTCAGCAGAATACGCTCGAGCTCAAAACACATGTCGGGACGTTCCGCGCGAATGTGGAACAGAAGGTCGCCCGGCGTGGCGGGCGCGGTGTGCACAGGGCCTTCGATGGGCGCAAACGGTTTCAATTCCTTGGGTCGCCCGTCCAGGTGCAGGCGGTCCCACAGGGCACGCCCAATTCCCGCAATGCAGGACAGCTTGCCAGAAAGATCGCGAAAGCCGACCGTCTTCACCAGATCGTCCAATCCAGCCAGCACCGAGGACACTTGGCTTAGCGCCACCTGACTTTCCCCGACTGTGACCACTAGGAAGACCGCGGCCAGCGACAGCGGCGCCTCAATACTTTGCGCATCAATGGGCACCCGGTCCCAGTTCTTTGCCGACATGCCCATCTTCCTCAGACCCGATGCTAAGATATCGGGAGCCGTACCTTTCGCCTAGTATTCCGACGGTTATACAACCAATTCCAAGCCCATTTGGGCCGGGCTGACACTGACCTCCTGGCCGAAGTTTGACACGCTGACGCCCACGAGGCGCACACCTTTTCGCAGCGGAAAAACGGATCGGATCAGCTCCAGAGCCATTGCGTGCAGTGTGGCTTGGTTCGTGACGGGCCCGCCTGCGCTGCGGGCACGGGTGGCGGTCTGAAAGTCCGCATATTTGATCTTGACCGTCACGGTCCGGCCAAATGCATTGGCCTTCTGGCACCAGGCCCAAACCTCATCCGCCTGGCCGACCACTTCCTGTTCGATGGCAGGGAGGTCGGTGAGATCGCCTGAAAATGTCGTTTCGGATCCCGACGACTTGCGTTCCCGGTCGGGATTCACCGGGCGATCGTCCTCACCGCGAGACACGGAATAATACCAGGGACCGCTTTTCCCAAAGTGCTGCACCAGGAAAGGCATCGTACAGGCGCGAAGGTCGGCGCCTGTTTTGATGCCCAGACGGTTCATCTTCTCGCAGGTCACCGGACCAACGCCGTGAAACTTGTTCACGGTCAGAACCTCGACAAATGCAGCGCCGTTCTGCGGTAGCACCACGAACTGGCCATTCGGCTTGCGATAGTCGGACGCCAGTTTTGCCAAGAACTTGTTGTAGGAGATGCCCGCAGAGGCTGTCAGTCCGGTTTCCTCGAAGATGCGCCGGCGGATTTCCGCGCCTGTCGCCGAGGCAGTTGGAATTGCTCGCCTGTTCTCGGTCACGTCGAGATAGGCCTCGTCCAGAGACAGAGGCTCGATGAGTTGGGTATAGTCGGAAAAGATCGCATGGATCTGCTTTGAGACCGCGCGATAAACGTCAAACCTGGGTGGCACAAATACGAGTTCGGGACACTTGCGCATCGCGGTAGTCGACGGCATCGCAGAGCGCACGCCGAATTTGCGGGCTTCGTAGCTGGCAGCGGCAACCACGCCGCGTTTTGCGGCGTGCCCAACAGCAACCGGCTTTCCGCGCAAACTTGAATCATCCCGCTGCTCTACCGAGGCGTAAAACGCGTCCATGTCGATATGGATGATCTTACGCAAAGCGGGTCTCGAAGCGGCTGCGCCTCCTATTTAGCGCAAAAGGAACAGAAAGGGAACACGCCTTGAGCGGCTTCCCCAAAAAAAGCCTCCTCCTGTCAGTGGGCCGGAATGGGCTAGCGCAGCGCTTTCGCCGGCATTCAAGAACTAGCATCCGAAACCGTCAGAGAGCGTCGCCTGGGGACTGCGGTAGATTTCGCGTAAGACATCCGGTCCGCGAACCTCCCAAACCGTCCGCACCGATGTCGCGACGTCGGGCACGGAATGGTCGATCACTAGCTCAACGACATTGTCAGCCAAAGCCCGCCTTTTGGCGCGCTCGGCAAAAGGAAATTCCGCGATTGGCAGGAATGTCTTGAGACCGCGCGGCAAGGCGTTGCGAATGGTCGAGCCGCTGTTGATTGCGCTGAGCCTGATGCGCTTTTCGTAGCGCGTAACCAGTCCTGCAGTGTCCAAAACCAATACTGTCTGCAGACTGTCCCGATAGGCGCGCGCTTGGAGCAGTTTGCGGACACGGCCGGGAGATAGCCAAAAATAGCTATAGCCGTTGAGGATCTTGTACCAGTCACTCGGTTCAAGGCCGTCCTGTAGGCATTTGCGGAGGGCCGAGTCGCTCATCGGCTTTTGGTCCCGTATCGTGGCACCGGGAAGTCCAGGCCTTGAGATATGAGCAAGCGCAGGGCGGCGCGCAGTCTCGACGGCACCCCGATCAGGGCCAACCACCTGATAGAGATCGAGCAACGCCTTGGTGCTGAGGAGCCCGTGCTCGCGGATTGCCGGCCAACTGCCCTGATGGGCCATGTGATAGAGCCGCGGATACCGCGCGACCAGGTCGTCAGGGCTCACGATTTGTCCGGATGCCATTAGGCCACGCCAAAACTAGGACCGGCTTGGGCGTGAAAAATCAAGCGTCAGGAACTCCCACTGCCCCGAGAAGACGATCTTGTCGGCTTCTGGCATGCCCTTCGCCATGGACCGGTGGATCGTGCCGACAATGGGGGCGGCTTCGCGCTGAACATCCTTATGAAGAAGGCGCGCATAAACTTTGTTGCCGACAATACGACCCTCCAGGCGGAGGCCCGGGCCTTCCACCAAATGAGTGTCCGGATTGCGGCTGCGTTCCGGATCGATCGTTAGATCGGCAGAGAAATGCGAGCCGAACGACCGCACCGCGCCTGAGCCGCCCGTTACGGACCATTGACCGGGCGAGAGCGATTGAACACGAACCCAATTGGCATTGGGCTGGGCCGCAGCGCCCGCAATGTTGAGTGCCCACAACGTGACAATCGAAGCCAATAGGTGACCATGCTTCAAGGCAAATCTCCCAACCATGCAGCGCGGGATCGCCCCGCCGTTAGCCGAGCCTAGAGCCTTTGTGGGAGTCGGTGAGCCAGGGCGTGCCTATGATTTCGATGCCACGGAGGAATGCCCCCTGATCATGGGCAGGAGCCTTATTTTTCGGCCGCGCCGGCCTATATTTGCCTCATGCCGAGGAGCCCGCGCTTGCAATCTGGATCGACAGATCTCTTCGGGACACCGGACCCCGGGCCCCCAGGCTTTTTGTACGAGGGTGACTTTGCCTCGGTGGAAGAAGAACAGCAGCTGGTGGCACGCTTCGCCACTTTGCCGCTGCAGCCGTTTCAATTCTTCGGCCATCTTGGCAATCGGCGGGTGACCTGGTTTGGAGAACGCTACGACTACGGCGACGGCAAAATTCATCACGCAGACCCGCTGCCGTCTTGGCTGGAGCCACTCAAGCTGCGTGCTGCGCTACTGGCCAAAATAGATTCGCGGGCGCTCTGTCAGGCCTTAGTCACCGAATATACGCCCGGCGCGGGCATCGGCTGGCACCGAGACCGTCCAGTCTATGAAGATGTGATTGGGATTTCCTTCCTCAGCACCTGCACGATGCGCTTGCGCCGGCCACAAGAAAAAGGTTGGACGCGCAAAAATGTCGAACTGGCCCCCCGGTCGGCCTACCTCTTTCGCGGTGAAGTGCGTAATGATTGGGAACACAGTATCGCGCCGATGCCGTCGTTACGCTACTCGATCACCTTTCGATCCGTGAGAGCAGCGTGAACAGTCTTTCCCGAACCATTATCGCCGGCGTGCAGACCAATGGTTACGCCGCCATCGCGGCTGAGACTACACAAAGGGCTTTGGGCGCTGCGTGGGCGGAGTGGGATGGGTTCGCGTCAAGTTGGGATGATCTCCCCGAGGATGCCTATATGGCCGATGGTGGGCGATACCGCAGGCGACGTTATGCAGTTTTCGACATTCGCGACGGCGTCGCGTCGCGTGCACCGCATCAAGCCCATTACCAAGCGACGGTTTATAATCGGCTCAATGGTGGCCTCGAGCGATGGTTCGCACCGGTCGAGCCAGCGGTAGCGTCCCACCCGGTTCTGCAGGGCCTTCTTATTTTCTTGGCAAAGGTGTGGGGAACGCTGGCGGGCGCTTCGACAAAGCAATCGGCATGGCATGTCGAAGTCCACCAATTTCGGATTGAGGCCTCCCATGCTGTTCAAGCCCAGCCAACCCCCGAAGGCGCGCATCGCGATGGCGTGGATTACGCTTTCGTGATGATGGTCGGGCGCACGAATGTCACACAAGGCGTTACGGAGATATTTGCGCCCGATGGAACCGCCTTGGGCAATTTCACATTGGCCGAACCGGGGGACGCCACGTTTCTCGATGATCACCGTATCTTCCATGCCGTGACACCAATCGTGCCAACACGGCTCGACGAGAAAGCGGTGCGGGACGTGCTGGTTATTACATTTACCCGACAGTGACGCTGGCGGACGCCTGCAGCGATCTTATGCTCAGCCGTCCAGCATGGCCGCGTATTCGGGATGACGTAGCGCAAATCGCGACATGAACGGACACGTCGCGATCACGCGCATGCCGGCTTTGCGCGCGGCTTCAAAGGCAGCTTGCGCCAACTTGCTGCCATATCCTTGCCCAGAGAGCGCAAACGGCACTTCTGTGTGAGTAAAGACGTATCGACCATGCTCGATCTTGTAATAGGCCGCCGCGATCTCGCCATCGACGGCCATCTCAAACCGATGCGCGCTGGGATTGTCGATAACCGATCCGACAGTGGTCATGGCGACTCCAAAATGGCGCTGTCTACACAGGCGTGTGAAGTAAATCGATAAACTATGCCCTGGCGAGCCCATAACGTTGGGTCATGCAATTTATGCCTCAACATTACACATCGGCATAGAATCCCTTTCCGCCGAACACTAAACTCCACGTAGGTTCGGTCCCCGTTGTACCCATAAGGTTGGCGCCAGCGAGGTCAAGCATCTCAGCCTGTTGATTTCCGTTGGCTGCATTTTTACCTCGCTCTGCGAGATCGCAGCCATGGCAAGTTTCAGTCCGGAATATCTACCTGCCGACATCGACCAAGTTCGAGCGCGTTTGCGGCTGGCCAGCGACAAAGAGGCCATTTTGGAAATGGTCAGATCCAACGGGCGACAAATCTGCAAGTCCGACGGCATTACGTTCGTCTTCAAGAAGGATGAGCACTGCTTTTATGCAGAGGAGGATGCCATCGGACCCTTATGGAAAGGCCAGACATTCCCCTGCGATCATTGTATTTCGGGTTGGGCAATGCGCACTGGCGAGGTCGCTGTTGTGGAAGATGTATTTTCGGACCCGCGCATTCTGCCGGAGATCTACGCACCGACCTTCGTCAGAAGCCTCATCATGGCGCCTGTTGGCGGTCGGAATTTCGCGGCGATGGGCGCTTACTGGAAAGATCAGCGCCATTTTACCGCGATGGAAATCGCAACGGTGAAGATCTTCAGCACCGTGGTCGGGGCGGCGCTGGAAGAACTCCTGGATCATTAATCCAGAGCAAGCTGATCACAACGCAAGTGAAGACATCGGCAACATCTGGTCGTAATCAAAAGCTGACTCCTAAAACAGATAGTGTCGCGCTGCGGTTGCGAAACTCTCTACCGCTTGCACGCGACGGTTTCAGCCGCCACTCTGATACCTATCTACCGGCCGACATTCCCGGGCGCCCTAATTTGAGCCGTCGGACGATTTCGTTGCTTTTCGAATTCTTGAAGCAGGACAGTTCACCTGGGTTGCTAACCGACTGTGTCGCGTAGACCGCATCAACCGATCGTTCCTAAGTCACCATAAACTGTCGCCTTTCGCGCAGGACATACACCGCGATATGACCATTCGTCTTGAATCCTTCAGGGCCGATTACAGCAACAGGCCTCTCTTAGAATTTTCCCCGCATGCCTGCGCTCTACGTCAAGACCGCCGGTTGGCCCTTCGGCAGGGGTGCTTGACGTCTTTGCGCATGGTCGGCAGCTCCTCGCGTCACCTTCGGCTCCAAAATTCCTCAAACACCCTGTGCGCCGCTACGCTTCGCCCTCTCGGTGCTCATCGTCCCCTCGGCTTCCGAGCCGGTCATGCGGTGACATTCCGTCCCGCGCGATAAAGGAGACGACAATGGTTGCCATCGGCTACGTGACGAAACAGGAAGACGGTTCTTATAAGGGCGAGCTCAAGACCCTTACCATCCGCACGGCTTTGGAAATCCGCCCGATTCAGAAGACGAACGACCGTCAACCCGATTTTCGTATCTACGCCGCCAACAACGTTGAAATTGGCACGGCCCGCAGGAAGGTCGGGCAGGGCAGCCAGGCGGAATATATTGCGGTTCAGTTGGCGGCGCCGGAATTCGGCCCCCGCCGGCTCTTCGCCAATCTTGGCCCCGCAGCGGGCCAGGATGACGAGAACGTCTTCGCGGTGATCTGGAACCCTGAAAGCTGAACGAACGGGCCTGTCGGGCCGCCGGCCAGGCCCACTTCGCCTAGGGGCGACGCTCCAGCCGGGACCTTTTTGCGATCGATTATTGCGCTGCGGTTCCACGCCGTGCGCCCAGATGCCTTTTGGGGCGATAACTCTTCTGCATCGTTTCCATAACCAAGCTACACCGCTCAAATTCAAGGGCGTTTTTGGCACGCACATGTAGCACCACCATTCGGATAGCGGTGCCAAGTACCAGTAAGTCCGGTACAAATTACACAGCAAGGAGATCAGGGATCAAAGGAATGACGGCTACAGGCGATCAATCAGCAACATCGCCGCGGTCATCGGAGTCGGGACCCAGCATGGACATGCTGCCTGACGCGGCCGCTGATCCGTTGCGACCGTCGCTCGAAACGATCACGCGGGCGGCCCAGGTGCTGGCAGGTCAGATTTCTGCGGATGGCATTGCGACCGCCCTCCTCAACGCGGGTATGGATTTATCTGGCTCGCAACGCGGTGTCGTGGTCTTGGCAGCCGTGGGTCCTCTCACTGTCGAAAATGGTGTCCTCTTGTTAGGGCCGGCCGACCTCGTTCGCGCACGGCCATCCATTTCCGCCGCCAGTCTTCCCAGCGAGCTATGGCTCGCAGCCGTCAATGACCGTTCTCCGCAAATCTATCTGCATGGGGATCGGCCGACGGCCTTTCCAACGGAGCAAGGGGCCACGAAAACCGTTTCGGCGCTTTGTACGCCAATTCTTTCCCACGATGTCGTCAATGGATTTCTCTATCTGGAATTCGACGAAGATCTCGCCGGGGACGCCAGCAGAAAAATGGCCGCCATGACCTTATTGGCGACCCAAGCCGGAATGACGCTCAAGGCGACCAGGGGCTTTGCTACTCAGACGAACGACCCCCTATGGCGAACCCGCAGTCAGACGGCAAACAGGGTCGCCACCTTCCGTTGGAATCCGAAGACACGTCTGGCTACCGGCTCGCCGGAGTATTATGAGATTCTCGGCTTCGATCCGGCCATGGGACCAATCGGCTATTCCGATATGACCACCCGACTGCATCCCGCCGATTATCCCTTTGCCCAAGTTGCCGTGAACGAGAGCGTTCGTTTGCGCACGCCGCTCCGACAGGAATTCCGCGTGATCCTCCCCTCTGGCGAAACGCGCCATCTGTTGTGGAGTGGGCAGTTCGATGCTCTGCACGCCGATAATCCGGAGATGGAGGGAATCGTGATGGATATCACGGACCTCAAAGCGGCAGACGACGCCTTGCGCGCCGCACAGGACGACGCGGAGCGACGCATGCGTCTGGCGTGGATGGGCGAATTGGCCGGGTCGATCGTACATGAGATCAACCAACCGCTCGCGGCGATACTATCCAACGCTGAAGCCGCCTTGCGATGGTTGGACCGGGACAGCCCTGATCTTGAAGCCGCCAAACAATCGCTCGAAAATATCCGCACGACTGCCCAGGGTGCGGGGAGAACGGTTTCCAATATGCGAGCTCTTTCCGCCAACGCGGCGCCGGAAATCAGCAGCCGGCCGATCAATGCGATCGTCAGCGAAGCCCTGCAGCTTTCCAATCCGCTGATCCGCCGCGCCAAGGCGTCTGTGCATGTCTCCTTCGATTCGAACAATCCCATCGTCCGGTGCGACCCCGGCCAAATTCTCCAGGTCATGCACAATTTGCTGCGCAACGCGGTTGACAGCTTGCGCGACATCCATGGCCGCGACCGCACGCTCACGATCCGCACCAGCCTGCTCCCGAACAATCAAGTCATTACGGAAGTTGAAGATGCAGGGGTTGGCCTCACGCCGGACGCCGCCAGCAGGCTATTTGATCCGCTGTACACGACCAAGCGTGACGGAATGGGTCTCGGCCTCTCGATATGCCGCCGGATCGTCGAAGCGCATACGGGGACTATTGGCGCTCGGGCAAACCCTGATGTGGGCGCGACCTTCTTCGTGACCTTGCCTGCAGCGCAAGAGCAGATCGCATCCTTGCGGCCCAACTGACCGCCGTTGAGACAATCGGAAAGCTGCTTTCCAGATTGTGGAAGTGGAATCTCAAATCCATGCCTTGAAGTTACCCAAGGGCGTATCCAATTTATTCATTGCACACCGGGTGGCTCTTCTTCCCCCAATCGGCATTCGGTCGTGTTCGCGTCCCCCCGCGCGACCAGGTCCGGCGCCCAAGAGCGTGCCGGACCTTTATCCTTCCTCCATCAAAGCACCCAGCGGTCGAAGAGCTCCGCCCGGGCTAGGCGCAGCGCTTTGTAGGCCTCTATCAATTGGCTGAGAGAAAAGCCGCGGTTCAAGCCGCTGGGGTTCGGCAAAATCCAAACCGAAGCGCCTCCATAAGGCTCGGCTTGCGGACCCCACGGCAAATCCGGCACCGCGCGAATGGCCGCGTATGCTGCCTTTCCCAGGAACGTCACAGTATGGGGCCGAAAGTGGTCAATTTTGCCCCGTAGTCCGTCATCAGCCTGCTTGAGCTCGGCCCGATTGAGATGTGCCGCTGTCGGCGTGGCTCGTGGCGCTGCGGCAGTGATGCCGCATCCATACCGCAGGATCTGTCTGTCGTCGGTCGCCGCAAGTTCGATAGACGTGAAACCAGCCAAGTACAGGGTCTTCCAAAACCGGTTCGACGGCGACCCGAAATTGTGACCGCTTTTGGCCGCCGCAGTGCTCGGGTTGATGCCGCAGAAAACGACGGGCAGATTGGGCGCAAGGATGTCGAAATATTCCAGCTGCATGGGTCAGTCTGGGATTTTCTTGGAGAGAAACGGCGAGCCGCGCAATCCAAAGCGCCGCTGCAGGTCGATGCCCTTGCTGATGCCAATACGGGTTCCGGAGGCGATGTCCGCCAGCCGCGCGGGCACTTTCAGGGTGAAAGGCGCTTTGAAGACTGACACGTGATCCAACGCGCCTGTGATCTTGAGTGCTTGAGTAAGCCGTCCAGGCCCGGAGCACAGCAATTTCTCCATATCCGTTCCGCGCCGCCTCTTCATCTTGTCCACGCCGACAGTCGGCTCCAACGCCCGGATCAGGACGCCACTGGCGCCCTTACATACAAAGTTCATCATCCAGTGCATGCCGTAGGTGCTGTAAACGTGTGCCCGGCCAGGCGGCCCGAACATGGCGGCGTTCTTCTTGGTCCGCCGCAGTTCAAAACTGTTCGAGGCTGGGTCAGTGGGATCATAGCTTTCGGTCTCAACGATGAGGCCGCCCACGCCATCTACCAGAAGTAGGGCCCCGATAAGATGCTTGGCCACCCAGTCCGGGTCATGCGCAAAGAACGTTGCAGCAGGCGTCTTCAACGGCCAGTCCCCGACTTCATCATTCCGACATTCTGGAAACAGTGACCATAGTAATCACTTATCGAATCCATCACCCCTGCCAATTTCCATCTCTGGCTGCGCTGCAACAACATAGCCGCAAGAGTAAAGCAGGAGAATACGATGACGGTTACCTTTGGTCGCGTGATGGTTGGCGATGTCGACGTCTTTTACCGCGAAGCTGGCCCCAAGGATGCGCCGACCATTCTTCTGCTGCACGGCTATCCCACCTCATCGCATATGTTCCGGGACCTGATTTCGAGGCTGTCCGACCGGTTTCACTTGATAGCGCCAGACCTACCCGGATTTGGTCAAACCAAAGCGCCACCCCGCGGTCAGTTTGATTATACCTTCGACAATTTTGCGAAGGTAATCGACGGTTTTGTGCGCGCCAAAGACCTGAAGCGCTACGCCGTCTATATCTTCGATTACGGCGCCCCGACTGGCATCCGCCTGGCAGTCAATGCGCCCGAGCGCGTATCCGCCATCATCACGCAAAATGGCAACGCCTATGAGGAGGGGCTCGGCCCGATGTGGGCCCTATTCCAGACGTATTGGAACGACCCGACGGAAGCCAACCGCAACGCCTGCCGCGTCACACTCACACCCGATGTCACAAAGAGCCAATACACGACCGGGTCGGATGAGAGTTTGCTGGCCCCGGATGGATACGAGCTCGACATCCATTATCTGGCTCGGCCGGGCCAGGACGAGATTCAGCTCGATCTGATCTACGATTACCGCACGAACGTCGCGGCCTACCCCAAATGGCAGGAATATTTCCGCACCGCCAAGCCTCCTATTCTTGCGGTATGGGGCAAGAACGACCCCTTCTTTCTGCCGCCAGGCGCTGAGGCGTTTAAGCGCGACCAGCCGGCGGCTGAGGTTTCCTTTGTCGATGCCGGCCACTTCGCCTTGGAAACCCGCGGCGAGGAAATCGCCCAGCGGATTCGCACTTTTATGGAAAAACTGTCCGCCTGACGGCCGATTTAGGAGTCTGCAATGAATAGAACTCTTCCCAAGCTTGTCGCACTGGTTTTGACCCTGGTGGTCGAGGCACTGGTCTTGTCCGGAATGGGCGCCAGTGCCCGCGATGGCGAAACCGTCATCGGACGCCATGGTGGCTGGGCCCAAGCCACCGACGGTTTACTATCGGACCAAGCAGATTGATGGCCAGACGATCTTCTATCGCGAAGCCGGGCCAGCGAACGCACCAGTGGTGCTACTCCTTCATGGGTTTCCCACGTCCTCGCATATGTTCCGCAATCTGATCCCCGCCCTGGCGGATCGCTATCACGTGATCGCGCCGGACTATCCCGGCTTCGGCGAGAGCTCGGCACCGGATCACAAAAGTTTCACCTACACCTTCGGCCACATCACCGACATTGTCGACAGCTTGGTGACGCAATTGGGGGCCAAGCGTTACGCCATCTATCTAATGGATTACGGCGCCCCAATCGGCTACCGGCTGGCGCTCAAACACCCTGAGCGGGTGAGCGCCATGATCATCCAGAATGGCAACGCTTATGATGAAGGCTTGCAAGCGTTCTGGGATCCGATCAAGGCGTACTGGGCGGATGGCTCAGCTGCCCATCGTGAGGCACTCTCCAAACTCATGACTCTTCCGACCACAAAATTCCAGTACACCGATGGGATGAGCGATCTGACACGAATTGACCCGGACAATTGGGGTCATGATCAGGCATTGCTCGACCGCCCCGGCAACACGGACGTCCAGCTCGATCTGTTTTACGATTACCGCACCAATGTCGCGCTTTACCCCCAGTTCCAAGCCTTCTTTCGCAAGTATCAGCCACCGACCATCATCGTATGGGGGAAGAACGACAAGATTTTCCCGGCAAGCGGCGCCACCCCCTACCTGCGTGATCTGCCGAAGGCGGAACTTCACCTCATTGATTCAGGGCACTTCGCTTTGGAAGACCGCTTCGATCTGATGGAGCCATTGATCCATCGTTTCCTGGATCGAAAATTGAAAGCTACGTGAGTCCGCTTTTGGCCCAAAGCGGACATATGGGGTTTGCGGCAGCTTAGTGGCGCTCCATATCCAAAGTTGCCTGGGAGATCGCGGCCTGCGTGTCCAGCCGGTCGACTACGCCTGAGTCCGCACCCATCTGATCAAGTGCCGAGCCAGCGAAATGATTTGGCGAGAAGTGCATTCCCATCCGCGCGTCGCCACTGGCCGTGAGCCACAATTACGCGTTGGCAATTCCACCCTAGCGCCTTGTCTCGCGCGCGTCGCGCCGGCGCGCGGCAGATAAACGATAGTCTCCATTCGAGCGGCGCGCAGGCCTGGTCCTGGGTGAGGCCATCGAGGCGTGCCAAAAAGCGCCAACGACCCCAGTGTTTCCGAAGGAAATGATCACTGAACATCTGGATCAGATCAGCGACGATTGCGGTTCCGGAGGACCGGTGGAAAAACACAATTTCGTCCATGGCAAACGAACCGCGGAACCATGCCTGATCAAATTCGGCAAGCCATTCAGGTGGCGGGTCGTCCCGCAGCGCCTCCCGGAACGCGATGTCGGGCAGCTTCTTGATTGTCGATTGTGGCCCCCACAGCTGCGCCTCGGGATAGGCCGCATTCCACTCCTGCAGATAAAGGTGATGGAGCTTGTTGGGGCTCACAAGGTGACGCACAGGCCCCAAACGGTCCACCTCTGCGCGCAGAGAGGTCGTCAACTTGACTGGCGACCACACCCACAGGTCGCCAGTCTGCAATCGTACGATGACTGAGCGCGTCGGATAGGGAAGGCCAAAGAAGTTGACGTTTTCCCCCTCCGCTACCCAAAGAGCATTGCGTACCTGCTCGAGCATTTTATGACCTTACTTGAAACAACACGCCTTAAGAAGGTCCGCTTTTGGCGCCAAGCGGACGTCTACAAACCAGGCTGTTGGTTTCCTCGGTATAATGGAGAAGGCGCCCAGTCATGTCGGCGTTTTTAGTTCGGCATTCATGTCTCCGGGCGCTCAAATAGCCGCCGGCAATGCACCCAGAAACTGTCTTCGAGCTAGGGCTCTTGCTGGAGCCTATAAACGGCGCCCGGCAAGGTGAAAGAAAGACAAGCTCCAGGCTGGTCCGGCCGATTGGCTGCCGCGATCGTGCCACTGTGACCCTCGATAATGGATTTGCAGATGCTTAGGCCCATACCCATGCCGCTGACCTTGGTGGTGAACAGCGGATCAAACAAGCGCCCTTCACTCCCCTCGGGTAGGCCGGTTCCGGTATCATAGACGGAAATCAGTACGTCTTCTGGAGAAGCCTTCGACCACACTTCGAGAACCCTATCGCGCCCCGACACCTTCGCCATTGCATCTAACGCGTTGCGAATAAGATTGATCAGGACGAGCTGCAGCTGCACGCGGTCGCCCAAGATGCGGCAATCTTTCGGGCACAGTTTGACAGACGCCACAACATGGTCGTGACTGAGGTCGTCCTCGACGATCGCCATCACGTCTCGGATCACATCATTGATGTCTACGACGACAAGCTCTGGCGAAGCTTTCTGAGCGTAGGATCGAAGCCCGGAGACAACACTGGTCACCCGCCGTCCGGCGGCCACCAAGCGTAAGGCTGCCACCCGCGCCTCTTCGATTTCTGGCTCCCTTCGGTCAAGCCACCGCAAACAGGCTTCAGCGCTCGTGATGATGGCGCCCAGCGGCTGGTTGATTTCATGGATGATCGAACCGGCAAAATTTCCCACCGCGGTCAATCGGGAAGCCCGGGCAAGCTCGGCTTCGGCGCCGCGCACAGAGCGCTCCGCCTGGACACGCTCGGTAATGTCATGAATCAGGCCCAGGAATACCTTGCGTCCGCTCACCACCTGACATGAAAGCCGGATTTCGACCGGATAGGGCATCCCGTCGGCGTGCCAGTAACGGGACTCGATCGTTATGGTGGCACCAGGGGTAACGGTTGCCCAGGTCTGCGAATTCCACTGTCGGTGAAATTCGATCGGCAAAGTGTCGACCCGTCGCGTGAGCAGCACCTCCCGGTCAACGCCGATATTTTCACACAATTGCTGATTGGCATCGACGATCAGACCGGTCTCGTCATGCAGCAGAAAATCGTCGGCGGCATGCTCAGCCAGCAGCCGAAACCTGGTTTCGCTTTGTCTAAGACTCTCAAGCTGACGTTTGCGGTCTGCGTCCGCATCCGATCGAAGCTGAGCGTCGGCCATCACCATGGCGAGGTGGTGTTCGATCACATCGCGAAATTGCAGAACCAGCTTTTCGAAGGTCTCGGTGTAGGCGTTAAGTTTCCGGTCTAATACACAAATGGTGCCAAACGGCCTCTTATCGGGCCAGTGGATCGGATAGCCCAAGTAGGAAATCATGTTGAGTTTGACGTCGGGATTATCCGCCCAGTGGGGATCGCAAAGGGCGTTGGGAACGACCAGCTTCTCGCCGGTTTTGATCACGGTTTCGCAATAGAGACCGGAGTCCTCAAAATGCTCCTTATCGCCGACATGGTAGGGGTTGCTGGCTGTCTTGCTGGAGACCAGAACCTCGATATCGGGTCCGGTGCGTCGCATGATAAGGCCCACGGGCACATGGACCAGCTCCGCCATCAGGTCAACAATATCCTGCCAGCGCTCGAGAATTGCGTCGGGGATGGGGTCGAGTTGAAGGGCAGCCTGTATCATCGAAAATGGGCCGGAATAACGGGACTACTCTGCGGCAATGGCTGTGGCATGCTGCTTTGACATCAAGCGCACATTTTGCCGAACCGGCGGGATGGCGGGCGTATTGGATTCCAGCATTTTGGCCCAATCAAATTGCCTTGCGAGCTTGATGAAAGCATCCAGTGCCGGCGAATATCTGCGTCCCGCCACGACCATCAGGGCGACCTTACGGTGGAGTGGATTGCCGGCGATTGGACGGGCTTCCAAGCCTGATCCAATTGCCATTGTCTGCGGCATCAGCATGATCCCCAGACCGGCGGCAACCATCTCCTGAAGATGAGAAAGTTGCGTACTTTTATAACCTCCAGGGACCACTTCCTCGGTCCCGCCGGCGAGCTTGTAGATTTTGAGGGTTTCCCGGCACTGCGGCCGCGCGAGCCAGCTTTGCTTGGCGAGGCGCGCGAGAGGAATTTCCGAAAGACGCGCGAAGTCGCTGTCTGGAGCACTTGCTACCAGCATCGGCTCGTCAAAAAGCGTCCAGTGATCAATCCGCTCGGGTACGGGATCGATCAGATCTCCCGCGATTGCCGCATTGAAGTCCCCTTCCAGGAGCCGTTGCGCAATGTCAGCATCGCCGGCCTCCAGCAGCTCGATCTCGAGCCCTGGCGTAATCTTGGCCAGCTGTGTCAACGGTCCGAGCGCAATGGATGCGGGGATGCACGGCGCAAGCGCAATCTTGACGGAGGTAGGACCCTTTTTGCGAAATTCTTTGGTTTTGGCGCGGACCGCATCAGCCACCGCCATGGTTTGCTCCAGCATCGGAAGGACCATGCGGCCCAGTTCTGTGAGCTGGGTGAGGTGGCGCTCGCGATAAACGAGCTCGCCGCCAAGTTCATGCTCCAGCTTCTGAATCGCCTTGGTCAGCGCCGGCTGTGAGACGTTGCACTGCTCCGCCGCGCGCGTGAAGTTGAGCGAGTGCGATAGAGCAACGAAATACCGTATCTGGTTCAATTCCATCCTCGATACGTCTCCTTCCGCAAGGGCGCTTAACCGGCTGAAACAGCCGGCGCGCGTGTGGGGGGTGGGGCCATGAGATCTTGCAACTGCTTCATAAAGTCGGCGGCTTCGAAAGGCTTCTGAAAAAACCCCTGGGCGCCGGCCAGCCTGGCGTCATCCCGCAAATGGCTGCCGAAGTGTCCGGTCACCATGATGATGGGTGTTTCAACGCCGCGTTCGCGCAGGTTTTTTGTCATCTGCAAGCCCGAGATGCCCGGCATTTCGATGTCGGCGACAATGCCGTTGGCGGTTTCGGATTGAGGAGACGCCAGAAATTCCTCAGCGGTCCCAAACGGTGAAACCGCATAGCCTCCGGACCGCAGCAGATCGGCTAACCCGCCCCGGAAAGTCTCATCGTCGTCGATGACGCAGACGAGTGTGTTGTTCAAGCGCTACTCCTCATCCTGACCGAAGCCCCCCTTCGGTGTTCGACAAAGGTGCGCTTCGAGGCACAGGCCGACAATTCAACAGTGGTCGGGGAGTATCCTGTACTTTGGTATAGGTTGCCGGTCAGCCCCGCGGGCTGCGCTCCAGAAGAGCCGCCATACGTGTCAGTTCTGCAATGGATTGGGCGCCCATTTTGCGCATCGCGGCGCCGCGGTGCATTTTGACGGTCACTTCCTGGACGCCCAACTTGGCCGCGATCTGCTTGTTGAGGTCGCCGGCGGCCACGAGCGTGAAGACATCGCGCTCACGGGGAGTAAGTGAGGCCGCGCGGGTCCGGATTTCTGGGAGATCATTGTCGCCTACGCGCGCGGTTCGGGCCACGCTTAGGGCTACCGAAACTGCGTCCAGCAAATCTTGATCCCGGAACGGCTTTTCCAGAAAGTCGATCGCGCCTGCCTTCATGGCCTGGACAGACATGCGCACGTCGCCGAAGCCCGTCATCAGAATTATTGGCATTGCGCGACCGGTGCGGCGAAGCGTTTCCTGCAATTCCAGACCGCTGATCCCAGGCAACCGAACGTCGGCGAGAAGGCAGGATGCACCGCCGCCCAATTCGGCGGTCAGGAAGCTGTCTGCGGACCCATACAACTGGACGGTGTGACCGACCGAACGTAGCAAACTAGAAAGTGCACCAGCCAAGAGATCATCGTCATCGACGATGTGGACCGTCCCCAGCGAATCAACAGACATGGACGCGTCGAGGGATGGCAAATATCAATCCCTGCGGTGAAATTACGGTGAAGCGACAACATTTTAGCATAATCGAGTCCCGCACCGGCATGACAGATTTCTATGGATTTTCCGCGCCGTTTAGGCCGGCGGATCTACGCAGAACGGAGCGAAGCGCGGGGATTACGTCTGGAACCGTACCAGGCGGACGGGCTGGGCTGACTAGTCCAGGCTTTGAACATCGCCGAGAAAATCATTCTTCCCGATCTTCGCACCTTTCGACCTGAGGATGTCGTAGGCCGTAGCCGCGTGAAAATAGAAATTCGGTAGAGAGAAGGACAGAAGGAATTTGTCGGCGGTGTAACGGCGCGCGTGCCCGCGCACCACAAATTTCATATCCTGGTCGACGAATGCATCCATTTCCGCCTTGGTGACCTTTCCCACTTCATCCAGCGCTCCGCGAATCTCGGCGTGCAGGTCGTCGAAATTGTCGGGCGCGGTTGTGCGCCGGGGACTAAAGCTGCCGCGGCGCACGCCCTGTATTGCCCACCAGGAGTGGGTTGCGACCGACTTCACCTGATAGGAGAAAGGGAGCATGTCTTCGCGGATCCGCGCTTCGAGGACGTCGCTGGGCGGCCGGTGATGATCCTCACACCAGCCTTCGGCTTTATCCAGAAGCTTGTCCACCGAACCCAGCATCTGCAGGTATTGGGGAATCACTGCATCATAGAGGCGGATTGCCATAGGGCGCCCTCAGGTAATGTTCGCCATTTTAGATGCCCGTGGCGAATGCGGGGCTACTACCGGCGTTTCGGCCTTCATAACCATCTGGAATGATGCGCGAGCCCAGCCGCCGTTACGATTCCACATGGTAATTGACATGATAACCGCTGGTTATGGCGTGTCAGCCACAGGCTTCGCTCATATCGCCTGCATGCTGGCAATCCGGCACGGCTTGGCCGTCAAATACCGCCTGGTTCGTGATGACGGATGTGGAAACGTCCGAACCTCGAGTCATGGTCATGTGAACGGGGCAGCGGTCCGCGACTTGCAGAATCCGGGTGCGCTGTTCGTCTGTAAGGTCGCCTTGAAGCAGGATTTCGCGCTTGAAGTTGTCCTTGCCGTGCAGCGCATCGCGCGAATGGCTGACACGGACTTTCGCGTCCTCCAGATGAATGCCCTTGCGCTCGACGTAGAGACGGATGGTCATCAGGGTACAAGCGCCCAACGCCGTCGCCAGAAGATCATAAGGGCTCGGTCCAAGACCCGTACCGCCGGAGGCCACGGGCTCATCCACTAGGATCGTGGAAGTGCCATTCTGGGCTTCGACCTGAAACCTGCCCTTTCCGGTGGCGTGCAAAACGATGGCGTCGATTTTCGCGGGCTCCATGACGCGCAGTCTCCTTGGGCTTTTGCCTAGATATAGCCGAACAGAGAGGGTACTTAGGAATAGATTTCATAGCCACCGGGCGCACAAATCGAGAGCCCGTGCAGGGTCTGTTCTTGGGAGTATGGGTCGGTCCCGCTACCATACCGTCTCTCCAGGAGAAATCTCGTGCGAAAGCCTCAGACTGTCGCAAGCCTAGAAAACCTGGGGCGCGTTCGCCTCTCGAAACATTTTTTCTTTCGAGAATTCCTATACAGCGAAATCGCGGTCATGCATGGCATGCGCAACGTGCCAGATGATCCGGACCTTGCCATCAAGGCTGGACAAGGTCTCTGCGAGCATTTGCTCGAGCCGCTGCAGGCGACCTTCGGACGAATATCAATTCGGTCTGGCTTTCGTTCGGCCGAGTTGAATGCTTTCGGAAACAAACAATATAGCAGCTGCGCAAGAAACGAATATGACCGCGGCCGGCATATTTGGGATCAGCGATCCGAAGACGGCGGTATCGGTGCCATGGCCACCATTATCGTGCCGTGGCTAGCAGATCGTGTTGGCAAGATTGCAACATGGCAGGGTATGGCGTGGTGGATCCACGACAACCTTCCCTACAGCGATCTCCAGTTTTTCCCAAAATGGACGGCTTTCAACATCAGCTGGAATGAGAAACCCAAACGGCGCATCACCAGCTTTGTTGCGCCAAGGGGACTTCTGACCAAGCCAGGCCTGGAAAACCAATCTGGTGATCACAGTCGGCACTATCCGGGCTTCCCACAGCTGCGCCAAGTTTAGCCGAGCGCACGAGCAAGTCCGAATGGAATTGCCGCGCTGGGCGTTTTCGGGAAGGGCCGGTCGCAAACATTTTTGACTCAGCGCGACATGCCCGCGACCGGCATATGCGCAATCAACTGCAGTCCTTCTGGCCTCCAAGCCAAGTCGATAACGCCGCCCAGCCGCCGCGCCAGCGTGTCATTAATCAATTTGCTGCCGAACCCGGTCCGACCAGGAGCCCCCACTACAGCCGGCCCACCGCGCTCTGTCCAAGTGAGGTGGACGTCCTTGCTATCTGCCATCCAACTGACCGCAACTTCCCCGCCACCCTCGGACAGGGCCCCGTACTTGACCGCGTTGGTCGCCAATTCGTGAAATACCAGGGCAAGACTTTGGCCCGCATTTTCGCCGACGACCGTTTTGGGTCCCGTCAAGACGATGCGCTTGTCCTCATCGCACTTTCCGGGAGCGTAGGGGCTGAGAATATCAACCAGCAATTGGCGCAGGTCACTGCCCGAAGCTTGGTTCGGGCCGCGGCGGCCATCATGGGCGAGGGCCTGGGCGGCGGCGAGCGCTTGCAGGCGTCCAGAAAGGGCCCGAACCAGTTCGCCTGGGTTGGCCGCGCTTTTGGCGGAGACCCGAAGAAGGCCATCGACAATCGTGAGAATGTTTTTGACCCTATGGGTCATCTCTGAGGCGAGGGTCTCCTGTTCCACCAGGGCTTCCTTCAACCGCCTCTCGGTTTCCATAATCCGCAAAGCGATGCTGACGAAGGACGCCAGTTCTTCTGTCGCACGGGCGTGTTCGGCGTCAAAATGGCCAGGGTTATCTGCAACCACCCAAAGGGTCCCAAGCGCCTTTTTGCGATTGAGGTACAGGGGGATGTGAAGCACTTCCGGCAGAGATATTCCGGCGTCCTTGATCCAGGTAAACACCCGTTCCGGGTAGTGACTGAGCTGGGGACCGGTCCCGTCCATCGCGATGCCGCATGGGCTGGCCTTGGGAATCGTTGTCCCTGTGAGAGAACCAAGTCGGCCGCGCAGATGGTGCCAGCGTAGACCCTCGGGCGGTCCCGATTCATAAATGCTGAGGCCGGCTGAAGATCCTTGCGCCACCTCCATCGCCAGCTCAACAAACCGGGGCAAAATCTGCTGCGGCGCCTCAAGCATGTGAGTTGCCAGGTCATGGATGGCGACTTTCTCGCACCTGAGATCAACAGAGCGCGATGGCCGGCGGGACAACTCCGGCGTGATGAACACGCTCAGGTCCGGATAGGTGTTTGCAACCTGCAGCATGAAGCGATCCTCATAAACCGGCGGAGGAAGCGCGAGCGGACAACTTGCCATCCCCTTGCATCCAGGCGACCAATGGCCGCCGCCTTTGCAAGGATTATGTCTGTGCGGCCCGATGACAATCGGCTGGGGGGCATCGGTTTTATGCGCTGTGGTTATTTCGCTCCATAACCCGCAGCTATCAAATCCATGGATTTAAGCGGCCAGAGATTTCCGCAATTTAGGCGCCGCGTATTCCAAGAATACGCGCGTCTTGATCGGCAAAAGACCTTGACCTGCATGCACCAGATTCACTGGAATAGACGTTCGCTCGAACTTCCGCAGAATAACGCGGAGCTTGCCGGCCGCCACGGCTTCCGCCGCCTGGTAGGAAAGAAGTTGAACCACCCCGACGCCGGCAATAGCGGCTTGTACTGCCGCGTCAGCCGAATTGACCTCCAGCCGACAACGAATGGGTACGGACACCTCCCGCTTCGCACCCGGCATCACGTAAATCCACTTTGGACCGCCCGCCAGAATCGACATGGTGATGCAGGGCATCGTGGAAACATCGGCAGGCACTTTTGGGACACCTTGCGCTGCCAGGAACTCCGGGCTGGCACAGGTTACGCGAGAAACCACGCCAACCTTGGTGGCCATCATGCTGCTATTTGGCAGGTCACCGATCCGCAAGGCGATGTCGATCATATCGTCGACCATATGGATATTGCGGTCCGTCAGAACCAGCTTGATGTTGATATCGGGATATTGGGCCAAAAACGCGTTGACGACGGGCAGAACATGCAGACGCCCAAAGGCCAACGGCGCGGTAAGGACAAGATCGCCGCGGGGTGTCAAATATTCGCCAGCGACTTTGCGCTCAGCATCCGACACGTCGTCAAGAATGCGCCGACAGGCGGCGAGGTAAGCGCTGCCATTCTCCGTCAGCGTGAGATTGCGCGTATTGCGGACCAGCAGCCGTGTCCCCAGGTGGCTTTCCAACTCAGAGATTTTTCGACTCACCGTCGACAGTGGCATGTCGAGTTTACGACCGGCTGCCGAGAGGCTGCCAGTCTCGACGGCCGCTACCAGGGCAGCCATGGCGTCTAATCGGTCCAAATGTTCCTCCCACTTTTCGGGAACGTGCTTCCAGCTATTTAGGGATTATACTGTGTTCCGGCAGGGTCTATCTAGTCCCCGACACGATGAAAAGGCCGCGCGGAGATCGGGCATGCAGTTTAAAACGGCTACGGTGAAGGGGGTAGAGGTTTTCTACCGCGAGGCTGGAGACCGCAGCTATCCCAAGCTGCTGCTCCTACACGGCTTCCCGACATCATCACACCAATACCGTGAGTTGATCCCCGCACTGGAAAACCATTTCCACATCATCGCCCCGGACTTACCGGGTTTCGGCCTATCGCCCCTGCCGGACGGCCAGCCGAAATATACGTCGGCCTACGCAGCCACCGTACTTAGCGGCCTGCTGCAGAAATTGGGCTTCACCCGATTTGGCTTATTTGTACAAGGTCATGCCGGGCCGGTTGGACTTCATCTTCTTGAGCATCAAGCTGAGTGGGTAGACTGGCTCATTATTCAAAATGCCGACATCTCTGGGAATCATCTCACAGCTGCGTGGCGCGCTGTGTGCGGGCCATACTGGCTGAGCCGCTCCGCGGACACGGAAAAGGCCGTTAGTGGATATCTCAAACCCGAGATGATCCGGCAGATTTATACCCAGGGACACGAAAATCCCGCCGAGATCAGTCCAGACAATTGGAACATGGACGCTTATTTCCTCGAGCGGCCGACGACAAGGCAAGCTCAGCTTGACCTTCTGTACGATCACCGGACGGCGGCGGATCGATATCCGCACTGGCGGGCCATGCTCCGGGAGCGGCAGCCGAAGACGCTCGTTTTTTGGGGCCGTGACGATATTTTCTTCGCGCCCGCGGGCGCCGACGCCTTCGTCGAGGATATTCCGGGCGCTGAAATCCATCGCCTGAAGTCCGGGCATTTTGCCGTCAACGACAACGTGGAATTCGTTGCGCGCAAAATGATCGGATTTCACTGGAAGCATCTCGTCGACTGAACTCTTTCCACCACAGGAGAATTACAATGTCTCGGATTTCCATTCCCGCCCGCGATGATGCCCATGCCGACGCCAAACCGGTCTTGGACAACGTCCACAAGCTCCTGGGCTTTGTGCCCAACCTCCACCGCTTAATGTCCAACAACCCGAATGTGCTCAATGGTTGGGCACAGTTGCAGGCAAGTTTGGCCAAAACCCTCGATGCTAAGACGCGCGACGCCATAGCACTCGCAGTGTCTCAGGTGGACGGCTGCGATTATTGTTTGGCAGCCCATACCTATATCGCCAGCAATTTCGCAAAATTGTCCCCTGAAGAGATCGCGCACAATCGCAAAGGCCATTCTTTGGACGCCAAGCGGGCGGCCGCGGCGGCTTTCGCCCGTGATTTGGTGGAACACCGGGGCAATGTGACCGACAAAGATCTTGAGAACGTTCGTGCGGCTGGATACAGCGACGGCGACATCGTCGCTATGATCGGCTTGTCGGCGCAATATCTCATGACGAATTTTATGAATAACGCCGCCCAGACGCCTATCGACTTCCCGAAAGTCGAGCCTGCTTCGTCCGCAGCCTAGGCGTCTTGGTATGCCTGACCGTGAGCCAGCTGTTGTTCACTCGGTGCAAACTGGCCGCATCAAGCCGTTGGGGGTTCAAGGAATCCCCAGCGGCTTTGTGAAAGAAGACAGGCAGGACCGCGTAGCCGTGGGGCCGCTTGAGCCCTGGATATTTTCACCGGGTCTTCAAAGCCGCGACCGGACTGACACCAGCCGACTATGCCAAAGCAATGCGGACCAAGCGGGTCCGCTCAGAATTGACGACCAGCAACAGCGTAACTGAAGCCGTCTATGATGCCGGCTTCAACTCCAGCGGCCGCTTCTATGAGACGGCAGGAAAGGTTCTCGGTATGACACCCAAAAGCTTTCGCGCCGGAGGCGCAGGCGAAGAAATTCATTTTGCAGTAGGCGAGAGCTCCCTGGGCCCTATTTTGGTGGCGACAAGCGCCAAAGGCATTGCGGCCATTCTTATGGGCGAAGACCCGGATAAGCTGGTGCAGGAGCTCCAGGACAGCTTTCCCAAAGCGACGCTGGTCGGTGCGGATGCGGATTTCGAAGCCCTGGTCGCAAAAGTGGTTGGATATATCGAATCCCCCACCGGCCGGTTCGACCTTCCGCTAGACGTCCGCGGCACAGCATTTCAACAGCGGGTCTGGAAGGCATTGGCCGGCATACCGTCTGGCAAAACAGCCTCCTATTCGGAGATTGCGCGCAAATTGGGCGAACCACAGGCGACACGCGCCGTTGCGGGGGCCTGCGCGGCCAACAAGATTGCAGTCGCGATACCTTGCCACCGGGTGGTGCGCAATGATGGTGGACTCTCTGGCTACCGTTGGGGGGTCGAGCGGAAATCCAAGCTGCTTGACCGCGAAAAGGCGCTCAAAACAGCATAATTTAGATCGGCAGACGCCTCGGTCGACGCCCGCTCTTTCAGGACGAAATCAAATGAGTAATGCGATGTTCGCTGGTGACGCGACAATCGACTGGGGAAACGTGTCCAAGCACCTGGACACCCAGGGCTGGGCAGTCTTGCCGGGGCTTCTATCGGATGTTCATGCCGACGAGATTGCGGGCCTTTATCAAGCGGAGGAAGGGTTTCGCAGCCGGGTGGTGATGGCTCGTCACGGATTTGAGAAAGGAGAATACCGTTACTTCTCTTATCCCCTA
>DATATP010000127.1:0-4298 GCA_036268715.1 Rhizomicrobium sp. | reverse complement strand
CGCGTGCGCGCGCTGGCGAAGGCGTGCTGCGAAGCTTGGCTGGAAACGCCGATGGGCGCGTACACGCCCCGCTTTCCAGAAAAGGAGGTCGGGTGATGGCCGATCTTCTGCTCGAACTGTTCTCCGAAGAAATTCCCGCGCGCATCCAGCAGGTTGAAGGCATGGCTGGCCTTGATGCATTGGTCATAGGCGGGCAGCGCGAATTTCCGGTTGCCGCCGATCAATTGCTGACACTGTTTTTCGGCGTCCTTGAAATGCTGGAACAGGATTTCGGTATCGGCCAGTTCGAAATTGTAGGCGGAAAATTCCTGCTCGCTCTGGTGAAACACTTCGCCGTACCGGAACTGCTCGTTGAAGGCGAGGTCATAGACGAACTCGACATTCTGCACATACATTGCAAGCCGTTCGAGGCCATAGGTGATCTCGGCCGCCACCGGATCGCAGTCGATGCCGCCCACCTGCTGGAAATAGGTGAACTGGGTGATCTCCATTCCGTCGCACCACACTTCCCAGCCCAGGCCCCAGGCGCCCAAAGTCGGGCTTTCCCAATCGTCCTCGACGAAGCGAAGGTCGTGCAGCATCGGGTCCAACCCGATCTCGCGGATCGAGCCCAGATACAGTTCCTGCACATTCTCCGGCGCAGGCTTCAAGATCACCTGGAACTGATAGTAATGCTGCAAGCGGTTCGGGTTTTCGCCATAGCGCCCGTCTTTGGGCCGCCGGCTGGGCTGGACATAGGCTGCACGCCAGGGCCGGGGTCCAAGGGCGCGCAAAGTGGTCGCGGGGTGAAATGTGCCCGCACCCATCTCATTATCGTATGGCTGCAGGATCAAACAGCCTTGGGCCGCCCAATAATTTTGAAGCGTAAGAATAAGGTCCTGGAAGGTGCGGGCTTTGGGCACGATCAGCCTAGGTTGGAAGCGGGCGGACCCTACAGAGGCGCAGAATCCAGGGCAAGCGGCATGCCGCAACGCAGCACCGCATCGGCTTCCGCAGTCCAGCTCCCCGTCTCATCATGCAGAACAAGCCCCGCCCGCAAGGCGAACGGCGCGCGAGAGCCCTTCCGAGTCTGCACAATCACCCGCTTGGCCGGCTCGCCCGCCCGCGGCCAAAGAGGAAATATCGTCACACCCTGTTCCGGCAAGACAGAGAGGGTTTCACTCAGCCGGTCGGCGCGCAGGATGGCGGTGAAAAAGCCGCCGGATGCGGTACGCTGAAGCCCCAGCTTCAACCATCCCTCCAACTGTCCTTTATCCATCAAGGCTGTGGCGCGGGCCGGGTCCGGCGGCTGTTGCCCCTGACCGTGAAAGGGAGGGTTGCAGAAGACCTGGTCGAAATCCCGTTTCAGTTCGGATGGCAATGCGAACACATTGGCGGTGACGAAGCGCGCCGGCATGCCATTGGCCTGGGCATTGGAAACAGCCAACGCCGTCAGCGCCGGATCGATCTCCACTCCCACCAGGGCCAGTTCGGGGACGCGCGCCATCAGACACAGGCTGGCGGTTCCCGCTCCTGCGCCGAGCTCCAGCACGCGCCCGCCTGCCCGCGCCGGCACTGCCGCCGCCAGCATCACCGCATCCAGCCCGCCACGGAAGCCGTTAACGGGCTGCGCCACCCGAACCCGGCCATCGAGAAAGGCCTCACTCACGCTTGCGGCATTTCTTCGGGAACGACTTGTCGCAGCAGCCGGTCGGCCCTGGCGAAATCCTCGTCCAGCACCATCAGCCGGCGCGGCAGGAAGCCCATGCTGCCGTCCATCACGCTGGCATTTTCGTCGAAGATGATGGACTCGATCCCCTCCTGCCCCAGCAGGTCGGTGGCGTAACTGAGCAGAACCGGGTTGTTGCTTTTCAGAACGGCGCGCATGGCTCGTTATACCCACATTTGAGGGGCGCGACATCCCGTCCCGTACCTTGCCCTGGCCCGAGCCGCCCCGGTATTCTCCGCTCCCAAAAGGCAAGACATGCTGAAAGACGCTCAAGCCCCCACGCAGACTGCCGGGGTATCCCCTGTCGAAAGACTCCATGCTCTGGTGAGCACGGACATGCTTGTCACCGACCGGCTGATCCATGCGCGCATGGGTTCGGAAGTTGCTCTGATTCCCGATTTGGCCAAGCATCTGATCGATTCCGGCGGCAAGCGATTGCGGCCGATGTTGACCTTGGCTGCGGCGCGGATGGGCGGCTATCGCGGCGACGATCATGTGCGGCTGGCCGCGGCGGTCGAGTTCATCCATACCGCGACCTTGCTGCATGACGACGTGGTGGACGAAAGTGCCCTGCGCCGCGGCAAAGTGTCAGCCAACCTGATGTGGGGCAACAAGCCGAGCGTGCTGGTGGGCGATTTCCTATTCTCCCGGGCCTTCCAACTGATGGTGGAGACGAACAATCTCGCCGTGCTCGACATCCTGGCGGGGGCTTCCGCGATCATCGCCGAAGGGGAGGTGATGCAGCTCAAATCCGCCAACAATCTCGCCGCCACCGAGGATCATTACCTGAACGTCGTGTCCGCCAAGACCGCGGCTTTGTTCTCGGCGGCGGCGGAATCAGGCGCGGTGCTGACCGGGCGCGGCCCGGAGTTCGTCGCGGCGCTCAGATCCTACGGCAACAATCTCGGAATCGCTTTCCAGTTGGTAGATGACGCGCTCGACTATTCCGGCCGCCAGGCGTTGATGGGCAAGACGGTAGGAGACGATTTCCGCGAAGCCAAAATGACTTTGCCGATCATCTTGGCCTATGCGCGCGCCGACACGGCGGCCCGGCCGTTCTGGAAGCGGGTGATCGAAACCGGCAACCAGACCGAAAGCGACCTGGACCGCGCCATCACCCTGGTCGAGCAAACCGGCGCGATCCAGGAAACCATGCGCCGCGCCCGCAGCTACGCCGATCTCGCCAAGGCGCCGCTGTGTGCGCTACCTGACAGCGATATCCGCCAGGCATTGTCGGACATCGCCGATTTCTGTGTGGAAAGGGCCTATTGATCTAGATAGCGGTCCGCGGTCTTGAAACCGCGCTACTGCTAAAGACCGTCAGATGTCGGGCCAATGTCCTGGCCTTCTTCTTCATGGACAAGACCCAATTCGGGTACGAATGTCGTTTCGACCCACCAGCCCGGATTTGCCGCGCGAAGCGTCTCGGCGGCCCGGGCGCAGCCGGCATCATCGGCGAAAATCGAAAAGCAGGTGGCGCCCGAGCCGGACATGCGGGTCAGGAGCGCTCCGGGCAGCGCCGCCAGCGCCCCCAGCACCTTCCCGATCACCGGTTGCAGAATGCGCGCCGGCGCTTCCAGGTCGTTGCGGGTGGTTTCCAGAAAACGCAGCAGGTCGGCGGTATCGGCGAACCGGCGTTGCGGCAGCGCCAACTCGACCCCGCTACGATTTTGCAAAGCCGCGAACACATCCTTGGTCGGCACCCCCACCCCGGGGTTGACCAGCAGCATGGGCAGGCGCGGCAGGCAGTCCAACGGGTGCAATATCTCGCCGCGGCCTTCCAGAAAAGCGGGTGCCGACGCCACACAGACGGAAACGTCCGAACCCAGCCCGGCGCCGATTTCGCACAGCTTGGAATCGTCAAGCGGCAAATTCCAAAGCGCGCGCAGGCCGCGCAAAGTCGCCGCCGCATCCGCCGAGCCACCACCGATGCCGGAGGCGACGGGCAGTTTCTTGGTGAGGGTGATCGCCGCGCCTCCCGCCCGCGGGTCCGGACGCAAGGCCCCGGCTGCCCGCAGCACCAGATTGTCGCCCTCGCCTGCCAAGGATGGGGCGAAGGGCCCGTCCAGGCTGAAGGACAATCCGCAAGCCGGTGCGAACGACAAGGCATCGCCGATCTGGGCGAAGACGGCCAGGCTTTGCAGCGGATGAAAGCCGTCGGGGCGTTTGTCGCCGACATGCAGAAACAGGTTGACCTTGGCCCAAGCGGATTCGCAGATCATCTTCTATCAACCGCCGGACGGGCAATTGGCTCCCGCACGATCCGCTTGTCGTCTCCGGAGCAAGCACATGCAACGGAGCTTCACCCCGTCAGCCCCGTCTTGAGCTTCTGCTCTATTGCCGATTTGTCGGTGTCCCCATCGGCGAAGGCGAGGGCATGGTTCCATTGAAAGCGCGCCTCGATATGCCGGCCCGCTCGCCAGAATGCGTCGCCCAGATGATCGTTGATGGTCGGGTCGCCAGGCACCAGCAACACGGCCTGCTCCAAGGTATTCGCGGCATCCTGGTAACGGCCCAGCCGGTAATAGGCCCAGCCCACACTGTCCACGATGTAGCCGTCATAGGGCCGCAAGGACCGCGCCTTTTCCAG
>DATATP010000126.1:0-24609 GCA_036268715.1 Rhizomicrobium sp. | reverse complement strand
TCGCGGACTGAAGGCTTGCCTAAGCCCGCGCCCCGCCTTAAGCACACCCCCCGTCCGTTTGTCGGAGCGCCCCATGACCTACGTCGTCACCGAAGCCTGCATCAAATGCAAATTCATGGATTGCGTCGAAGTCTGCCCGGTGGATTGCTTCTATGAGGGCGAGAATATGCTCGTCATCCACCCCGACGAGTGCATCGACTGCGGCGTCTGTGAGCCGGAATGCCCGCCGGAGGCCATCAAGGCCGACACCGAAACGGGGCTGGAAAAATGGCTTTCGCTCAATGCCGAATATGCCAAGGTCTGGCCCAATATCAGCCAGAAGGGCGAACCGCCCGGCGACGCCAAGGAGATGCAGGGCGTACCGGACAAATATGAGAAGTTCTTCTCGCAGGAACCCGGCACCGGCTCATAAGCGTTTTTTCCCGCTCGGCCCCGGGATAGAATCGGAGCCATGTCGCAAAGCTGTGTTTTTGCGACAGATTGTTGCCGAGAATCGGATATATATTGCAGATTCAACGGTTTGACACTATTTCCCTTCCTTTTTCCCCGGACCCGTGATACAGTTCTGTGGTTCAGAATTGTGGCGAAATGCGCCCGTCCGGCACCCCCTCCGGCGGCTCTCTCCCGTTCGCTACCAAAAGCGCTCAAGCGCCATGGAAAGTAGAAGATGACCGCCCCCAAACCCTCCGCTAGCAAACCAGCCATAATTGCCGTCAAGAAGGTTCCCGCCAACTCGAATAGAAAACACGAGTTCAAGGCGAACGATCATGTCGTGTATCCGACCCACGGCGTCGGCAAGGTTTCCGGCATCGAAGAGAAGGAAGTCGCCGGCCTCAAACTCGAACTGTTCATCATCGAGTTCGAGAAGGACAAGATGACCTTGCGGGTCCCCACCACCAAGGCCAAATCGGTGGGCATGCGCAAGCTGTCCTCGATGGAAGTGGTCGGCAACGCCCTGAACACCCTCAAGGGCCGCGCCCGCATCAAGCGCACCATGTGGTCGCGCCGTGCGCAGGAATATGAAGCCAAAATCGACTCCGGCGATCTGGTTTCCATCGCCGAGGTGGTGCGCGACCTGCATCGCGCCGGCGGCCAGCCCGAGCAGTCCTATTCCGAGCGTCAACTCTATGAAAAGGCCCTCGCCCGCATGGCGCGGGAAGTCGCCGCCGTGGAACGCACCGACGAACAGACTGCGGTCAAGCGTGTCGAAGGCATGCTGATCAAAAAGGCGGCTTAAAAAGAGCGGAGGGCATGGAGCGGTTCTTTCCCGCCATGCGACCCAAAATAATGCGGTGCTCCAGCGATGCGCTTCGCGCGCCCGCGTTCAGCAGATTCCAATAAGAAAAAAGCCCGGAGACATCCGGGCCTTTTTTTTGTGGCATCGATTTCCGTCCGGGCGCCTCTATCAGTGCTTTCAACTGCAAAGCCCGGAAATCGATAACGCAGACCAGAGGTTCAATTCAATAATTCGATCTGCGCCGGGTTGGACAATGCGATCTCCGGCCGGCCGCCGAAAAGCTCGACCGTGCCGCGAAGCCGGATGCGGCGACCCGACAGAGATCCAAGATCGAAATGGGCATGGCGGAAGGTCTTGCGGTCCTCGGCGGCGATAACGGCAGAAAAGCCATTGCGCCAGTCCTGGCTGAAATCCAGGAAGGTGCGCCCCGCGCCCAAACCGACATGGGCGACCTTGCCTTCGACGATCTGAAACGTGCCCGCATCGGCCTTCAGGCTTTCGGCGGCCTGCCGCACACGATAGGCGGGCAAAGCCCACAGTCCCCGCTTTGCCTGGCGCGCCTGCGATTCCGCCGCATACAGCTCCGGCGCGCAGTCGCTGCGGTCGGGCGCGATCATCACCCGCGCCAGGCCGCGTTCCAGCAAGGCCTTCTGCAGCCAGACCGCACCGAAGGCCTGTGCCCGAAGCCGGTCATAGCGATCTGTCTGAGGCGGCCTTGCCGCCACAGTGAGGGGTCCACCGGCAAGTTGCGATAGTGCGACATACGTCTCATCCGCCAGCAGGCGTCCGCTGCCGCCGTCTTCGGCCCCCGGCAACAGGATGCCTTCCAAAACGACCGCGCGGTCGCGCGCCAGGATCAACGCGCCGCTGCGGTCCACGCGCGTTACCCTCGCCGGAGGGTGCATCGCGCGCCCCGCGCAGGGAGGAACCACCATCGCGGTGGCGGCCGCCGCCCGGAAACAGCCCCCCAGCACAAGCGGCAGTCCTACCATACGCATGCGCTGTGTCCCCGGAACAAATCCTAGGATAATCTTTTACCCGCTTACCAGCGCAACGGATCTCTGTGATGGCCGCGGATTTTACCCTGCCCACCCTGTTCGCCGCTGCCTCGGCTGCGGGCGGCAAAGCGGCGCTGCCGGCCCTGACCGTGATGGTGGTGAACGCCGCGCTCGATTTCCTCGCCGCCAGCCTCATCCTCATCGCCGGCTGGACCCTGTCGCGCTGGTTCGGCCGTTGGGTGAACGACATTCTCGGCCGCGCCAGCCATATCGATGCCACTTTGAAGCCATTGCTTGCCAGCTTCGCGCGCTACGCAATCCTGACCATCACTACCGTCGCCGTGCTCGGCCAGTTCGGCGTGCAGACCACATCCCTGATCGCCCTGCTCGGCGCCGCTGGCCTGGCGCTGGGCCTGGCGCTGCAAGGCACGCTCTCCAATGTCGCCTCCGGTGTGATGCTGCTGGCGCTGCGCCCGTTCCGCGTCGCCGACAAGATCGTGCTCAGCGGCATCACCGGTACGGTACGCGAGATCGGCCTGTTCCGGAGCGCCCTGGTTACGGACGATGGCGTCTATGTTTCGATCCCGAACACGACGATCTTTTCCGGCATTATCCTCAATGTCTCGCGGGAGCCGGCGCGCCGCGCAGAGTTCACGGTCGATATCGACCAGGCCGCCGACATCCACCGCGCCCGGGAAACCATCCTTGCCGCCTTGGCTTCCGACAGCCGGGTGATGAAATCCCCCGCACCAGACGTGACGGTGGATTCGTTGAGCGGTTCGCAGGTTCTACTGACAGTCAGGGCTTGGCTGACGAACCAGAATTTCGGCGGCGCGCAATCGGACTTGCGGATCGCCGTGCGCGAGACCCTGACGATGGGGAAGTTCAGCCCCCCGATCCCCATTCCGGCGCCTGCCGTCGCCCCGTGGACTCCGCCGGCCGAAAACGCAGGGCAGCCAGGTCCGCCCCAGCCGAAGGCCAATTAGCGCAGCGGTTCCAGGCTCGCCCCATCGGGCAAAGGGATTTCGTCGGGCACGAAGAAATCGGGTATCAAGGACTGGGTCGGGTCCACCCGGTAGCGGTCGAAATCGACGACACCATTCTCGGCGAGGAACGTATCGTCGATCAGGAAATTGCCGCTGAAGCTTTTCGGCCGGTTGAAGATCAGCCACGCCGCATCCGCGACGATCTCGGGCGTGCGGCAATGCCGCAATCCTTCGTCCCCCGCCAGCACATTGCGGATCGCGGCGGTGGCGATCGCGGTCCGCGGCCATAGCGCATTGAATGCGATCTCGCCTTCGAACTCCGCCGCCATTCCCAGCACGCACAGGCTCATGGAATATTTTGCCAGGCTGTAGGCGGTATGGGGCTTGAACCATTTCGCCTTCATATCCAAGGGCGGCGACAGCATCAGCACATGCGGGTTCGCCGCCTTGCGCAGCCAGGGGATACACGTTTTCGACACCATGAAGGTGCCGCGGGCATTGATCTGGTGCATCAGGTCGAAACGCTTCATCGGTGTCTGCTCGGTGCCGGTCAAGGAGATCGCGCTGGCGTTGTTGACACAGATATCGATGCCGCCGAACGTCCGGGCGCAGGTTTCGACTGCCGCACCCACCTCGTCCTCGAAGCGGATGTCGCAACGTAGTGGCAGCGCCTTGCCGCCGGCTTTCTCGATCTCCGCTGCAGCGCTGTAGATGGTGCCGGGAAGTTTTGGATCGGGCTGTGTCGTCTTGGCGGCGATGGCAATGTTGGCGCCGTCGCGCGCCGCCCTGAGGGCGATCGCCAGCCCGATGCCCCGGCTGCCTCCCGTGATGAAAAGTGTTTTGCCGGAGAGAGACATGGCGGTTTCCTGTTGGCTCCGATCTATGGTGGCCGCAAAGGCGGCAAAGAGCTAGAACCGGACCATGGAAATCCAGAACAAGATTGCGACCGGCGCAGCCGGCGCTGTCGCCGAAGCCGCGCGTCTGCTTTCGGCTGGCGGCTTGGTGGCCTTTCCGACCGAGACCGTCTATGGCTTGGGGGCCGACGCCACCAATGGCGTGGCGGTGGCCAAGATCTTTGCCGCCAAAGGGCGACCGCGCTTCAATCCCCTGATCGTGCATCTGCCCGACATGGATGAAGGGCGCCATCACGCCGTTTTTCCCCACGCCGCGCTCTTGCTGGCGCGCGCCTTCTGGCCCGGTGCGCTGACCCTGGTACTTCCCCGGCGCGATGACACCGACATCGCCCTGCTGGTAAGCGCAGGCTTGGATACGGTGGCGCTACGGGTACCCGCCCATCCCCTGGCGGTGGCGCTGCTGCGCGCGACCGGCCGGCCCTTGGCTGCGCCAAGCGCGAACTCCTCCGGACGCATCAGTGCTACTTGCGCTGCCGATGTCGCGGAAGAGTTGGGCGAGCATGTCGATGTGATTCTGGATGGAGGGCGAGCGCCCCTGGGCATCGAATCCACGGTGATCGGCTTCGACGACGACAAGCCGGTTCTGCTGCGTCCCGGCGCCATTGCGCGGCGCGAGATCGAAGCCATTGTCGGACCGCTGGCGGCGGCGGACGACCGGATTCGCGCCCCGGGACAATTGACCAGCCATTATGCGCCTCGCGCCCGGCTGCGGCTGAACGCCTCCAACGCCGAACACGGCGAGGCATTGCTGGGCTTCGGCGGCACACCCGGCGCCGACCTCAATCTCAGCCCGCGCGGTGATTTAAAGGAAGCGGCCGCCAATCTTTTTGCGATGCTGCGTCAGCTCGATACCAGCACCGAACGCATTGCGGTCTCTCCGATTCCGTCCCACGGACTTGGCGAAGCGATCAACGACCGGCTGGCCAGGGCGGCAGCGCCGCGATGAACGAAACATTCGAGCGGCTGAAACAAGTGGTCGGCGCGAAGGGCTTCTCCGAAAACCCCGCCGAGATCGCGCCGCATCTGGAGGAGTGGCGCAGCAAATATCGGGGCCACTCGCCTCTGCTGCTCAAACCCGCCAACACTGCCGAGGTCGCCGCGTTACTCGCGATCTGCAACGAGACCCGCATACCGATCGTGCCGCAAGGGGGCAACACCGGCCTGGTCGGCGGGCAGATCCCCTTGCACGGGGAGGTGCTGCTCTCCACCCAACGCCTCAACAGGCTGCGCCGTCTCGACGAGAGCGGCATGACTCTGACCGTCGAGGCTGGCGTGACGCTCGCAGAGGTACAGCGCACCGCCGATGACAGGCAGTTGCTCTTTCCGCTCAGACTCGCCTCCGAAGGCTCATGCACGATCGGCGGCAATATCGCCACCAATGCGGGCGGCACGCATGTGCTGCGCTATGGCATGACCAGGGCGCTGGTTCTGGGCCTGGAGGTCGTTCTGGCAGATGGGCGGGTGCTCAATTTGCTGCGCAGCCTCGTCAAAGACAACGCCGGCTATGATCTCAAGCAGATCTTCATCGGCTCGGAAGGCACGCTGGGCGTGATCGCTGCGGCGACGTTGAGATTGTTTCCCAAGCCCGATCTTGCCGTCACCGCCTTTGCCGCGGTGCCTTCGCCCGCCGCTGCGCTGGCGTTGCTGGTGAGAATGCAAAGCGCAACCGGCGGCATGCTGTCGGCTTTTGAATTGATGCCGCGCATTGCGCTGGACCTGGTGCTGGCACATATCGATGGCACCCGCGATCCGCTTGCAGCACCATCGCCATGGTATGTGCTGATGGAAGCGACCGGAGGTACGCAATCAGGACTTGTCGAGACGTTCGATACCGCTCTGGCCGGCGCGATAACAAACGATATTGCAACCGATGCAGCGATGGCCGCCAATAGCGCGCAGGCGGCGCGATTGTGGAAGCTGCGCGAGAGCGTATCGGAAGCTCAGAAGCGGGAGGGCGCCTCGATCAAGCACGATATTTCCGTGCCGGTCGCGGCGATCCCTGACTTCATCGCCCAGGCCGTTCCGGCGGTGCTCGCGATCGTGCCTGGCGCTCGGCCGGTCAGCTTCGGGCATCTGGGCGACGGCAATTTGCATTTCAATTTCAACGCACCGGAAGGTGGCGACAATGCGGTTTTCCTAGCGCAGTGGGACGCGGTACAGCAGGCCGTCTACGACATGGTTAATCGCTTTCACGGCTCGATCAGCGCGGAACATGGGGTGGGGACGATGAAGGCCGCGATCCTGCCCCGCTACAAGTCCAGCGAGGAACTGGATGCGATGCGCGCTCTCAAACAGGCATTCGATCCGCGCAACATTCTCAATCCCGGCAAGCTGGTGCCGTCAGTCTTAAGGTTGTAGGCTGCATTTTTCGCAATAATCATTTTAGCGCCGCCGCCGGGCCCGGCTGGTATGGGAGCGTCATAAAAACAAGGTGAACTGACGCATACAAATAGGGGTGGGACATGGGGAAACATATCTCGGTCATGCGCTTTCTGAGCGCGGTTCTGCTGTTGGATATTCTGCTGATCGGGGCGGTATCCGTCACCGGGACAAACGCCACCGCGCTGCTGTCCCACCTGCTTCCCGGCACGTTCGGTCCGGGCATGGGCCCGCATATGACCGGCAATCACCTGTTCGGCGCCATCATCGTCTTTGTGAATTCGCTGCTGTTTCTCGTCGCCGGCTTCCTGATGCTGTCGAGCATGGAAAGCCACGCATTGATGATCGGCTCGGGGGGCATCGCGCGCCTGTTGCGAAGCCGGGCGAGCCTCGCCCAGGAAGAAATCGCCGCCACCAGCTTCGCCGTCGCGGAAGAACAGAAGACCGAAATCCATCGCGTCCATACCGGCCGCAATTTGGTGTGGATAGGCGCGGTCCTGTTGCTGCTCGCCTTTCCGGCGGTGTGCTTCACCTATGCCCGGGCCGACATCAATGGCGAGCCACTGTTCCAGGATACGGGCGGGGCGGTTTCCAACGCGGCCCTGTCAGCCGAAGACGCCGTCGTGTTCGCCGCGGACCAACTCGCCGATGCCGTGCTGTTGGATGTGCCGCGCGTGTTTCAGTGGCACCTGACGTCGCTGCAGCCTGGCCGTCATCATTCCTGGCTGCGGCCCTTCGTGCTGCTCTACCACATTCTGAGCAAGCTGGTGGTTCTGGCGAGCCTGTTCGCCGTTTGGCGAGGCGGGCAACTGCGCGCCTATGCGTTGCAAGTGGCGGGCTTGGAAAACACGATGCCGATGCGGGCGGGCTTCCGCGACCGGCTACCAGAGCCGGCGCTTGAGCAGCGCGCCGCCGACATCCTACCTGTTGGGCGGCAACAGCCTCATGATATGCTGGAGCGGCCATTACCCGAGCCGCTGGCAGAACAGAGCGCTTCCACGCAGACCGAAGAAATTCTATTGGCTGCCACACCTTCGGTCTTCGATACGCCGGCGAATGCCGATCACATCCATGAGGCGGTTGCCGTGCCGGACGCGCCTGCACTGAAACCGGAATCCGAGCATCCTGACGTTGAGAAACTTGCGGAATTGGAACCGGAAGCGGCACATTCAGAAGCTCGGCAGCCGACGAAATTGCCGCCAACTGCGCTTCCTGCCCCGGTCCCCGATGTGCCGGTTTATGCGGAGCCCGCTCGTACGAAAGAAAATCGCGATGCCGATGCGCCGCTCGCGCTTCATGAACTCAAAATTCCCTGTGAGCATATCGAAACAGCATCTCATGACGGAATGGAGGAAGGGGCGGCCCCGACTTCCACGGCCTATCGCAAAACAGCCTTGCATTTGACGCCCGAATTCGACGCGTGAGGCTTTAAGCCGCCTCGGACAATTCCGGCGCGGTTGGGGTCAAGGGTGCCGGCGCGCGCACTGGCTTCTTGTTCGATAACGTGCTGATGCTGGCCGTGGCGAAGGTGGCAGCATAGGGCAAGCTCTGCACGGCCAGCATCACCATCCACAAGGTCACCGCAGGGTCCTGGAAACCGCGATCGAAGGCCATCGAAACCATTGCGATCAACAGCAACACCAGCAGCGCGGTTTCCTGCCATATGATCCGCAACACCTGGCTGAAACGGGCGGGATCGGCGCATTTGGGCGTGCGCAGAAACGGCCGCCCCGACGTGAAGAGTCCCGTCCATACCGCCTTGCCGACAGAATGGGTGAGCGACAGGCCGGCCACCGAGGCGATCGCCGCGCCCCTCACCCCTGATCCCACCTTGGGCGGATAGAGAAGCAAGGTTTTCATCATCTTGGTTGCGAACAAGGCCATCGCCGCTCCCGATAGCGCGGGCATCGGCACGTCGATATAGCTCGGAAAAGTCCACATCAGGGCGGTCCATACCAAAGCCGCCAAAGTGACCACCATGCCCAGCCCATCGGCGATCCAGGGCAGCCAGCCGGACAGGAAGTGATAACGCTGCTCCCATGTCAGCCCCGAACGCCCGAAGAACATCGCGCCCGCATGGCGTTTCAAGATCTGCATCGCGCCATAGACCCAGCGATAGCGCTGGGACATGAAGGCTTCCAGCGTGTCGGGCATCAGGCCCTTGCCCATGGTCTGGGGTATATAGGCCGCTTCATAGCCCGCCTCGAACAGTTTCAGTCCCAGCTCGGTGTCTTCGGTGATGCACCATTGCGCCCAGCCGCCGACCGCATCCAGCGCGTCTTTCCGCACGATGGTCATGGTGCCGTGCTGGATGATGGCGTTGTGCTCATTGCGCTCGACCATGCCGATATGGAAGAAGCCGCGATATTCCTCATAGGCCATCGCCTTGAAGCTGTTGGCCTTGGCATCGCGGTAATCCTGCGGCCCCTGCACCAGCGCAATGCGCGGCGAAGCAAAATGGGGGATCGCACGCCGAAGCCAGAAGGGCTCGACCTGATAGTCGCTGTCGATCACCGCGACATATCGGGCGGCGGGATCGGCCATCTCCAGGGCGCGGTTGAGCGCACCGGCCTTGAAGCCCTGCAGGCGCTCGATATGATGGAAGCGGAAGCGCGGACCCAGCCGCTTGCAATGCGCCTCCACCGGCCGCCACACCGCCGGATCGGCGGTGTTGTTGTCGAGCAGGATCACTTCGTAATCTTCATAGTCCAGCCGGGCCAAGGCATCGAGCGTCTCGATCACCATCTGCGGCGGCTCGTTGTAGGTCGGTACATGAATCGAGACTCGCGGCGCCTTCTCCGGGATCGCCACGAGCATCACCCGCCGCTCCACGCGCCACAGGCTGGCGGCCAGCTCGATTCCTTCGGTGAGGATCACCGCACAGGCCAGCAGCACCAGCGGCGACATGGCGACGAGCGCGATGATGTCGGTAGGATCGATATATTCCAAGGCCGTGGCGTCGATCAGGGTGAGGAGTCCCGTCGAGACCAAAGCGATCAGTCCACCGACGAACAGATAGCCTGTCTGGCGCACCCGCGGCATGCGCCCCAGGATCAACAAGCCAAGGAGCAGGCTGATGATGGCCGCGAACAATGCATAGCTACGCCATTCGGGGAAGGTACGCAGCAGGCCGGTGAACGCAAATTTGGGGCGGCCCGAGGCGTCGAACAGACCCCAATAGGCGCCAACCCCCGCTTCGCCCTGGCTCTTCCAAGGCTGGTCGAAGCCCTCGAACAGATAATAATCCCAACCCTTGTCCATCGCGAATTGCGAGAAAGCGCGATCGAAATAGGCCTCGTTAGCGACCGAGGCCACCGCCCGCCCGCGCGTGCGGCCTTCCGACGGCCAGCCTGCCTCGCCGATAATGATCGGCTTGTCGGGAAACTCGGCCTGGACATGGTTGTAGTAGCCGTCGATGGATTTCAACGCCCCGTGAATGTCCACATTTTCCCAATAAGGCAGCAGGTGCACAAAGATGATATCGACATTCTTGCCGATCTCCGGATAGAGCATCCAGGTCGACCAAGGCTCCGCCGTAGTCACCTTGATGCGCGCCGGCAATGCGTCGCGCACCCGCTTGATATAAGCATTGAGTTGGTCGGGTGAGATGAAACCCTCAAGCTGCGTTTCGTTACCAACGATCACCCGGTCGATGGTGCGCCGGTTGGCCAGCGCGGTCTTAATTCCGAGCTCGATCTCCTTTTCGTTCTTCTGCAGGTCGGCGGTGAGATAGATTCCGAGCGATACGGTCAGACCGTGCCGCCGCGCGATCTCCGGCACCTTGTCCATGCCGCCATCGACCGTATAGGTGCGGATGCGGCTGGTAAGCTGGGCGAGCTGGGCAAGGTCCTTGTCGATCCGTTCCGGTGTGACGTGCTTTTGCGCCTGTTCGGTGAACAGGCGGCTGGGGCTGTAACCGATGCCGCGCACCAGCCCGTCCCAATCGGGCGCGACCACAGGATAGTCCTGGCTGGTCCAGAACAGGGCGCTGCCGCCCACCAGCATCACCAGCGCGATGGCGATGCGCATCTGTCCGCCGCCCCACCAGCGTCGCAGGCCGCTGAAGATTTTTCCCCTCACTCCGAACGCCTATTGCTGATCGTCGTCTTTATCGTTGGGGTCCGGGATATAACCCGGTTCTCCCTTTTTGGGTGCGGGCGTTGTCGAAACCAGTTGCAGATCGAACACCAAAGTCTGGTTGGGCGGGATCATGCCGTCGCCCGCCCCGCGCGCGCCATAGCCGATAGTGGCGGGGATCATCAATTGCCAGTGGTCGCCCTCGCGCATCAGCTCCAGCGCCTCGACCCAGCCGGGAATCACGCTGGTGACCTTGAATGCGGCCGGCAGGCCCGGCGAGGTGCCGTCGAAAATGGTGCCGTTGATCAGCCGGCCCGTATAATAGACTTCCACCGTGTCAGTCGGACCGGGCCGTTTGCCGAAACCATTCTGGATGATGCGGTATTGCAGCCCGTCGGCGCGCACGATAGTGCCCTTCTTCTTGGCATTGGCGGCAAGAAAGGTCTGATTGGCCTCCAGACTGAGGGAATCGTCCGCGGCTCTTGCGGCAATCGGCGCGGTCAGAGGTGCCAAAAGGAACACAGCAAGAACACAGAACGCGAACCGCATTGAAATCTTCTCCATCCGCCGTGGGTCTCCTTACCCCCTGCCCCATTCTAGCGCGGGACTGGGCCCGGACCATAGTCACAAGATGAAATACGCCGCATCGAGCCGCGGCTATGCCAGTTTGATGACCAAATGCACCAGTACTGCCAGCCCGAAAAGCGCCACCAAGCTGCCGGAACCACGATTGATAGTCCGCATCCAGCGCTCGTCGATGCGGGTGTGGAACAGGCCGATCACGGTGGTAAGGGACAGCCACCAACCTGCCGATCCGCCGATCACACCCGCGACAACGAATCCGGCATCAACAAAGCTGCCCGCCCCTCCGACGAGGCCTCCAAAACTGGCGAACATGGCGGTGAAGGCCAGTAGGGTCGCGGGATTGGTAATCGTCAGCGCGAAAGTCGAGGCCATCGCCCGGGCCAGCGTGGAAGCGCCCTTATCTGCCCGGTCGTCATCGTCCAGCCGAGCGCAGGCGGGGGGAGCGATAAAGGCCCGGTAACCGAACCACACCAAGAGGGCGCCGCCGATCAATTCGATGATGGTGGAATAGCCTTCAATCAGTTGCGCGATCCAGGTAAGGCCGAAACCGGTGACGGCCGCGAACACCCCATCGCCCAATGCTGCGCCAAGCCCCGACACGAAGCCGTTGACTGAGCCATAGGCAAAGGTGCGGCGGATGCAGATTAGATTGACGGGCCCGATAGGGGCGGCCGCGATCAGGCCCATGATCACGCCGGAACAGACTAGCAGGATATAGTTCATCGAGGGCGCGCCCCCGGCGAAAATCGTCGGACGGGGCGACGCTGAGTCATGCGGGCCGAACGCCACCCGAATTTGACATCTGCGTCAAGATGAGGCCGCCAGGGTCTCGACGAACCGCACTGGCTCGCCTTGCGATGCAAGGATCAGTTCTCCGTCTTGCATCACACGCTTTCCGCGCACGATCGTCGCGACCGGCCAGCCTGTCGTCTTCATGCCGTCGAAGGGCGTCCAGCCGCAGCGCGAAGCGATCCAGCGATTTTCGATCGTCCTGGTCAGCTTCAAATCGGCGACGGTGAAGTCGGCATCATAGCCCCGCGCGATCCGGCCCTTGCCGGCAATGCCGAAAATACGCTGCGGTCCGGACGCGGTGAGATCGACGAACCGCTCAAGGCTGAGATGGCCTTGATTCACATGGTCCAGCAGAAGCGTCACCAGAGTCTGCACACCCGGCATGCCCGAAGGCGTGTCGGGATAAGTCTTGTCCTTCTCTTCGCGTGTATGCGGCGCATGATCGGAGCCGATCACGTCGATCACGCCTTCCCGCACCGCTTCCCACAAGGCCTGGCGGTGCGTCTCGTCGCGGATCGGCGGATTCATCTGGGCATAGGCGCCGAGCCGCTCATAACATTCCGGCGCCGACAAGGTCAGGTGCTGCGGCGTAGTCTCGGCGGTGGCAAACTCCCTGGCAGCGGCGAGCAGCGGAATCTCATCGCCTGTGGTCACATGCAGGACGTGCAGCCGCCGGCCTGCGGCGCGGGCGAGCCCCAGCACCCGCTCGGTCGAAGCGCGGGCCGTTTCAACGTCGCGCCAGACGGGGTGGGTTTGAGGCCGGCCCCGCTCGGCCAGATGCTTGCGGGCGATCAGCCTTTCCTCGTCCTCGGAATGGACCGCCATTCGCCGCCGGCCCGCTTTCAGCGCCGCCAAGATATCGTCCGGACGGTTCAGCAGCAGGCTGCCGGTGGAGGAACCCAGGAACGCCTTGACGCCGCAGACACCCGGCAAGCTTTCCAACGCGGCCAGGGCCCCGACATTGGCGGGCGTAGCGCCCACATAGAAGGCATAGTCGCAATGCATGCGGCTTTTGGCCCGTGCCAGCTTGTCATCGATGGCGAGGCGGCTAGTGGTCGGCGGCGCGGTGTTGGGCATCTCGAACACCGCCGTCACACCGCCCAGGACCGCGGCGCGGCTGCCGGTCTCCAGATCTTCCTTGTGGTCGTTGCCCGGCTCGCGGAAATGGACCTGGGTGTCGATCGCGCCCGGCAGCACATGCAGGCCCCGGGCCTCGAATGTCTCGACGGTTTTTGCCCCGGCAAGGCTGCCGATCGCGGCAATGCGGCCGCCGATGACCCCGATATCGGCAGGGGCAATACCGTTCGGCGTTGCCACGGTGCCGCCCCGGATGAGAAGGTCGAAAGTTTCCTGCATATCGCGACTTAGCCGCCCCGCCCTCACCTTGGCAAGGTCGCCCGGCCGGACTACCTGTGGTGCGATGGAACCGGTTCATTTGACGGATCGCGCCGTGCTCGCCGCCACAGGGCCCCAGGCGCGGGACTTTCTGCAGGGACTTGTCACCCATGATCTCGCGGCGCTGAAGCCGGGCATGGGGCTTTACAGTGCGCTGCTGTCGCCCCAGGGCAAGATTCTGTTCGACTTTTTTATTGCGGAGGGCGATGGCGCGCTTCTGATCGACTGTCCGCTGGCAGCTCGGGACGGGTTGCTGAAGAAGCTGCGGCTCTACAAATTGCGTGCCAGGATCGAGATCGAAGCGCGTGAGCAACTCAACGTCTATGCGGGCTTGATAGGCGCCGCCTCCGCGGTCAGCTTTCCCGATCCAAGGCTTGGCGCACTGCCGCCCCGCAGCATCGGCGCGAAGGCGGAGATGCCTGCCGGCCTGCCGGGGCCGGACGCCTATCACGAGGTCCGGCTTGCGCTTGGGGTGCCGGAAGCAGCGGATTTCGGTTTTGAAAAGATTTTCGCCCTGGATGGCGGCCTGGACGAACTCCGTGCTGTCTCCTTCACCAAGGGCTGTTATGTGGGACAAGAATTGACGGCCCGCATGAAGCATCGCGCTACCGCCCGCAAACGGCCTTATCTCGTCACCGCCGCGCAGGCTCTTCCCGACATTGGCACGGCCATCGCAGTCGGCACTGCGGAAATTGGTGAAATTATTTCCACTTATGGTACCGAAGGATTTGCGCTGCTGCGCCTCGACCGGCTGGCGGAGGCCCAGGGTCCGGCGATGGCAGAAAAAATTCCTGTTGCGCTGATTCGGCCTGCATGGCTGGGGTAAAAGGCGCGGTCGAAGGACGGACATGAGCGAGAAAAACCGCTGCCACTGGTCCGGCGAAGATCCGCTGTATCAATCCTATCACGACCGGGAATGGGGCGTGCCCGAACACGATCCGCGCGCGCTTTATGAAAAGCTGGTGCTGGACGGATTCCAGGCCGGCCTGTCCTGGATCACTATCTTGCGCAAGCGGGAGAATTTCCGGACGGCGTTTCACGGTTTCGAGCCGCGCCGTATCGCGCGCTATGGCACGCGCGACATCGACCGGCTGCTGAAGAATGAAGGCATCGTCCGCAGCCGGGCTAAGATCGAAGCGGCGATCAGGGCGGCCCGGCTCTGGATCGACATCGAAGAGAAGGAACCGGGCGGTTTCAACGAGATGATCTGGAAGCATGTCGGCGGCCGGCCCCGGATCAATCGCTTCCAGCGCCCGGACCAGGTCCCCGCCCAGACCGAAATGAGCGAGGCGCTGGCGAAGGAATTGAAGCAACGCGGCTTCAACTTCTGCGGACCGGTGATTTCCTACGCCTTCGCCCAGGCGATCGGAATGGTCAACGACCATGTGATCTCCTGTTTCCGCCATGGGGAGTGCGCCAGGGTGGCCGCACGGCAGCCGAGAACGAATGCCACCCCCAGAAACCGGCCCGCTACAGTCTAAAGCCTTGAAGCCCCGGAACGGGCCGATTAGGTTCGACCGATGCAGATCAAGTCCGATGTCATCGCCGCGATCGGCGGCACGCCGCTCATCCGTCTGAATCGCGCCTCAGAACAGACCGGCTGCGAAATCCTGGGCAAGGCGGAGTTTTTCAATCCCGGCCAGTCGGTGAAGGATCGCGCCGCCTTGTTCATCATCAAGGACGCAATTGCGCGGGGAGCCTTGCGGCTCGGCGGCACCATCGTCGAAGGCACCGCCGGCAACACCGGAATCGGCCTTGCCGTGGTGGCGAATGCCATGGGATTCAAGACCGTGATCGTGATCCCGGAAACCCAGTCGCAGGAAAAGAAGGATGCGCTGCGCCTCTTGGGAGCGGAGCTGATCGAAGTGCCCGCCGTGCCTTACAAGGACCCGAACAATTATGTGAGGCTGTCGGGCCGCCTGGCCGAGCAGCTCTCGAGAACGGAAAAGAACGGCGCGATCTGGGCGAACCAGTTCGACAATGTCGCCAACCGCCTGGCGCATATCGAAGGTACCGGGCCGGAAATCTGGGAGCAGACGGACGGCAAGGTCGATGGCTTCACCTGCGCCGTCGGCACCGGCGGCACCCTTGCCGGCATCGCCATCGCGCTTAAGGAACGCAACAAGGATATTCGAATCGCCGCCGCCGATCCCCTGGGCGCGGCGATCTATAGCTGGATCAAACACGGTACCCTGGAGAGCCACGGCTCCTCGATCACCGAGGGCATCGGACAGAGTCGCGTGACCGGCAATCTGGAAGGCGCGCCGATCGACGACGCCTATGAAGTCCCCGACGAGGAAGCGCTTCCCATCCTGTTCGACCTGCTCGAGCATGAGGGCCTGTGCATGGGGGGCTCGACCGGAATCAATGTTGCGGGCGCCATTCGCATGGCGCGCGATCTGGGGCCCGGTCACACCATCGTCACGGTACTGGCCGATTACGGCAACCGCTATCAAAGCAAACTGTTCAACCCTGCATTCCTGCGCGAAAAGAAGTTGCCCTGCCCGCCATGGCTGGCGGAGAAGAAGGCGCCGCTGGCTGTGCCTTACGAAAAGCCGGTCGCCGCCAAATGACGCCGCTGGTCTCGAGCGACTGGCTGGCTTCGCATCTTGGCGAAGTGACGGTGGTCGATGCCTCCTGGTACATGCCGGAGGACAAGCGAGATCCTGCCGCCGAGTTCGAAACGGCCCATATTCCCGGCGCTGTGTTCTTCGATATCGATGCCGTTTCCGACCGCACCGCCACCCTGCCCCACATGCTTCCGCCGCCGAATGAATTCGCACGCGCCGCGGGCGCACTCGGCATCGGCGATGGCAGCATGGTGGTGGTCTACGATGGCGCGGGGCTGTTCTCCGCACCGCGCGTCTGGTGGATGCTGCGCGTCATGGGCCATGACAAGGTGGCGGTGCTGGACGGCGGGTTGCCGAAATGGCGCCGGGAAGGCCGGCCGCTGGAGGCGGGACCGGCCACCCCTGGCATCGCCATCTTTACGGCGGTCCCGAGGCCCGCCATCGCACGCGATTTCGCGGCGGTGAGGAACGCGGTGGAAGGCCGGAACGCACAGATTGCCGACGCGCGCAGTGCCGGCCGCTTCACGGCCGTGGAGAAGGAGCCCCGCCCCGGCTTGCGCTCGGGCCATATGCCTGGCGCGAAGAATGTGCATCATCGCGGCCTGCTCGCCGCCGACGGGACGCTGAAGCCCGAGACCGAATTGCGCGCCGCTTTTGCGGCCGCCGGCATCGATATCGCGCGGCCCATCATCACCAGTTGCGGCTCCGGCATCTCGGCGGCGATCTTGATGCTGGCCTTGGAAAAGATCGGCGCGTCCGATGTCGCGCTCTATGATGGCTCCTGGGCGGAATGGGGCGGCCGCCCCGACGCCCCCGTCGCAACGGGCCCATAGCCGATGCCTGCGGACAGACCAGGCGGCGCGGGCCGGCGCATCGCGATGACGGTGACCTTCCTGGAAATGAAAGCAAGGCCCACCGCGCTGCCGCCGCCGCAGCCCAAAGGAAAGATCGCGCTGCTCAAAAGCGAGAACCCGCCTACCCATTTCTACCGCTATCTGTACGATACGATCGGCGAAGCCCACTTCTGGGTGGACCGGAGGAAACTGACGCCCGACGCGCTCGCCGCCGTCATCCAGGATCCCCTCAATGCACTCTACGTTCTGTATACGGAGGGAAACCCGGCCGGCATGGCGGAACTGGATTTCCGCAAGCCCGGCGCGGCCAACATCTCCTATTTCGGGCTGATGCCCGAGGCGATCGGTCGCCGCTTGGGTTTGTACTTTCTTTATCATAGTTGCCTGAATGCCTGGGCGCAGCCGATCCAGCGCCTGACGGTGAACACCTGCACACTCGACCACCCTCGTGCGCTGCCGCTTTACCAGCGCCTGGGCTTCACCGCCTACGCCCGGGAAGAGCGCTATGTGGAGCTTATTTAAAACCGCTATGACACTGATAGACGGCACGGAGCTTACCTGGCGCGGGCTGGCCCTCGGCCTGGCGATGACTTTGGCGTTCACGGCAGCCAACATCTATCTCGGCCTGAAGGTCGGCCTCACCTTTGCCACTTCGATTCCCGCCGCGGTGATCTCAATGGCGGTCCTGGGCCTGCTCCCCGGCTCCAATATCCGCGAGAACAACATCGTGCAGACCGTGTGCTCGGCGGCGGGCGCAATGGCCTCGATTATCTTCGTGCTGCCCGGATTGGTGATCATCGGGTGGTGGACAGGATTTCCGTTCTGGACCTCGTTCTTTCTCTGCATCGCGGGCGGCACCCTGGGCGTGCTGTTCACCATTCCCCTGCGCCGCGCCCTGGTTACCCATTCCGACCTGCCTTATCCCGAAGGCGTCGCCGGGGCCGAAGTCTTGCGCGTCGGCTCCGACGCCCGCGCCCAAAATCCCGAGGCGCGCGAGGGCTTGATGGCGGTGATTTATGGCGCCATCGCCTCCACGGCTCTCGCCCTGGCGGCGGCGATGCGCCTGGTGGTCGACGAAGCGGACGGATTTTTCCGCATCGGCGCCGGCGCCAGCGGATACAGCTTCGCCTGGTCGCTCGCTTTGCTGGGTGCGGGGCATCTGGTCGGCATCTCGGTCGGTGCCGCGATGCTGCTGGGAATTTTTATCGCCTGGGCTGGCGCGGTGCCGATCCTTACGGCGATGGCGGCGCAGCACGCACCGCTGGCGGCATTCGTCACGGATGTCTGGCGCACCCAGGTCCGTTTCATCGGCGCGGGCGCGATGGCGGTGGCGGCCATTTGGTCGCTGGTGCGGATGTTGCGGCCGATCCTGGCGGGCCTGATTCAAACGGTCACGGCGCGCGCCGGATTGCTGTTGGACAATAACGACCGCGATATTTCCCCGGCGGCGATCGGAGTGATGGCGGTGAGTGCCACCGCGCTCGCAGCCTGGCTGTGCTGGCGCTTCACGGCCGGCACGGTGCTCGCACAAGACGCGGTCGGCATCGCCGCGATATCGATTCCGATTACCCTGGCCGGTGGGTTCCTGGTCGCCGCGATCTGCGGCTATATGGCGGGACTGATCGGTTCATCCAACAGTCCGATCTCCGGGGTCGGCATTTTGGCGGTGGTCGGCTGCGCACTCTGTCTGGCGGCGCTGTTCGGGCGGACGGGCGGCACGGCGCTGGTGGCGACGGCGTTGTTCATCACTTCGATCCTGTTCGCGGCGGCGTGCAGCTCCAATGACAATCTGCAGGATTTGAAGACCGGCCAACTGGTCGGCGCGGCGCCCTGGCGCCAGCAGGTCGCGCTGCTGGTGGGTGTTGCTGCCTCCTCGCTGGTGGTGCCGTTCGTCCTCAACCTGCTGGCCAAGGCCTATGGCTTTCAAGGCGCGGCAAATCTCCACACCGTGACCTCGCAGCCGCTTTCAGCGCCCCAGGCCAATCTCATTTCCGCGCTGGCCGAAGGCGTGATCGGCGGCAAGCTGGACTGGATGCATATCGGAATCGGTGCGCTGATCGGGGCCGCCATCGTAGCGCTGGACGAGGTTGCGCGCTGGCGGGGCTGGCTGCGCATCCCGCCCCTGGCGGCCGGGTTCGGCATTTATCTGCCGATGTCGGCCACCTTGCCGGTGGCGCTTGGAGCGCTGCTCGGCTGGCTTTACAACCTCACAGCCGCGAGCGCCCGGGCCCACCGGCTGGGTGTTCTGGTCGCTTCCGGCATGATCGTGGGCGAAAGCCTGTTCGGGGTTCTGAATGCCGGCCTGATCGTCGGCGAAGGCCGCGACGCGCCGCTCGCGGTGGTAGCAGCCGACTTCGCGGCCGCGCCCCTGCTCGCCATGCTGGCGTTCGCCGGCCTTGTCGCAGCGCTCTATGGCTGGTTGCTGCTGCGCCCGCGGAACGAGCCCGCATGACACGCAACCTGTTCGGGCATCCTCCCGGTCTTGCATTCCTGTTCGGCACAGAGATGTGGGAACGCTTCTCTTATTACGGCATGGTTTTGCTGTTGCCGCTCTATTGCCTGCAATTTCTGCTACTGCCCGGCCATCACGAACATGTGGTGGGCTTTCAGACCATGAAGCACGCCCTGGAAAGCGTGTATGGCAAGCTGGTTACGGCGCAGCAGTTTCAGTCGGCCATCTACGGCGCCTATACCAGCCTGGTCTATTTCACGCCGCTGGTCGGCGGCTTCCTCGCCGACCGTTGGCTCGGCCGGCGCTACACCGTGGTGGCGGGCGGTATCCTGATGGCGATCGGCCATTTCCTGATGGCGTTCGAGAATTATTTCTATATCGCGCTGTTGTTTCTCATCCTGGGCAATGGCGGCTTCAAGCCCAACATTTCCACCCAGGTCGGCGGCCTCTACCCGCCTGGCGATCACCGCATCGACCGCGCCTATTCGATCTTCTATGTCGGAATCAATCTGGGCGCACTGATCGGCCAGAATATCTGCGGCGCGTTCGGCGACCGGCAATTATGGTCCTATGGCTTTGGCGCGGCGGGGGTTGGCATGCTGATCGGTACGCTGATCTATCTCTATGCGCTGCGGATATTGCCGCGCGACAAGCCACCCAAAGCCACCGCCGCCGCGCGGCGGCCGCCCATGCGTGCCGGGGACTGGCGCGCCGTCATCATGCTCGGGCTGCTGTTCGTCCCCGGCTGCCTGTTCTGGGCTGCTTGGGGACAGTCGGGCAACACGGTGGAAGTGTGGAGCGTCGACCGCGTGAACCGGGTGGTGTCGTTGGGTTTCACCAGTTTCACGCTCACGGTCGGCAACATCCAGTCCTTCAATTCGATATTCATTCTCGCCTTTACGCCGCTGGTGATCTGGTTCTGGAAACACCAGGAAGCGAAAGGCCGCGAGCCCAGCGCGGCGGGCAAGATGGCGCTGGGTTTTGTGATTCTCGCCTTGTCCTATTTCATTCTCGCCGGGGCGCAGGCCATGGCGGGCGCGGGCCAAGTGCATTGGTTCTGGACCCTGGTCTATTTCGCAGTCTATACCGTTGGAGAGCTTTATTTTTCGCCGGTGGGCCTGTCGCTCTATTCCAAGGCGGCGCCGCCACAGGTCGCGGCACTGATGATGGCGGTGTTTTTGGCCACCAGCTTTCCGGGCAACTTCATTGGCGGCTGGCTCGGCACCTTCTACAGCACTATGAGCAACAGCCGGTTCTTCCTGTTCATCGGCATCATCGCGCTGGTGCCCGCGCCCATCATCTGGGCTTTCGGCAAACCGCTGCGCCCCTATCTCGAGGAAAGAAACTGATGGCCAAATCCGACAAGCCGCAAACCGAGGCTGTTACCTTGGGTCGCATGAGCCGGGAGCATTTCGGGGCCGTCAATACGCCGGTCTATCGGGCCTCCACCATCCTTTATCCTGATTATGAATCCTTGAAGGCAGGCAAGGCACCCTACAGCTATGGCCGCAGAGGCACGCCGACCAGTCGCAGTTTCGAGGAAGCGGTCTGCGGGCTGGAAGGCGCGGCGCGCGCCGTGATCGCGCCGTCCGGGCTTAACGCGATCGCTTTGGCCATCTTGTCGGTCTGCAACGCCGGCGATCATCTGCTGGTCGGCGACAATGTCTATGAGCCCACCCGCCATTTCTGCGACCGGACGCTTGCCCGTTTGGGGATCGAGACAACCTATTTCGCGCCGAACAGCGACATCGGCCCACTCCTGAAGCCGAACACCAGGGCAGTATTCCTGGAAAGCCCCGGCTCGCTGACCTTCGAGGTGGAGGATGTGCCCGCCCTCGCGGCCCGCGCCCGCAGCCATGGCGCGTCGGTCCTGATGGACAATACTTGGGCGACACCGCTCTTGTTTCAGCCTTTGGCGCATGGCGTGGACCTTTCCATCCAGGCGGCGACCAAATATGTCGGCGGCCATGCCGATGTGATGTTGGGTTACGTGGCGGCTAACGAAAGTCATGCCGGTCGTCTGGAGGAGACGCATGGCAACATGGGCCTTTATGCCAGTGGGGACGATTGTTTCCTGGGGCTGCGGGGGCTCCGTACCTTGCCCACCCGCCTGGTGCGGCACCAACAGACGGCGCTCGCCCTGGCGCGCTGGCTGCAGCGCCGGCCTGAGGTGGCCCGGGTTCTCTATCCTGCGCTGGAAGACGATCCCGGCCATGCTTTATGGAAGCGGGATTTCCGGGGTGCCTGCGGCCTGTTCGGTCTGGTTCTTAAACCTGTTCGTGAAGCCGCGCTGGCCGCTTTCGTGGACGGGCTTTCCCATTTTGGCCTGGGTTATTCCTGGGGTGGATTTGAAAGTCTGATCGTTCCGGCCCATATCCGGCGTACAGCCCGGCCCTTCGCCGCGGCAGGCCCGGTCTTGCGGATTCATGCGGGCCTGGAGGACGTAGACGACCTGATCGCGGATATGGAGCAGGCCCTGACGTGCATGAGGAACTCTTCGTGACTGACACCTTGAGCCACGCCGCCTTCCTTTCGGCGGTCAAGTTCGACCCGAACGGCCTGGTTCCCGTCATCTCCCAGAGCCATGCCACGGGTCAGGTGCTGATGATGGCCTGGATGAACCGGCAGACCCTCGAAACCAGCCTTTCCACCGGCGAGGTGACCTACTGGTCGCGCTCCCGGCAGGCGGTCTGGCGCAAGGGTGAAACATCGGGCCATACCCAGCGGCTCGTCGAGGCATGGCTCGATTGCGACGGCGATGTGGTGCTGCTCAAGGTCGACCAGATGGGTCCCGCCTGCCACACCGGCGCGCCAAGCTGCTTCTTTCGCAAACTGACGTAAACATGCCAAGGCCTTCCGCGTTATAAAGGGCCATGGCCGAACTTAAAATCCCGTCGCGCGCGCCCGCCATCGGAGGCGCCAATCTCACCCCGAAATTCCAGGTGGCGGTGATTGCGGTGATCGTGGTGGTGGGCCTTTATTTCGGCCAGCCGGTGCTGATACCGCTTGCGTTGGCGATCTTGATGTCGTTCGCGCTGGCCCCCCTGGTGGCGATGCTACGGCACCTGCGGCTCGGCAATGTCGCGCCGGTGCTGCTCAGCCTGCTGGTCGCGATCATCGTCATCAGCGCTGTCGGCATGTTCGTGGGTTCGCAGCTTGCGGGGCTGGCGTCCGAACTGCCGCATTATCAGAGCAATCTCACGCACAAAATTCAGTCGGTGATCGGTTCAGCCACGCATAACGACACCATCCAGCGGCTCAACCAGACCTTGCAGAGCTTGACCGACCAGGTCACCGGCGGCCAAAGACCCGACGAAGGCCTGCCCCAAAACCAGACCTTGGAAACCCAGATCAAGCCGGTGCCGGTGGAGATTCATCGCACCAGCCTCGGCCCCTGGGAGATCGCCCAGAATATCCTGGGGCCGCTGTTGCAGCCGCTCGGCCTGGTCGCGTTGGTGCTGGTATTCGTCGGCTTCATCCTGTTGCAGAAAGATGATTTGCGCGACCGTTTCGTGCGCCTGGCCGGCAGTCACGACATGCAGCGCACCACCGTGGCGCTGGACGAGGCCGCCTCGCGCCTGGCGCGCTACCTGTTCGCCCAAACCTGCATCAATGCCACCTTCGGATGCGTGATCGGGGCGGGGCTGTTGCTGATCGGCATCCCCAATGCCGGCCTATGGGCATTGATGGCGAGCCTGTTCCGCTTCGTGCCCTATGTGGGGGTCCCGATCGCCTTCGTGTTCCCGTTCTTTCTGGCGATCGCGATCGACCCAGGTTGGGAAAAGATGGTGTGGGTGATGGCTCTTTATGGAGGGCTGGAGGCGGGGATTGGCCAAGTGATCGAGCCATTCCTCTATGGCCGCAGCATGGGCCTTTCCGCCGTCGCCGTGGTGGTGGCGGCGGTGTTCTGGACCTGGCTTTGGGGTCCTGTTGGCCTGCTCCTCTCCACCCCCCTCACCATGTGCTTCGTGGTGCTGGGCCGGCATGTGGAGAGTCTCAAATTCCTCGATGTCATGCTGGGCGACCAGCCGGCGTTGTCGTTCGAGCAGAGCCTTTACCTGCGCATGCTGGCGGAAGATCCCGACGAAGCCGCCGATGAGGCCGAAGCCTTCCTCAAGGAGAACTCGCTCTCCGCCTATTACGACGAAGTGGCGGCGCGCGCGTTGATGCTGGCCCAGGCCGACGTCAATCGCGGCGTGCTCGATCCCTTGCGCCAGAGCCGCATCTGCGAGGCGATCAAGGGCCTCATCCTCAATCTCGCGGATCGCAAGGACGACGAGGCCGCCGGAAACGAATCATTGCCGCTAAACTGGCGCGAGCATCCCGTATTGTGCGTCGCCGGCCGCGGCCCGCTGGACGAAGCCGCGGCCCTGCTGCTGGTGGACATGTTGGGAAAACATGGGATCGGCGCGCGGGTTGTGCCGTCGGACGAAACGTCGGCCGCCCATATCGGCAACCTGCCGGTGGATGGCGTGCGGCTGGTCTGTGTGTCCTATCTGGAACCGGGCACCTTCAAAAATGCGCGCTATCAGGTGCGTCGCCTCAAAAAGCATTTTGCCGATGTGGTGACCGTCGCAATCTTCTGGGGCCTGTCGGAAGACAATTCGCGCTACCTTGACAGCATCGAGGCGACGGAATGCGACATCGTCACCACCGGCCTCAAGGAGACGGTGCAGCATGTCCTGGCCTTTGCCCGCCGGGCCGGGCCGCGGCCGGCGCCCCGGCCGGTCGCCGCACCCGGGGCATAATCGCAATCGCGCTTAGCTCATGATGAGCTTGGCATTGAAGGCTATGCAAAGGCGCTCGCCGGGCCCTTTGAAGGGGGCCACCGAATGCTCCAGCCAGCTCGGAAACACAAACATGTCGCCCGGCATCGGCGCCTGGCGGTGGCGCGTGATCTGATAGGACAATTGGTTCATATTGGCGCGCGGCCTGGGATCATAAAAGGAAATCTTGCCGTCATCGCTGCCCGCCTCCAATGCACCGGGCGGTGCGGCGACGTAATAGACGCCGCTGATATTGGCGCCGGGATGGACATGCAGCCCTTGCGAATGGCCCGCCTTCAGCGCTACCGCCCAACCCCACAACATGAATTCGACCTGCGCGGGGGGGCGCGAGCATTCCTGGCGGATCAGCATGGTGGAATATTCCTGCACCGCCTCGCCGATGTGCTGCTTCAGAATTGCCAGCGCCGAATGCTCGCGCTGGAAGAGATCGTCCTTGCTCTGGTAGCCGCCTTCGGTCGTGGTGCCGCTGCTGGCATTGTGTTCGCTCGTCTGAAGCTGTGCCACCAGCGCCGCCAGTTGGCGATTGGACTCTGCCATATTCTCCAGGCGACGATGCAGCAATGTCGTGGGATAGAGCGAAAGA